>JAFGVI010000136.1 GCA_016938065.1 Deltaproteobacteria bacterium | reverse complement strand
TGGGGTGCAACTTTAGCCTGCCACGTCAAAACCAGATAAATTCGGGCGGCCTGCGCCCGCCAAAAACCGGGGTTTCCGGATGGACACAAATTAAAAAAGTAATCTCGTCAGTTCCGGTATATTCGGCCTGGCGAGCGGCGATGCGCAAAGCCGAGCGCGGAGGTTATCAGTTCAGGGTACCCAAATTCAGCCCGCGCAATCCGCATAACATACCTGATTATGGTCTCGACTACGCCATAGAAGGTCCCTCTCTGAAAAAGTTGCAGGAGGAAAATCTTGACGAATATTATATACTTGATGAAAAAGCTAACGCTGTACGCTATTTTTTACCGGTTAAACTAACCAAAGTCTGCCTCTATTGTCACGGCGATCCGGCCAATGCGCCAGCCTATTGGGGACGTAACGATGGGACCGACCCTACCGGAGTGGCGATGGAAAACTGGCAGGTCGGAGAAATGCATGGAGCTTTTGAAGTCGTCCAGTCTCTTGATGAGGCCGATAAAGCTTTATTTAAAAGTCTTTTTCAGGGTGGCATTATATCATTGGTCGGCATCTTGCTGGCTGCTTCGATTTTTTTCTTTACGGCCCGCTCAATCACCAAACCACTGGAATCCGGGGTCAAACTGGCTCAACAGATGGCTCATGGAGATTTCAGCCAGCGGCTTAAACTGGAGCAGCACGATGAAGTCGGCGCCTTAACGGCGGCGATGAACCAGATGGCAATAGATCTGGGCAAAATTTTCAGTGAGATTCAGGCCGGTATTGAAATACTTTTTAAATCTTCGCAGGAGTTAACCGAAATCTCAGGACAGATGTCAAATGAGGCCGGAGAAACTTCAGCCCGTTCCAACAGCGTTGCCAGCGCCGCGGAAGAGATGAGTACCAACATGGCTTCCGTAACTCAGGCCATGGCCAGCTCGGCCGACAATATCAACCAGGTGGCGGCCTCGACTGAAGAGATGACCGGCACCATTAATGAAATTGCTGACAGCACGGATCGGGCCCGGACTATTGTTGGCAATGCGGTTGCGAAAGTGAGTCAGGCGTCAGTCAGTATCGGCCGCCTTGGCGCTTCGGCTGAAGAGATCGGCAAAGTAACCGAAAGTATCACTGAAATCTCAGAGCAGACCAACCTTTTAGCTCTCAACGCCACGATCGAGGCTGCCCGGGCCGGTGAAGCCGGCAAAGGCTTTGCCGTAGTCGCCAACGAGATTAAGGAACTCTCAAAACAGACAGCCGAAGCCACCCTCGAAATTCAGAAAAAAATAAACGGGATTCAGGAATCATCACGGATTACCGTCAGCGATATCAAGATCATCGAAAAGGTAGTCAATGATGTCAGGGAGATTGTCGATATTATTGCCACGGCCATAGAAGAGCAGACCGGTAATGTCAGAACCATCTCCTCTAATCTTGAAGAAACCTCGCACGGTATTGTTGAGGTCAATGAAAATGTGGCACAGAGTAATCAGGCTGCAGGTGAAATTGCCCAGGATATAGCCATGGTCAACAACTCCGCCAGAGAAATTTCGACCAACAGCAATGACGTCAACCAAAGTGCGGAACGGCTGGCCGGATTGGCGGCGGAACTTAATAAGCTGGTAAATCGAATAAAAATCTGAGCCAAGAGCCGGCCTTGAGCCGGCTCTTGGTTTTTACACTTTAATTTATCTTTCAGCTGAAGAAGCGATGGCCAAAACCGTCGTCAGTTTGTCCGATCAAGCCAGCGGTCAATTTTTTTTGAAGCAATCTCAACTTCGTCGAGCAGAGTCTTGATTGAGACCGGCTTGATAAAGTAATCGTCGAAACCGGCTTGCCGGCAATCATGCAGATGAAACAATGAAGCGTATCCGGTGATTGCAAAAATTATCGAAATCGGCAGCAGAGTCCGCACTCTTTTACATAGTTCGATACCATCCATACCCGGCATATTGAGGTCAAACAGCAGAAGAGGAAATTTTTTCTTTTCGATTATCTCTAAAGCCTCTTCTCCACTCGCAGCCGTCTCGACCTCATAGCCGGCGCTTTCCAGAACCCGGCGGAAAAGATCACGAATTTCCTTTTCATCATCAACAATCAAAACTCTTTTCTTCATATTGTTTTCCCCTTTATCTGGTGGAAGCTTTTTCCAGATCAACAATCCTGCTGTTGCCGATGTACAGTTTATGCTCATAGGTGGTGATATTCATCAGTTTACGATTTATTTCACCTAATTTGCACGTTTGATTTACTATTGTTTCGGCCAGAGTCCGTCCTGTCGCCCCGACCGGAAGTTTTTGCAGAAGGAGCTCGGCGGAACCTAAAATAACCTGCAGAGGTTGATTGAACTCGTGGCAGATCGTACCGGCAAGTTCCAGAATACCACTCATTTTTTCTTCGTATTTGAGACGCTCGGTCAATTCCAGCTGTACACTGACTGCCAGCATGCGGGCCAGGAGTTCAACTTCATTAACCGGTTTCCTGACATAGTCGCGACCGCCCAGGGCAAAGGCTTTCTTAATGGTTGCATCGTCGGTATTGCCGGTCACAAAAATAACCGGAATATGACTGCAGTCATCACTCTCTTTAAGTTGCCGGCAAATCTCAAGACCACTTAAGCCGGGCATATCGATATCGAGAAGAATCAGGCAGGGATCCGAGTCTCGAACAGCTTTCAGAACGCTGCCGCTGTCGGCTACCAGAACCGTTTCATAACCGGCACGCCGCAGAATCAGATCAATAATTTTCAGATTGACTCTGCTGTCATCGACAACCATAACTTTATTACACAAAGTCATAATTCAATCCGGGGCTCCAAAAAAGTTTTGTCTGTCAGTACTCTTCTTCTATATCCCACATGGAGGCCTCAAAACGGACCACCCGATTGCGGCCCGCCTCCTTGCCGCGGTAGAGGGCGACATCGGCAAACTTTACAGCCTGCCAGAAGTTTTCACTGTCTTTGGGGAAAAGGGCTACTCCGATCGTCAAGGTTTTTTTCAGCGTGATGCCTGAGTCTATTTTCATAACATGTTCTTCGACATTTTTGCGAATTTTTTCGGCAACAGCCATGACATCTTTGTCATCATTCGCCTTTTTGATTATCAGGAGAAATTCTTCGCCGCCGTAGCGAACCACAATGTCAGAACTTCTGACAGAGTTCTGCATGATTTTCGCAAGTATCTTCAAAACCCGGTCGCCCACCAGGTGACCATGCACATCATTGACTTTTTTGAAAAAATCAAGATCGGCCATGAGAATGCCGATCTTTTTTTTCTCACGTTCCGCTTCAGAAATTAAAATTTCAACATACTCCTCAAGAAAACGCCGATTATTCAAACCGGTCAGATTATCTCTCAGGGTTGCCTCCTTGAGACTGGCGAGCAGTTTTTTACTTTCAATAACCGGTGCGGCATTACGAAAATACTCAAGCATAACCGGAGTCTTTTTTCTCAGATTTTCTTCCTCTCCGGGTTTGATGGTGATATGCACAATCTCCCCGGCCGTGCCGCTGATAATGATTGGAATACAAAGATGGCGATAGCCCTGATTATAACCAAGAAAGCGGGGACAGACCCGGTAATCACTCTCTCCGGCTACTACCTGAGCCAGGCGCTTGGCGCGGCAGGCATCGGCATTTAAAAGGATTTCCCGGTTGCAGGGCATGGTAAAACCAGACGCCTCCTCCAGCCCCTCGGATTCGGGACTGATATGTTTCATATGATTCTTGCTGTTGTTAACTTCATAAAGGGCAAAATTATCTATGGCAAAGCTTTCCAGAATTGTGAAAATTCGACCATAAACGTCACTTATACCTTCGTCCTCTTCAATCAGTTGTTTAAACCGTTCAAGATTTATCTTTTTCTGCACATAGCCGTTAAAGGCAGCAATCATGCGGCCAACTTCATCATCGGTTTTCGGTTCAAGGGAGACATCAGTTTTTTCTCCTGAAGAAAGCTGGCTGATGCTTTTCGTTATTTCGCCGATATTACCGGTCAGCAAGCGGAGGTAGAGAAAAAGAATCGTCAGGACGATTGAGGAACCACCCAAACCGAGCAGCAGGCTGAAGATAACCGAGTTAATAATCTCTCTTTTCTTCTTCTGCATGACCTGGCCGATACTGGCTTCGGCATGCTCATTTTTGGCGATTGCCATTACATAGTAGCTCAAGGGTTCAAAAAGGATAACATTGACATAGAAACCGGTGGTCTTTGCCGACCCCTCGGCATCTTTGAGCTCAATATAGTCACTGTGAATTCCGCTGGATGTTTTCTGAATAATCCGGTTGATGGCGCCGTGATCAACGCTGTTGTCCTGCATCAGGTGCTGCAGTGCTTTACTGTTGGTCGTAACCAGTTTGCCGAGGTAGTCAAAAATGGCAAAATTAAAGTTTTCGTCACTCAAGACCACAACGCTGTTGAGAAAATCGTTGATGATGGTCGTTTTGGCATTTTTCTCATGAGCGCTGTCACTTTCATGGTAAACTTTGGTCAGGTGGTTATGGAGGTTGACCGAATACTGCAGGTGCGCAAACGCCATTTTTTCGAAGTAGCTGGCCTGGGTGTGTAATACTGCTCGATCCAGATTGTAATTTTTAACTTCGAGATAGATAAAGAAGCCGTAGCCGATACAGCCGAGCAGGGCAAGACCTGAAAAGTAGAGTCCGAGAAGTTTCAGTTTTAGGGAAACATTTCTAAGACATTGAAAAGCGGAGCCCGATTCAACTTTTTCCATCGACCAAAAAACCTCCTGATTGAGAGTTGCTCAAAGAGAATTATCACATTCACGATCGAGCAGAGTGCCTATCCGGCAAAATGCTATAATACAAAAGTTAAAAGGATAAAACAACTTTCTGGTTCAATCCCGAGCCGGCCGTGAATAAAGATCAAGAAAAAGAGTTTACCGCGCTTGTCCCCTGTGTTACAATCCAATATGTTGCAATCTCAGATGATTGCGGTGCCGAGAGCGAAAGAGATTTGCTCTTCAGCCTTTTTTATATTTGTCACTCCCCTCCGGCCGGTATAAATAATTGTCAGTAACCATGAAGAAAAAAATTTTTCTACTTGTTCTTGGCGGTGTTCTCCTGGCTTTTTCTTCATTCAGAGTTTGCAGGCTTGAGGCTGATGATCAAAAAACAGAGTCTACCCGGAACCCGATTCCAGTGTTTGTCTGTATTGGCCCGCATTTAGACCTCTGTCAACAGCTGGGAGGCGATCGCGTCAAGGTCCAGCTGTTGCTTCCTCCGGGCGAGAGCCCGGCCACCTATGCCCCTTCTCCGCAACAGATTCAGGCTTTAAGCCGGGCACGGCTTTTTTTCAAAGTGGGGCTGCCTTTTGAGAATGCACTGCTTAAACGGCTGGAGAAATTTACAACACACCCGCAAATCATTGACACCCAGGCCGGCATCATCCTGCAGCCCATGTCCAGTGCTGAGCATGCCGGGCAGCAGATTCTCCGTCCGGATTATTCGCACCACCAATCCACCGGACTTGATCCGCACAGTTGGCTTGACCCGCGACTGGCCCTGCAGCAAGCTGTAACAATGGCGGCTGCACTGAGCCGGATCGATCCTGATGGCAAGGATATTTATCTGAAGCATCTCAGTATCTTAAAAGAAAAACTTGAAAATTTACACAATCGTTTAAAAGAGGTTCTGCATGGTTTTGCCGGCAGCACTCTTTTTGTTTACCATCCGGCCTTCGGATACTTTGCCAGTGCCTACCAGCTGCACCAGATGGCTATCGAAAACGAAGGCAAAAGTCCAAAAGCCAAAGAACTGGAAGGTTTCATCAAGAAAGCCCGGCAGGAGCAGGCCCGGGTGATCTTTGTCCAACCCCAGTTTGACCGGCAGAGTGCCGAAAAAATAGCGGTTGCCCTGGGTTGTGCCGTCATTCCCATTGACCCTCTGGCCGCAGATTATTTTGGCAATCTTAACCGGATTGCGCAGGCTGTCAGGAACAGCCTGATAAGATAACTCAATTTACGGGTAACCCCCCCCGCATACCCCATGGTCTCTTCTGCAAAAGATGAATCAAGACGTATCGGTTATAAAAATCACTGATCTTGACTTTGCTTATCAAGATATTCCGGTTCTGCAGAATGTAAATCTTGAAATCAGGCAGGGTGAGCTGAGCAGTATAGTCGGCCCTAATGGCGGGGGAAAAACGACCCTTCTGAAATTGATACTGGGGTTGCTTGAGCCGAATCGCGGTCAGATTGAAGTGTTCGGGGTAAAGCCGGAAAAAGCCCGCCAGAAAATCGGCTATATGCCGCAGCATGCCCACCTCGATCCCCTTTTTCCTGTTTCAGTGCTTAACGTTGTGCTGATGGGCCAGCTGGGCAGACAAAACCGACATCTTTGGGGCGGCTACTCCCGTCAGGCTCTTCAAACGGCTCGGCAGGCTTTGGCTGAGGTCGGCCTGAGTGACATGGCAAAAAACTCTTTCCAGCAGCTTTCCGGGGGGCAGCGGCAGAGGGTTCTGATTGCCCGCGCCCTCTGCACCGAACCGCAACTTCTGTTACTGGATGAACCGACAGCCAATATCGACCAGCGCAGTGAAGAAAATCTTTACGAGACCCTGGTTCGTTTGAACCGCCGCATGACCATCCTCCTGGTATCACACGATCTGGGGTTTGTTTCCCAAGTGGTCAAAAGCGTCATCTGCGTCAATCGACAGGTTAACATTCATCCGACCAGCGCCATTGATGGAACCTTGATCAAAGAGATTTACGGTGGAGATTTCAAACTTGTCCGTCACGACCATCGCTGCGCCAAAAACGGCCACCACCCTCATCTTCCCTCTGTGTAGTACTGCATTCACTTTATGGAATTTTTTCACGCTTTAGTTGATCCGGACAATGGCTTTTTAAGGCTGGCTCTGGCGGTCGGCCTCTTTTCAAGCATAACCTTCGGAATTATCGGCACCTATGTCGTGACCCGGCGTATAAGTTACCTTGCCGGGGCGGTTTCGCATTCCGTTCTCGGCGGTATCGGCGGAGCATTATGGCTGCAGCAGGTCTTCAGATTCACTTGGCTTGATCCGGTCTACGGCGCTCTTTTCGCGGCACTTCTGGCCGCTTTTATTGTCGGCCGTTTCGGCCATGGTTCCGGTCGCCGTGAAGAGACCATGATTGGCGCAACCTGGGCCATTGGTATGGCCTTAGGTATAATCTTTATCGACCTGACTCCCGGCTATTTTGATATCACCAGCTATCTTTTCGGGGATATTCTGCTGGTTTCCGGCCGCGACCTGAAACTTATTGCAGTTCTTAATCTTGTTACCATACTGTTTGTTGTCAGTTGCTATCATCAACTTCTGGCGATCTGTTTTGATGAGGAATTTGCCCGCCTCAGAGGTTTAAGGGTCGACGTTTACTATCAACTGTTGCTGGCTCTGACGGCGGTTGCCGTGGTTCTTTTAATTCGCATTGTCGGAATCGTCATGGTCATCGCCATGCTGACCTTGCCGGCCGCTGCCGCGGCACTCTATACCCGCCGCCTCTTCAGCATGATGCTGCTGGCGGTTTTTTTGTCGGCTCTGGCAATTGTCGGGGGATTAGCTGTCAGCTACAGCGCCGGTCTTTCCAGCGGACCGGTAATTATTCTTTTCGCCGGAGCTCTCTACTTTGCTCTGGCCGGCTGGAAAAAAATCAGATATAGACACCCGTAATGGAACTTTTCACGCAAAAACTGAAGCGCTCTCTACAGGAAATGTACGATCGGGCTTGCAGTTGCAATAATGGGCTGCTCAGTCAAGTGGCGGTTGATCGTGGAGTTGGCCTGCTGGAAAAACTGGGTTATGCACTTGATCTGCTGGCCATACTGCCACCTGAAAGTGACGGCCTTGCATTCCCCTGCGCCAACCCGCTTCCCCGAATTATCAGCCTCGCCCCCCAATCCATTCTTGATCTCGGCTGCGGCATGGCTCTTGATGCTTTTTTTTGCGCCCGATCCCTCCCCTGCCTGGAACGGCTTACGGGTCTTGATGCAAGCCCCAAACTGCTCGCCAAAGGCAAAGATCTCTTATTCAACTTTCCCGCAGAAGCCCGGAAAATCACCCTTCTTGCCGGCGACCTCAACAGCCTTAGCTGCGATCCGACCAACCCTTGTCTATTTCAACCTTTTGAACTTATCCTGATGAACGGATCATTCAACCTGGTCTATGCCAAAAAGAAATTTTTTGCCGAGCTGCGGCCGTTGCTGACGCAAAACGGAACCTTGTTGATTTATGACTTTATCCTGACTGAATCCCTGCCGCCGGGGTTTGCCGATGAAGTAGATAACTGGCTCTGGAACATCGCTGGAGCTTTAGACGCAATCGCTCTGGAAAAAGTTGTCACGGCGGCGGGGCTGGCACTTTTAGAAATCAACGAACTCGAACGTATTGATCCGGTCGCCCGCTGTGAAATTATCATTAAGAAAAAGAATGGTGTCGGAAAGGCTGGGCTAAACGGTTGGCATCAATCCTAATTCGGTGCCCGCAACCGCAACTCAGTAACCAGCTGCGGGAGTCGGTGTAAGCAGTTGAGACTTCTGCCCTGAGGAGGAAGTAATGGTGGATTTTTAAGGGCGGGATCATAGAAGACGGTGGTCATCCCCAGACTTGCGGCCGGTTCAAGATTGACGATCAGATCGTCGATCATTATCCCCTTAGCCGGATCGCCGCCAATATCATCAAGCAGTTCGCGATAGATGGCAAGATCCGGTTTCGGACGGAAGTTAAAATAATTGATATCGTAAACCGCACTAAAGAGATTACTGAGACCAAGGTAGTCGAGCACTCTTTGGCAATGGCTGCTTGAAGCGTTGGAAAAAATATATTTTTTACCCGGCAGCCGGGCAATCAATTGAGCCAGCTCAGCATCCGGCACCAGATAATCAGCCAAAGGAACGTCATGAACAAAATCGAGATAGTGATAAGGATCAACCGCATGGTGAGCGATCAGACCATTAAGGGTTGTGCCGTGAGCCGCAAGATAAGCCCGGCGCAGACGGTCAACTTCTTTCGCCGGAATCTTAATCACCTTTTCCAGATAACGGTTGATCAGGCGATCGATATGATCAAAAAGGCCGGAAGTTCTGGGATAAAGGGTATTGTCCAGATCAAAAAGAATAAATTCAAGCTCGGTGCTCTTCACTTATTATTACCTGTATTCTTCCTGCGTAAGGCAACCCGTTCTATCGGCATTGAACAATTCCACATCAGACAATTTTACGGCTACTGAAGAGATCCATATGTTCTCTGATCCGATTTTCAATAACATCTTCGACACAACTCATAAAGCCCATCAGGCACGGCACTTTAAGGCTGTAGTAAACCTGCTTGCCCCGCTTTTCATCTTCGACGATCCCGGCTTCCTTGAGTACTGAAAGATGTTTGGAAACGGTAGAAAAATCGGCCGCAAGGGGTTCAACCAGATTACAGACACAACATTCTCCCTGGGCCAGTTTCTCGGTTATCCAGAGCCGGGTCGGATGGCCTAAGGCTTTAAAGATTTTGGCTTTGGCATCGTAGAGATTTTTCTCTTCTTTTTTCATTTGCAAAAGCTCCCTTCAGTAAAAATTTCTACAGCACAATAGCAAAAACGTTGACCAATGTATAGTAAATCCCCACCGCGATAAAAATCAGGCCGGTAATTCGCCGGGCCCATTTTTCAAAAAAGGTAATGCGATTAAAAGCGGTACCGACACGATTCACCCCCAAAGCCATCAACAAGGCAAAGAAAAATACCGGCAGGCCCGTAGCGATACCATAAACCGCCGGCAGCATCAGAGGGGACTGCTGCTGTACAGCCAGAGGCAGCAGGCTGCCGAAAAAAAGAGCGGCTGAAGTCGGACAAAAAGAAAGAGCAAACAGAACACCTAGAAAAGCACCGCCCCAGACCCCCATGTCATGGCTCTTTTGCCGGACTTTTTCACTGATACCCAGCCCCCTGAAGTTAAGCCTGATAATATTGAGCAGAATCAGGCCAACGATGAACAGGAGGGGGCCGAGAAATTTATTCATATATTTCTGCAGAAGATGAGAGAGAACGGGGGCTGAGAGCAGACTACTGACCAAGACTATGCCGATTAGCAGATAGACGGCAGTTCTTCCAAGCGTGTAAAGCAGCCCGGCTTGAAAAGCCTTGCGGGGCTCGCCAACACGGCGGCCAACATAAGAAATGGCGGCAATATTGGTGGCTAAGGGACAGGGACTGATAGAGGTCAGGATGCCGAGCCAGAAAGCGGTCAAGATCGCGGCAAAATACTCATTCATTACTTTTCAGCAGCCATGAAAACCCGGATTTCCTCACTGACATAGTTCTGGAAGGCCTCTTTGTTACGAACCAGCAACCAGATACGATCAAGGTTTTTCCATTTAATCACCTTATCATCATTGGTTTGAACCAGCACGAGCGAGTGATTGGTAAGTTTGAAATCCTTGATAAAATGTTCGTTTTCAGACTTGTCCGTATTGACAATGCGAATCTCCATAGAGCCTTCAGCCAGTTCTCTGGAGAAGCCGGCATTGACAATCTCTTTCGTATACATCTCAATTTTATTGCAGGTTTGACAACGCATATTGCCGTGGAAATAATAAATAATCGTCCTCTCCTGAATAACTGTGGCCTGAGACGAAACTCCTCCCAGAGAAAACAGAGAAAAAGTCGCCAGGAATAACAACCAGAATAGTTTTGATTTTCTAAACATTTTCATCTCCGTGAGCTATCATACTGGAAAAGAACACTACTGCTGCAAAAGTTTTTTGAGCTCATTCGGCGAAGGAACTTTTCCCACCACTTTAACTTCGCCATCAAGCGCCAGGGCCGGGGTCAGCATAACCCCAAAAGCCATAATCTGATTGATGTCGGTAATTTTTTCCAGTTCAAAATCAATCCCGAGTTCAACCGCAACCGCCTCGACGCTTGCCGCCAACGATGTACATTTCTGACAACCGGTGCCCAGAACTTGAATTTTCATAATGTTCTCCTTAAAGTTAAGTGTACAAACCTATTAAAAGAAAATACCGAACAACATCCCGCTGATTGTCGCCATACAGATAACCAGCGAGACAAAAACTAGAGTTTTAGCAGTTCCCAGAACACTGCGGATGACCAGCATGTTGGGCAGACTCAGAGCCGGTCCGGCCAGCAGCAGGGCCAGAGCCGGCCCCTTGCCCATGCCGTTACCAATTAAGCCCTGCAGAATCGGGACTTCAGTCAAGGTCGCAAAATACATGAAGGCTCCAGAGAAAGCGGCGAAAAAATTGGCCTGCAAAGAGTTGCCGCCGACCGCATCGGAGACCCAGCTTACAGGGATCAGGCCTTCGTGACCGACCCGGCCCAGAAGCAGTCCGGCAACCAGCACCCCAAACAGAAGAAGGGGTAAAATCTGTTTGGCAAAACCCCACGAGGAGTCAAACCAGGCCGCATTCTCACCGGCTTCAGTGCCGCTAATCAGCGACAACCCCAATAAACCAGCCGTAAAACTCAATAATGGTTTTGTCGGAAAAAAAAGTGCCAGGGCAGCAACCGGCAGGGCCACCAGCCCCACTTTCCACCAGGGCATGTTAAACCAAAGCACCAGCAGAACAGCTAAAAGGGCCGCACAAATTGCGGTAATCGGCCATTTGAGATCGAAGATCAGGGCCCACAAACCACTATCATTTTCCGGGTGTCCCCAATTGGCAAAAACCAGGATACCGACCATGGTCGCAAAGTAGAGTGCATTCTGCCAGAGCGGACGTTTCACTTCATCCGGCAGATCAACGACATTCAGCTGTCTTGCTTTTTCTTCACGGCGGAAAATCAGATGCATTAAAATACCAATGACAACACTGAACAATATCGCTCCCAAAGCTCGAGCCAAACCCAGTTCAGGCCCGAGAATACGAGCTGTCAAAACAATCGATAAAACATTAATAGCCGGACCTGAATAGAGAAAAGCAGTGGCCGGGCCCAGGCCGGCGCCCATCCTATAGATTCCGGCAAAAAGGGGTAAAACCGTACATGAACAAACCGCCAGAATAGTGCCTGAAACCGAGGCCACACCGTAAGCTAGAACCTTGTTGGCCCCGGCGCCAAGATATTTCATGACTGCAGCCTGACTGACAAAAACCGAGATGGCTCCAGCTATAAAAAAAGCTGGCAGCAGACACAAGAGAACATGTTCACGGGCATACCATTTGACCAGATGAAAGGCTTCGAGCAGAGCATTGTCGAAACTAACCGTGCCTACCGGGAGATAAAAACAGGTTAAAAATACAATGAGGATTACGCTCAAAGAGCGCCATTCAAATTTTATATTCATAACTGCACCACTGACAAAAATTAAACGTTTTAGTTATATTTGGCAATATAACCAAACAGCCAAGTATTGTCAAGAGGAGATCTTTTAACGGTATCTGATTTTATTTGGAGAAGTTGCGTTAATCTTTTTTACTTTACAAAAACAATACTTTAAGATAGGTTTTCGGCAAAATCAAACTTATATTCCTGGTGAAGAAGCGGTCCGACAATCTCTATGCAGCGCCTAATGAGTGTTTTGTGAAAATGCAAGAGGGAACCTGCCAGGAGACAGGCAGAAGAGGTCATATGAGGTGGATAAATTATGAAGATATATCGTTAAACCCGGGAGACAGCATAAGTTCCACTAAACGCGCCTATTTTATTAGAGTAAGGAGCCGCGAAAGATTATATCTATCACCCGGGCAGGCCAATTATTGAACAGGTTCGTAAAATATGGGATCACCGAGTTCTTCCAGATGAAAAATGTTGAAAATATGATGTCCATCATAATCAAGGACTCGCAAATCATCGGTTTGATAGAGGTCTCCCATAATAATTTCAAAGTGCTTGCCATATTTCTCTTTCAGAGTGGATTCAGAGACTTCAAAAGCGATAAACTTCTTTATCCCTTTGTTTGAAAGCTTTTCAACCAAGCTGGAATTTGTTAATGATGCATACGATGTCAGAATCAACACGGGTCCGGAACCTGCAAAGAAAATACCTGCCTTCATAATGCCTCCTCCTTTTGGACGGTTGGGTTTATAGCGTAAGTGATAACAAACATGGTACCGGTTGTCAAATTCGGCCACTGCTGCAAAGGATAAGACCATGAATCGAATAAGTTCAACCATGCGAATATGTGGACTGCTACTGGTAAGTGTATTTATTTTTTCAGCTTTCAAAACCACATTGACGTACGCCGTTGATCAACCCGTAAAAATCGGGGTCTTAGCTCAGCGAGGAGATGAAAACTGTCGCCAGCAATGGTCAGCAACCGCTGATTATCTCACACAAAATATCAAAGGTTATAACTTTTCAATAGTCCCGCTTGATTTCGACCAGGTGGTTCCCACCACCAAAAAAGCAGAAGTTGATTTTTTGCTGACCAACCCCGCTTACTACGTCTCTCTGGAAATTACCTATAATGTGGACCGGCTTCTTACCCTGATAAACCGGGATGTTTACGATAAACCGATGACCACTTTTGCCGGCGTGATTTTCGTCCTGAACAAACGTCGGGATATCACCTCCATGAAAGAGCTGATCGGAAAAAGATTTGTTGCGGTTGATCCGGAATCCTTGGGCGGTTGGCTCGCGGTTCTGCGCGAGTTGAAAGAGGCCGGTATCGACCCGGAAAAAGATTTTGCGACAATGTCTTTCGCCGGAACCCATGATGCCGCGGTTTATGCTGTACGCGATGGTCAGGCCGAT
>JAFGVI010000135.1 GCA_016938065.1 Deltaproteobacteria bacterium | reverse complement strand
CGGGGTGGGTAAGACCGTGATTATTACCGAACTGATCAATAATATTGCCGGTCGCCATCAGGGCGTCAGCCTTTTCTGCGGCATTGGTGAACGCTGCCGGGAAGCGGAAGAGCTTTATCGGGAGATGGCCGGAGCCGGGGTGCTTGATAAAACCGTGATGGTTTTCGCGCAGATGAATGAGCCCTCCGGGGCCCGTTTCAAGCTTGGTCACGCCGCTTTGACCGTGGCCGAATATTTCCGCGAGGCCCGGAGAAAGGATGTCCTGCTTTTGATTGACAATATCTTCCGCTTTATTCAGGCCGGCAGTGAAGTTTCGGGAATGATGGGCTATATTCCCTCGCATGTCGGTTATCAGCCGACCCTGGCGACCGAGCTGGCGGAGCTCGAAGAGCGCATCTGTTCGACCGGCAAAGGCTCAATTACCTCGGTCCAGGCCGTCTATGTGCCGGCCGATGATTTCACCGACCCGGCCGCTTCCCACACCTTTTCCCATCTTTCGGCCTCGGTTGTGCTCTCGCGCAAACGGGCCAGTCAGGGACTCTATCCGGCTATGGATCCGCAGGTCTCTTCATCCAATATGCTGACTCCGGAGATTGTTTCCGCGACTCATTACCGGATCAATCATGAGGTGCGCCGGATCTTTGCCGAATATGAGGATCTTAAAGATATCATCGCCATGCTCGGCCTTGAGGAGCTTTCCGAAAATGATCGGCGCACTGTCGCCATCGCCCGGCGCCTTGAACGTTTTCTGACCCAGCCCTTTTTCACCACGGCCCGGTTTACCGGCAAGGCGGGCCGTCTCGTCCCCCTGAGTCAGACCCTGGAGGGCTGCCGCCGGATTCTCGAGGGCGAGTTTCTTAAAGTACCGGAAAAAAATCTCTATATGATCGGGGCTATTGATGAGGTCGAAAAATCATGATGGAGGTTAGCTTGATCCTGCCCCATAAAATCTACTGCCGGCACAGTCAGGTTGAAAAGCTTAAAGCTGAAGGTCTGGAGGGCCATTTTACCCTCTTGCCGGCCCATATCGACTATCTTGCGGTCCTGGTGCCGGGACTTATGCAGCTCACTGTCGCCGGCCAGGAGTATTATTTCGCCGTCGATCACGGGACCCTGGTAAAGATCGGGGCGGCGGTGCGGATCTCCTGCCGTAACGCGGTGGCCGGGGAGGATATCAGGCAGTTGGCCCAGGTTGTGGAGGAGAGCTTCAAGGTGATTGACGATCTGGAAAAAAAGGCGCGCAGCGCCCTTTTCGGCCTCGAATACGGGGTTATCCGGCGTTTTGCCGAGTTGGGTAAGGGGTAGTGGTGATGTCGGAAAAACATCATGAAGAGTTGCCGGAAATTATTCGGCGCAAGGTTGACCAGCGCCTCCAGGGAGCCCGTGAGAAACCGGGAGTGCTCTTTTTAGGACTTGGCCTCTTCGGTACTGTGGGCTGGACGATTGCCCTGCCCGCCGTGCTCGGCACCTTTCTCGGCCGCTGGCTCGATACGCTCTATCCGGGCTCGATCTCCTGGACGCTTACCGGGCTTCTCCTCGGTCTGGCCGGCGGCTGCTTTGTGGCCTGGCGCTGGCTTGAGCGACAAAGAGGTGTCAAGCAATGAATCCGGGCCAAAATCTGGGATTGCTGGGATTGGGCGAGGGGGTCGGTCTTTTCGGGGCCGGTCTGCTTATCGGGTTTTTTTATTTTGGCGGCCTCTGGTTGACCTTGAAGCGGTTGCTCGGTAAAGGGTCCGGGGGTGTTGGCCTGAGCATCAGTTTTCTCGTGCGCGCCGGCTTGGCGCTGGCCCTTTTCTGGTGGCTCGGGGCCGGGGACTGGCGGCGCTTAGGGGTTCTGGTTGCAGGTTTTACCGGCGCCCGTTTTTTCTCGGTCAGATACCTGCCGCCCAACAAATCAGAAAGTTGGCGCTGATGAAATTTTCACCGGATCAATATATTCTGCTGGACTGGGGCTGGGGGCGTCTCAATGCGACGTTGCTCTTTACCTGGATCATTATCCTGCTTCTGGCCGGGGGAAGCTGGCTGCTGACCCGGCATTTAAGCAGTTCACTAAAAATTTCCGCCGGACAGAATCTTCTCGAGGTGCTGGTTCAGGGCATGGTCGATCATATTGAAGAGATCAGCCAGCGCCCGGCCCGCCGCCTGCTGCCGCTGGTGGGCACCCTCTTTTTGTTTATTCTAACCTCCAATATCCTCGGTCTGGTGCCATTTTTTCAGCCGCCGACCGGTTCGCTTTCAACCACCTGCGCCTTCGCCCTGCTCGTGTTCATCGCGGTTCCGGCTTACGGCCTGACGACCCGATCTTTAAAAAGCTATCTCGGCCAATATCTGAGCCCGACGCTGCTGATGCTGCCCTTTAACCTCTTAGGCGAGATCACTCGAACCTTTGCCCTGGCCGTCAGGCTCTACGGCAATGTCATGAGCGGAACCGTGTTCGGCATGGTGCTTTTGCTGATTACCCCGATTTTTGTGCCGGTGTTGATGCAGGCTTTAAGTCTCTTGACCGGGGTTATTCAGGCCTATATCTTTGCTCTCTTGGCCCTGGTCTATATCGCCGCGGCAATGGCACCGGAAAAAACTGATAAATATTAAAATCGTTTTTCTTGAGGGTGCCCAGGTAGTTTTCCGTAACGTCTCGCGAAATTTCGTCGTTTTCCCCAGCGAGTGAAGCCCATTAAAATTGCGGCTGTTTGAGCGCCTTAGCGCGAGTTTCGCAATTTGGGCGCAAGGAGCGCTGGGAAAACAGAAATTGAACGTAAGAAGTGGAGGAGAACTACCTGGGCACCCGGAAGTAAGCTGATTAATCAAAGGAGGAAATTTATGACGGATATCGCTTTAATCGGTATGGCTTCAGTCCTGGGGGCGGGTTTCTGTATGGCTGTGGGGTCGATAGGCTCGGCCATTGGTGAGGGGATGGCGGCGGCGGCGGCCCTGCGCTCGATTGCCCAGCAGCCCGATCATACCGCCACCATTACCCGGACCCTGTTTGTCTCAATCGCCATGATCGAGTCCACCGCGATCTATGCTTTTGTCATCTCGATGATCCTGCTTTTTGCCAATCCTTTCTGGAATTATGTCATTGCCCAGGGGGCCGGATGAGTGTTGACTGGTTTACGGTCGGGGCCCAGATTGTTAATTTCCTGATTTTGGTCTGGCTCTTAAAGAAATTTCTCTATAAACCGGTTTTGACGGCCATGCATCAGCGCCGGCAGAAGGTTGAGGATGAACTGGCGGCGGCGGCCTCGATGGTGCGGGCGGCTGAAAATGAAAAAGAGCAGTATCTGGCCCTGCAGGAAGAGGTGCGGGAACAGGCGGAAGCGAGCTTGCGCGCGGCGCGCCGGGAGGCGGAAGCTTTACGGGAAAAACTTTTTCAGGAGGTGGAGACGGCGGCGGCCGCCGCCCGGCAGCGCAGTCAGGATGAACTTGACCGCGAAAAAGCTCTCTTTATCAAAGCGGCCGGGGTGCAGCTGGGTAAACAGTTTCAGCGTCTGGCCCGGAGTGCTTTTCGTGATCTCGCCGATGTCGATCTGGAAGAGCGCATGGTTTTTCATTTTTGCGCGGCGCTGGCCGACCCTGGAACCGGGGCGGAGTTTTTCGGAAAATTGCCGAATCCCGCAAGCCTGGAGGTCTGCACCGCCTTTCCTCTGGGCGAAAGCGCCCAGGCGGCGCTGCGGGCGGGCTTGGGCGCGCGTCTTCAAAGCCCGCCGTCAATAACTTTTCGCGATGACCCTGAACTTATCGCCGGGATGCTGTTGGCCTCTGCGGAGCAGAAACTGGAGTGGCATCTGGCGCGTTATCTCGATGACTTTCAGACTGAAATGGAGAGTTTTTTTAATTGAATTCTATGCTGGAAAAATCATTAGAAGAGCAGCAGCGGGCCTTTGCTCAGGCCCTTGCCGGATTTAAGCCGGAGCTTGCAGTCGAAGATCTGGGCCGGATTGTCGCGGTCAACGGCCCCATTGTCCGGGCTGTGGGCCTCGCCTCGGTCGGTTTTGAAGAACTTGTGCAGTGTGAGGACGGCACCTTGGGGATGGTTGCCGACCTCGGGATTGCCGGCGTCGGTATTATCCTTTTGGGGCAGAGTGCAAAGGTGCGGGCCGGGATGACAGTGAAAGGCCTGCGCCGGGTGGCTGATGTCGCCGTGGGCCATGCTCTGCTGGGCCGGGTCTTTAATGCTGCCGGTAAGCCTCTGGATGAGAAAGGGCCGCTCGGGGGTGAGGGGCGGCGTCCGCTGGAACGCCCGGCCCCGGCGATTATGATGCGGGAGCCGGTGGTAAGCCCTCTGGAGACCGGGATTAAAGTGGTTGATACCTTGATTCCCATCGGCAAGGGTCAGCGGGAGTTGATCCTGGGCGACCGTCAGACCGGCAAGACTGCGCTCGCCCTCGATGCCATCTGCAACCAGCGCGGCAAAGAGGTGATCTGCATCTACGCCGCCATCGGCCAGCGCGAGTCGGCGATGGCCCGGGTACTGAACGAACTCGAGAAAAACGGGGCCCTGGCTTATACTCTGGTGCTGGTTGCCGGCGGGGAAGAGGGGCCCGGCCTTCAGTTTATTACCCCCTATGCGGCGACCGCCATCGGCGAATATTTTATGGAGCAGGGCCGCGATGTATTGATCGTTTATGATGATCTGACCCGTCATGCCCGGGTCTACCGTGAGTTGTCTTTGTTGTTGGAAAGACCGCCGGGGCGCGAGGCTTATCCCGGGGATATCTTTTATATCCATTCACGTCTCCTGGAGCGTTCGACCCATCTCCGTCCCGAGTTCGGGGGCGGCTCAATGACGGCTCTGCCGATTATTGAAACCGAAGAGCAGAATCTCTCCTCCTACATTCCCACCAATCTGATCTCGATCACCGACGGCCAGATCTATCTTTCGCCCCAGCTTTTTGCCAAGGGTATGTTGCCTGCGGTCGATGTCGGCAAATCGGTTTCCCGGGTTGGCGGCAAAGCCCAGAAACCGGCCTTTCGTGATCTGGTCGGCGAGCTCAAACTCTCCTATGCTCAGTTTGAGGAACTTGAGACCTTTGCCCGTTTTGCCACCCGTTTAGATGACACCACCCGCCAATCCTTAGAGCGGGGGCGCCGCCTGCGCGAGCTCTTACGCCAGAAACGTTATCAGCCGCGCCAGGATTATGAGCAGATTATTGTGATGCTGGCCTTGATTAACGGGCTTTTCGACCCTTTAGCCGTAGACCAGGTGGCGGCGGCGGAAGCCGCCTTGTGCGAGGCCGCGACCACTCACTTGACCCAGCTTTGTGCCCGGATCGGAGCGGGAGAAACGTTAAACGAGATCATGCAGAAGGAGATCCTGGATGTCTGTCGTCAACTTTTGCCGCCCGCTGACAAGGTAGCCTGATGGAGAGTCTCAACACCCTGCAGCGCCAGATCGAAACCAGCGGCAAACTGGCCTCCATTGTCAAAAGCCTGAAAACCCTCTCGGCTGTCAATCTGCGCCAGTATGAGCAGGCGGCCCAGGCCCTGGACGCCTATCAGGAGACTATAGAGTCGGCACTGCAGGGGGTGATCCGCGAAACCGGCCTGCCGGCCGCGGGGGCGGTAGTGGGAGGGTGGCAGGGTCTGGTGATCTTTGGTTCGGATCAGGGTCTCTGCGGGCGTTTTAACGAGAGGCTGGTGGACTTCATGCTGGAAAAACAGGGGTTTGAAAGCCTGCGGCAATCACGGCTCCTGGTCTCCGGGGTCAGGCTCGGGGCCCGGCTCGCGGCCGCCGGTCTTGAACCCGAGGAGACGTTCTGGTCGCCGGGTTCTCTGGCCGGAGTGAACCGGCACGTTTATGAGATTATACTGCTGCTGCACCGCTGGCAGCAGCAGGGGTGCCAGCGGGTTGAGCTTTTTTTTAACCGCTATGCCCCCGGGGGGTCAGGCGCGCCGGTCAGGGCGCCGCTGCTGCCGCTCGATAACGAGCGTTTGCGGGGGCTGGGGCAGAAAGCCTGGCCGGGCCGCAGCCTGCCCTTAAGTGCCCTGGCCCCGGAGAAAATTTTTCCGGCCTTGATACAGCAGGATCTTTTTGTTGCCATCTATCGGGCTCAGGTTCAGTCCTTGGCCAGTGAACAGGCCAGTCGTCTCTATTCGCTGCAGCAGGCCGAAAAAAACATCGAGGAACACCGCGACGAGCTGACGGCCCGCTACCGCAATCTCCGCCAGTCGGCCATCACCGCCGAACTGCTCGACCTGGTCGCCGGCTTTCGCAGCGTCACCGGCCATCCGGGTTGAGGCGGGCTCCGCGGGTGAATCTTTTCAGGAGGATGTCTTCAGGGTTCTGGCGGGAATCCATTACCAGCATGATGTAAACTTTATTATCTGCAATCCGGTAAACAATTCTCCACGGCGAAATAATCAGCTCGCGGTAGAGAAAAATCCCCTGATCATGAAGCTCCGGTACGGTTCGGCCTCTTTCCGGAAAATGAGACAGGTTTGATGTTTGTTCTTTTATCTTCGCAAAAATCGCGCGGGCACTTTGGGGGCTCTCTTCCGCGATAAATAGAACTATATTTTTCAAATCTTCATCGGCGCCGGCGGTCCACTGGACTTTGTATGGAGGGCTCATTTTTCTTTTTCTGCCAACATCTGCTCAATGTCTTTGAAAACCTGATCCTGATTTTTGGTTTTGCCCTGCCTGATCTCTTCCTCGCCCAGAGAGATGAGCTTCAGCAGGCCAATCGCTTTACGCATATTGTCATAGCTTATCGGGTCTTGCAGCACGGCCCGTGGTTCTCCGTTTTGCGTAATAACCATGGGCCGCTGGGTGCTGTTGATCTGTTTTAAAATCTCGGCGGTGTGGGCTTTAAGAAATGAAACGGGTTTAATGTCGGATGCTATATTCATAGTGGCACCTCCTGTCTTAATATAGTATCATATTGAGACTGAATGTCAATGTAAACATGAACGATGTTGGCCTCGCGGTTTTTCTTTGCGTCTTTGGGGGAGATTAAAAGCGTTTTCCCTCAGACGCTAAGAATAAACCAGACACAAAGATGCAAAGAAAGGTAAAAATCAAAGCTTAATTTAGCGCAATTACAACAAGTCGGAAGGTTGAGATATTTTCAACCGGGCAAGGGAGGTCGGTTATGCATGAAGCCATGTTTTATCAAGTTGAAGCGGAAAACAGAGTGGTCTGCGCTTTATGCAATCATCGCTGTCAGATTAAGGCGGGCAAACGCGGGCTCTGCGGGGTGCGGGAAAACCGGGCCGGTAAGCTCTATAGTCTGGTCTATGGCCGGCTTGTGGCCGAGCATGTTGACCCCATTGAAAAAAAACCGCTTTTTCACTTTCTGCCCGGCAGCCGGGCCTATTCGATCAGTACCGTCGGTTGTAATTTTCAGTGCCTGCACTGTCAGAATTACGACATCTCTCAATATCCCAAGCTTAATCAGGGGGCGATTGCCGGGGCCGAGCGCCGCCCGGAAACCGTACTTGCCGAAACCATGCGCGCCAATTGCGCCAGTCTCTGTTATACCTATGTCGAGCCCACCATCTTTTATGAATTTGCCTATGACTGTGCGCTGCTGGCCGCACGCCGGCAGATAAAAAACGTCTTTGTCAGTAACGGTTATATGAGCCCGGAGGTCTCGCGCCATCTCGCCACCGTGCTGGACGGGATTAATATCGACGTTAAAGCCTTCAGCGATGATTTCTACAAAAAGGTCTGCAAAGCCCGGCTGCAGCCGGTGCTGGATAATGTGCAGCTCCTGCATGAGTTGGGGGTCTGGGTCGAGGTGACCACCCTGGTGATTCCGGGTCTTAACGATGGCGAAGGTGAATTGCGCGATATTGCCCGTTTTATCAAAGGGGTCTCGGCAAACATTCCCTGGCATGTGACGGCTTTTTATCCGACCTTCAAGATGCTCGATCGGGAGCCGACCCCGGCCGCGACCCTGCGTCGGGCCCGGGAGATCGGTCTCGAGGAGGGGCTGCGTTTTGTGTATGAAGGCAATATTCCGGGCGAGGGCGGCGAGAACAGTTATTGCCCGGCCTGCGGCGCCGAACTGATCCGCCGTTTTGGTTTTAGCGTTCGCCACAACCATTTGCAGAAAGGCCGCTGCGGTCAATGCGGCGAGGTGATTGCCGGAATTTGGGAATAGTCGCCATTTAATAGGTGAGTTTGGCTAGGGACTCTTGCAGCTGGGTCAGGGAAAAGGGCTTTTCGAGAAAACCCTGCGCCCCGGCCTGAATCGCTTTCTGGGCCTCCCAGTCGAGGGCCGAGGCGCTGCAGAGCAGCACTTTCAGATCCGGGCGGATATTGGTGAGCTGTCGGTATAAAAACTCGGCGGGCATGTCCGGCAGGCGTACATCCATCAGGCAGATATCAATGCCGCCGTCATACTCTTTGACCTGACGCAGGGCTTCGCGGCCATTCCCGGCGGTCAGGACCACCTTGTAACCCAGCCTTTCAAGAAATTTATTCTCCAAGTTCAGCAGCATTTCATCATCTTCAATGACGAGGATGGTGAATTTTTCCGGAGCGGCAGGAATAGCGGCCGTTTGAGCCGGTTCCGGAGGCAGCAGGGGCCAGTAGACTTCGACCTCGGTGCCCTGGCCCGGGGTTGAGTTGACATTTATATAGCCGCCATGATTTTTAACAATCCCGTAAGTCGCGGCCATGGACAGGCCCCGCCCGGTAAACTTGGTTGAGAAAAAAGGCTCAAAAATCCTCTCCCGACACTCCCGGCTCATGCCGCAGCCATCATCCTTGACCGAAAAACAGATATAGGCGCCGGACGCGACCGCCTCGTGTTGGAGCTTGAACGCTTCCGTGAAATTCGGCGTCTTGCAGGTAAGAACAATCCGGCCGTACTCGCTGATGGCCTCGACGGCATTGCCGATTAAGGCGTTGATTATCATCTGCAGCTGCTCGGGGTCAGCCATGATTGCAGCTTCACGGCAATCGAGGTCGAGTTCGATGGCAATTTTTTCATTACTACGGAAGCCGGTTTTAGGTACTGCTTTTTCAAGAAAATCCTGCAGTTTTAGCTTTCTTTCCTGATATTTGCCACCGCGGGCGTAGGCCAGGAGTTTTTTGGTCAGATCCGCCATCCGGTAGGCGCTCTCTTCCACCGCCTTAGTGCAGTCTCTCAAGTTGCGGGCCGAGGGGTTCATCTTCAGCAGTTCAATGTTGCCGATGACGCTGGTCAAGGCGTTGTTGAAATCATGAGCGATACCGCCGGCCAGGGTCTTGACCATCTCAAGCTTGCGAGCCTCAAGCAGTTTGGCCTGCAGAGCGATGTTTTCAGCCTCGATTTTTTTAAGTTCAGTGATGTCGCGGCTGATCCCGATGACGCCGAGAAGGTGGCCCTGGCCGTCCCGGTAGGGGACCTTCAAGGTGTCAAAGAGCCTTTCTCCGTCATCCTCACATTTTACCCACTCCTGGTTGCGCTGCGGCCGGCCGGAAGCCAGCATCGTCCGGTCTTTTTCTTGAAAAAGACGAGCGCTCTCCTCGGGGAAAAAGTCAAAATCGGTTTGTCCGCTGATCTTCTTTGCCGTCAGTCCGAAGAACGTCTTGAAGGCTTTATTGCAGTCCAGGTAGACGCTCTCGCAATCTTTAATGAAGATGGAATCGGGGATTGAGTCGATTACCGAGTAGAGCAGGTTTTTTTCATTACCGGCGCACTCCTGCAAGCGGAGGTTGGCGAGGCCGCTGCGGGCAATCATGGTCGCCATCTGCGCGAGAAAACCCAGCATGGCCGAAAACTTCT
>JAFGVI010000134.1 GCA_016938065.1 Deltaproteobacteria bacterium | reverse complement strand
GTCACTTTTTAAAAGAGCCCCGATCAGGGCCGCAACCGCGATCATCTGGGTGCCGCCGCCTAAGATGACTTTACAGTTGCGGCTGGCTGCCATAGCCATGCCGGCCTGAACCGGCTGCATTGGGTCACCGAGCCGGCGCACCGCATCTAAAGGAGCTTCCCGGCAGGAGCCGCGGTTAAGTTTTTTCTGGCGCATGGCGCTACTCACCAGATCATGTTTCAGGGCTTGATTGTTGCCCGGCATGCTGCCGCTGATTTTTCCTAAAGCGGCAATGCCCAGAGCCTCCATAACTGCCATGGCCGTAGTCGTGCCTCCGGGAACACTCTCGCCGAGAATAAGCGTGTGGCCGTTTAAGGCCAGCTGCTGCCCGATAATAATTCCCTGCATGAATAATTCACTGACTTCGTCAACCGCAATCGCTTCTGTCAGAGCACGTCCGGGAGTGCGTCCTGCCACCAGCATCGGCACTTTCGGCCTGATGGCGTTGCCGGCATCGATAACCAGAAAAGGGGCATTAAGTCTTTTAAGCGCCGCCATGGTGATGATCACCGGTGAGGGCGGGCCCACCGGATTTTCCGGAATTTTATCGAGGCAGAGGGCTTGGCCATGTATAATGGCTTCGACATCAGCTGCGGCCGTATAAGGGATAAGTTCGGGACTGGCGCCGGCGGCCGAAACCCCGGGAATCAAGGCGGTTTCGGTTGAAGCAATCGTACAGGTGAAGAGGGGTTCGGCCTTGCGGCAGTCCTGAAGAAAATTGCAACTTGACTGGGGTTCATGAACCTTGATTATAGTGGGCTTCGGCATATTTATCTTCTTCTTTAATTTTTTCAGCGGCGAAAGACGCAGGCTTCTTTATAGCCCAGTCGGCGGGCTTCGCGCTGGGCTGCTTCGCGGCTGGCAAACCAGCCGAGGCGAACCCGGTATAAAGGATTATTGTCGATGGTAACCGTCTCGATAAAGACTTTAGTGTTAGCTTGTGCAATTTCCTTTTCCAGGGATAAGGCGTGGGCCTGGTTCCGGAAAGCCCCGAATTGAATGGCAAAAGGGCTTTCCTGAGAGTCGGGGATGGTTTTCGGTAACTCGGTGATATCAAGGCGCACCATGGCCGTACCGTTCTCCTGCATTCCCAGCTTTTGCGCCCCAGTTCGCGAAAGGTCGATAATCCGGTTTTTAATGAAAGGGCCGCGGTCATTGATCAGGACTTCAACCTGACGATTATTTTCCAGATTGGTCACCAGTACCCTGCTTCCCAGCGGCAGTTCTTTATGGGCCGCAGTCAGGCCATTCATATCGTAAATCTCACCGCTGGCCGTTGGGCAGCCGTGAAAGGGGTGGCCGTACCATGAGGCGATGCCCTGCTCGTAAAAACCGGTTGTCAACATCTCTCCGGGAGGCATCGGTTGAGAAGTGGCTGAAAGCCCATTTTGTCCAGACACGCGGGCACAGGCACTGATTGTGAAAAGTGCAAAAAGAGCGAAAATGAATGTTTTAAAAAACCACGCCAGCGGAGTTCTGACCGCGGCCAAGGGTAAGATTTTTCGCATCTTGTTAATTCCAGGTTAATGAAGGCCGGCACTGTTTATCATTACGACTTTGGTGAAATCTTCCCCGATCTGGATCTGGTTGATGCAGCCGAAATCCTGGCTCAAATTAAAGAGCTCCTGGCTGGGCAGGCCTAAAGCCCGGGTCAGCAGGAGCAGGTTAACGCCGCCGTGGGCGATAATGACGATGGTTTCCTGCCGGTGCTGTAAAACAATATCGTCAAATTCAGGGTAGACTCGAGCCTCGACCTCTCTGACGGTCTCACTTCCGGGAATCCGATAGTTGAGAAAATCGGCAAATTTATGTTTGACCTGCTCGGGAAAGCGTTCCTCGACTTCGGCCAGGGTCAAACCTTCCCAGTCGCCCATTTTCATCTCGCGTAGATTCTTTTTCAGGATCAGGGGGCAGCCAATACGGGCCGCAATAATTTCTCCGCCCAGGCGGCAGCGGCTGAGGTCGCTGGCATAGACGGCACTGATTTTAAAGCGGGAGAGCTCCTGGCCGCGTTGGGCCATCTGGGCGTGGGCTTTAGGGGTGATGTCGACATCAAAATGGCCATTATAACGTAAAGGGCCATCCAGGGTGTTAACCGTCTCCCCGTGGCGGAGGAGAAATATGTTAGTAAAGTTGGCTGGCATGTTTTACCTTTTTCCGAAATTACGAAGCTGCCGCAAGGATGACCAGAACCAGGGCTTCACCGCTTTCACAAGCATAGCCCAGGATGTCGCCGGTGACCCCGCCGAGTCGGCGTTGGGCCGCATATTTTATGATTAGGCCATAAAAAACAAGGCCCAGGCAGCAGAGCAATCCTCTGAAACCGGCAAAGAGCAGTCCTGTTGCCAGGCTGATGCTGCCCGCTACGAGCAACTCCCGTAGACCGCAATGGTTGGTGAAGATGGCGCCGAGGCCGCCTTCAGGTCTGGCATAGTTGTTAGTGTAGGTAAGTTGGACAATGGCGTAGCGGCCGAGGATCGGAAAGATGACTAAAGTTGCCGGTGCCTTACCGATAATGACGCTCAGAGTGCTGTATTTGAGTAACAGCAGCAGGGTTAAGGCCACAGCTCCCATGCTGCCTAAATAGCTGTCCTTCATTATGGAGAAAATCTTCTCTTTTTCGGTTTTGCCGCTCATCAGACCATCCGCCGTATCAGCCAGACCGTCAAGATGAAACCCCCCAGTCAGCATGAAGTGGACGATTAAAAGCAGGGCCGCGGAGATTGCCGGAGTGGTGAAGAGCAGAAAAAAACGGGCGCTGAAAAAAAGAATCAAACCCAGGAGAAGTCCGACCAATGGAAACCAGGCCTGGGTTCGGCCCAGGGTTTCATCAGGAACCTCGGTGCTGAACGATCCCGCCGGCAGGGTGGTTAAAAAAGAGAGGGCGAGACGAAATTGAGTGATACTGGCAGACAAAGTTAAAAACCTTTTCAGTTTTGCAGTGGAGTCTTATTTCAGTTTTTGCGGCAGACCCCAGATCGTAAAGTAGACCTCGCTGCAGGCTTGGGCCAGACGCTGGTTGGCGATTCCGGCAAGATCACGAAACCGGCGTCCGGCAGGGTGGTCGGGAACCAGACCCAGCCCGACTTCATTACTTACCAGAATGACCGTGGTCGAAAGTTCTCCCAGGGATTGGGTGAGCTCAGCAATCTCTTTCAGGATATGTTGATCGCTGTCGCCGCGACCCATAAGATTGGAGAGCCAGAGGGTGATACAGTCAACGAGGATGATGTCAAAAATTTTACTGTTTGTCTTGAGAGCTGCGCTCAGTTTTAGGGGTTCTTCGATGGTTGCGTGCCAGGCTGGGCCGCGATCGGCCTGATGCTTGGCAATGCGATTTTCCATCTCCAGGTCGAGGGCTTGCGCGGTGGCCAGATAGGCTCGGCGTCCC
>JAFGVI010000133.1 GCA_016938065.1 Deltaproteobacteria bacterium | reverse complement strand
GCCGATGCCGATAATGACAACGTCGGCCGGCAGGATTTCGCCATCGGCCAGTTTGACCCCGTCAACTTTGTCTGAGCCGGTAAGTTCGGCAGCCTGACAGCTGGTCTTGACCGTAACGCCAAGTTTTTTCAGTTCTTCTTCGATTTCAAGGCAGAAGCTCTCCTCGCAGGCAAGCATCAGACAGCGCGGCAGCATTTCGACGACGGTTACTTTTTTTGCAGCTCCGGCTTTCTGACCCATCAGGGCAATCTGTTCAGCCATCTCAACGCCGATGAAACCACCGCCGATTACCACAACATTGGCGGCTGGTTCCAGAGCGGCATAAACGGTTCTCAGGTAGTTAGGATCTTTGCGCACGGTAAAAACGTTGGCTTTGTCGATGCCGGGCAGAGGCGGGACAAAGGGTTTGGAGCCGGTGCCGATAATCAGTTTGTCATAGGAGATCTCGCCACCGTCGGCAAAGAGCACCGTTTTTCTGCTGCGATCAATATCGACAACCTCTTTCTGCAGGATTTCGATACCCTGATCGAGAAAACCCTGATCCGGAATCAGATCTTTATCAACCTGGCCCATGATGCCATAGATGTAGGGGATGCCGCAGGGTACGGGGGTTTTGACCACATCCCGAATAATGGTAACGCTCTTGTGAGCTGATCTCTTTTTCAGGGTCACAGCCGCCATCAATCCGGCCGCCGATCCACCGATAATTACCACGTCACTTTTCATCTGAATATCTCTCCTTCTGCTTCTTAAAATTATATATTCAAAGTGTTTGTATGTATGTTTATTGCATTTACTGCAATCGTGCTTCCAACTACGCCCATTGTCAAGGATTGTCAAGATTTAATTGTGGTTATTTAAGGGGTTGCCGTTGCCGCAAGCCTGATTCGTACACTTTAAGTATTTCCTTTACAAATGTGACTCTATCGACTATTTTTTGGGGCCGTTGCTGAGGCTGGCGGATTGTTATGCGTTGCTACCGGTCAGGGGCAGAAAACTGCCAATTTTCCTGGACTGTAAAGTTTATATAATAGTTTGGAGAATAGTGAATGTCTGTAGAGAAAAAGAGCGATGCTGTGAAAAAAGACGCCGCTAAGGATGGGCAGAAGAAAAGCCGTGGCGGTCTTTTCGGCCGTCTTTTCGGTCGTCGAGAAGTTTCTGAGGTCGAATCCCAGCCGTCTGCATCTGATGAAGCCAGTCTTAAACTTGAGTCTGAGGTTGAGGTTGGTGATGCCGAAATTCTTAGCCAGACCCTGCAAATTGAACCGGAAATAAAGTCTTCGGTTATCGAGCCTGAAACCGAAACGATTTTGCCTGAAGTCGATAGTGTCGCAGTTGAACCTGAAAATTCGGCTCTCCCCGGCCCGGATACAGGGCTCAGCGCTGATGTGGTTGCTGATGAAAGCGAGCCCGAAAGGCTAGCTGAGAGCGAGGCTGTGGAAAAGAAAGAGAAGCGCGGTCTTTTCTCTCGCCTCAAACAGGGCCTGGCTAAAACTAGAGATCAGTTTGTTGGCACTCTCGATAATCTATTTTATGGCGACAAAGAGATTGATGAAGAGTTTCTCGAAGAGCTGGAAGAGATTTTGCTGACTTCCGATCTCGGGGTCAAAACCAGTTATCGTCTCTTTTCCCAGATCGAGGAGAAGGTTTCACATAAGGAGCTGGAAAATCCAGCGCATCTGCGTGTGTTTCTGCAGAAAGAGATCGGCGCAATTCTGTTGCAGGCCGAATCAGCTTGGGAAATCAAGGAAAAGCCTTATGTTATCATGACCATCGGGGTTAATGGTGTGGGTAAAACAACGACCATCGGAAAGCTGGCCGCGATTTTTACAAAACAGAAGAAAAAAGTTGTACTCGGGGCCGCCGATACTTTTCGTGCCGCCGCCGTCGAACAGCTTACGGTCTGGGCCGAGCGGGCCAGGGTCCCGATTATTAAACAGCATATGGGGGCCGATCCCGCGGCCGTGGCTTTTGATACGGTGCAGTCGGCAATCAAACGCGATGCCGATATTGTTATTATTGACACCGCCGGCCGTCTGCATAACAAAGTAAACCTGATGGATGAGTTGAAAAAAATTCAGCGGGTGCTGGGCAAGGCTCTGTCGGGAGCGCCGCATGAGGTGCTTTTAGTGCTGGATGCCAATACCGGTCAAAACGCGATTACTCAGGCTCAGACTTTTCATGATGCGATCGGGGTAACAGGGCTGGTGATGACCAAACTTGACGGCACGGCCAAAGGCGGCGTGGTTGTCGGGGTCTGCGATCAATTGGGCGTTCCGGTCCGATATATCGGCATCGGTGAAAGTATCGAAGATCTGCGCAAGTTTGATTCGAAGGATTTTGTCAACGCTCTTTTCGACAAAGTGTAAATTTTTATAAAGCAGTTGTCAGTCAACAGTGAGCGTTATGTTCTGTCCGGTTCACTGCCGAATGCCGACTGCCCGCTGGTTGACTTATGGCGCGTGAAACCCAGCTGGATACTCATGAAATCGATAAACTTCTGGCCGATGATGATTTTATCGATGATTTTGACTTTTCCGAGGATCTCTCCGATCAGTTTGTTGATGCTGAAGGGCACCGCGATGGTGATGTCGAGGAAGATTCGGATGATATTTTCGGATCAGAAGTTGACGAATCCGCAGCTGATGATTTTCTCTTTGAAGGTGATGTGCTGGCCGGCGGTCCGGGAGTGGTGGCTTCCGAAGACATTATGGCCAGTGTCGCGCTTGATTTTGACAGTCTCGATCTTAGCGGCCATGATGACCCCGGCAGGTATGTAGCGCGAAGTCTGAAAGCTGCGATCGGCTTGGCGCTTGTTTTTTGGCTGGCACAGGTTTTCGGGGTTGTATATCTTTTAAGACAGCCGGTGGTGATCAGTGCGGCAATGCAGCCTCTGGCGGCAGAAACCGATCTTTTGCATGTTTCCCCAAATCTGCCGGCCACCCCCGTTGTGTCAAAGAGTGAGGTGGTGGCTGATCCCGATCAACCAGAAATTTTTCTATTTACCATCTACCTGCCGCTTTATTCGCTCGAAGGTCTTAAGGTGTTCAGTGCCGAAGTTGAGGTGGTTCAGTTTCAGGAGACCGGGCGGGTGTTGGGAGATGAACAAAAAAAGCTGCAGGATGGTCTTAGGATTTCGCTGCGGGACGCGATTGGTCAGCGTCTGCGTGAAGAGATTGTCGATGTTAATGCTTATCTGAGTGCTCTGATTATTCCTTATATTGAAAAATTCTTCTCTGATCGGGAAGTTGATTTGAGCCGGGTTACAATTCGGATTAATAACCCCTATGTGCAGTGATTTAGCTATGGACGGCGACCAACCAGCCCTCAATAACCCTGAGATGGCCCATAAGGCGCTTATCGGTCTGGCCCGGAAGATTTCTCCGGTCTGGCTGGCCTGTTCCGGTGGTATCGACAGTCTCTGGCTGCTCCATTTTTTTCAGCAGATTGCTAAGATTAAGGTGCAGCCGGTTTTTTTTAACCACCCCGGGGTCTATGCTCAAGAACGGGTTGCGGCCCTGGCGGCGGTCAAGGCGGGAAATGGTATTGTTGTCAACTTTTCAGAAAAAGAGATGGTGGCGGTCTGGGGTGCTCAGCAAACCGATCGTTGCTATCGTTGTAAGCAGCATCTCTTTGCGAGGCTCGCAGATTTGGCCGAGGCTTCTGTAACGTTATGTGACGGCAGTCACCTTGATGATTCTCCCGAACGTCGGCCCGGCATGCGGGCTTTAAACGAGCTTGGGGTTATCAGTCCCCTGCGGCTTTGCGGATGGAATAAAGAGATGATTCGTAAGGCCGCCCGAGCTGCCGGTTTGTCGGCCTGGAACAATCCCGCCCGGGCCTGTCTCGTGGTCGATGGTAAATTTGTAAGCGGTGAAGATGAACAGTGAAGATTTGAAAAAGATGTTGACCGAACTTCAGAATGGTCAGCGACAGGTAGATGAAGTAGTTGAATTTCTCGATCATCTGCCTTTTCGTGATGTCGGGGTTGCCCATCTTGATACCCATCGAGGAGTTCGTTCGCTGATGGGGGAAGTGGTTTTTGCTCTGGGTAAAGAGGTTAAAGACATTGAAGTTATTCTTGAAGGTCTATTGCAGCACGAAAAAAACATTCTGGTAACCCGGCTCGAGGCTCATAAGGCCGAGATTCTGCAAAAAAAATTTCCGCAATTTGAATACCATCCCTCGGGGCAATATTTTGTCAGATTGACGCGGAATGATAATGATAAAGGGCGGGGTACAGTGCTGATTGTGACGGCCGGGACCTCGGATTTAAGGGTTGCCTATGAGGCCGAAATCACCTTGCGGATGATGGGCCAGAGTGTCGAGATGCTGGTAGATGTCGGGGTGGCCGGGATTCACCGTCTGCTCGCCTATCGGGAAAAACTGATGGCGGCGGAGGTTTTGATTGTTGTGGCCGGGATGGAGGGGGCTTTGCCCAGCGTGGTGGCTGGTTTGGTTGAGCGGCCCGTCATCGCGGTGCCGACCAGTATCGGCTATGGTGCGGCTTTTGGCGGGGTTGCCGCACTTTTGGGCATGCTCAATTCATGTGCCGGCGGGGTCGGGGTTGTCAATATCGACAACGGTTTCGGCGCCGCCTACCTGGCCGGTCTGATTAACCGGAAGTAGCGGGCTGGAATAAAAACCGGGACATGATCTATGCTCATATCCCGGCTCTGCAGTTAACTTAGTGGTTGGCAATGTTCAGTTATCAGGGTTTTTAAACTGCCCGCTGCCCACTATATTTATTTACCCTGAAAAACCGCCGGTCTCTTTTCGACGAAAGCCTTGAGGCCTTCGCTGGCATCTTCGCTGGCAAAGGCTTTCATAAAGGCATCCTGTTCGATCTGCATGGCGGTTGCGGTATCTTTATTGTAGCCCTCATAGATGGCTTTTTTGGCCTGGGCGATACCAATGACGGCCTTGGTTGCCATTTTTTCGGCAAAGGCGATGGTTTTTTCGTTCAGTTCGGCGCCCGGCAGCAGTTGCTGAACAATACCCAGCTCCAGGGCTTCCTGAGGGTTGAGGTTCTTGGCGGTAGCGATGAGGTAGAGGGCCTGTTTCGCGCCGACGAGACGGGCCAGACGCTGCGTGCCGCCGGCGCCCGGCAGGATGCCTAAAGTTGTTTCAGGCAGGCCGACAGTCGGAATTTTCTCTTTATCTTTAATGGTTACACTCTCAGCCATAAAGCGGAAATCACAGGAGAGAGCTAATTCGAGACCGCCGCCTAAAGCATAGCCGCCGACTGCCGCGATCGTCAGTTTCGGCATATCTTCGAGTTTCTGGTTGACGCGCTGCAGTTCGCCGGAGATTTCCCAGGCATCGTAAGCGGTCATCTCGTTGAACATCTTGATGTCGGCTCCGGCCACGAAAAAGCCCGGGATCTCACTGGTGATGACTACGACTTTAACCGCATCGTCAGCTCCGACTTGATCAAAAGCTTTATCAAGCTCGGCGACCAGGGCTTCATTTAAAGAGTTGGCCGGGGGCCGGTTCAGACTGATAACTCCAACACCATTGTTAACACTGATCTGCAAAAATTCGTAACTCATGTTGTCTTCCTTATAAAATGATAAGTTAGAGGTTGTTTACTCTCTGACGAGATTTACAATCGTAGCACAGTTGACAGTCTGGCTCAAGTGTAAAATAACACAGATGCTGCCTGTCAACTTTTTCAGGAGAACTGTGATGGCGCGAAGCAATTTGTCTCAAACTCTGGCCTTGCCCCTGCCGGTTGATACTCACGTTCATCTGAGCCTGGGCGGCGACCCGCAGGCCAATGCGAGGCTGCAGCTGGCGGCCGGCGTGGCCGTGGTCCGAGATGCCGGATCTCGGGACGGGCTGCTTGACGGGGTGGTTTTGCCGCCGGCCTTGACGGTTGTTAAAACCGGGCCGGCGATCTTTAAGAAGGGCTTTTACGGTTCTTTTCTAGGCGATAATCGCGCACTCTCTCTGGCCGAAAAAATTGCGCAAACCCCCTCATCTTTTGTTAAGCTGATTCTTACCGGTATGGTCTCCTTTGATGTTTATGGCGAGGTTGGGCCGCAGCAGTGGAGTTTTGCCGAGCTTTGCGAGATTGTCGGCCTGGCTGAAGCTTGCGGTAAAAAAGTTATGGTCCATGTGAACTCCGACAAAGCCTGCCGCGAGGCGGTTACAGCTGGGGCGCACAGCTTGGAACACGGTTATTTTATATCCTCCGAAACGCTATTGATGATGGCGGAAAAAGGGGTCTACTGGACCCCGACCGTGGCGGCCATGGCCAACCAGACCCGCGATCCCGATAAGCGTTTCTCGGCCGTGCAGCTGCAGATTATTGAGCGCAATTATAAAAGACATCTGGAGATGATCCGCTTTGCTCACGAGCACGGGGTTAAGTTAACCATAGGGACTGATTCCGGTTCTTATAATGTGCCGCATGGCAGTTCTTTTCTGCGCGAGATGGAGCTCTTTGTTGAGGCTGGTATTCCGGTTGCCGAGGTCTGGCGCATTGCGACGGCAAACGGGTATGAGTTGTTGGGGCTGCCGGGAGAGCTTAGGCTGAATCTCGATCCGGGTCTGCCGCTGAACACGCTGCTGGAGCAAGCAAAGCTTGTTTTTTGTAAGCAACTTAGCATATAGTAACAAATAATCGGTAACTGTTTTGCGTATTGCCATGACTGGTTTTTTACTTACTGGAGCACTTGCAGGAGGAACTCCGTAACAATGCGATTTTCGATCCGAATTAAACTGTTTCTTTCTCATTTTCTGACCATTGTCCTGGTTTCTGGCAGCATCGGCACCTATTTCTATGAAAGCGCCCAGGATAATCTCATGCGCAGTCTGCAGTCCCGGTTGCAGAACAGTGCCGCCATGATCAGTCGTGACTACTTAGTGACGGAACTTGATTGCATCATCAGTAAAGAGGATATGATCTCCGACCTCTACAGGAAATATTCAGATAAGGTCAGAGATGTGGTGGCCACCAATCAGGATATTGCCTTTATCTATATCATGCGCAAGGATGGAGATAACATCAGATTTGTCATTGATTCAGATGTCAAACCTGCTCCTCCCGGAACCATCTATAAGGAAGTTGTCCCCGAACTTCTTGAAGGTTTTATCCGTCCATCTGTTGATAAACAGATTTACAGTGATAAATGGGGTTATTTTTTGTCCGGCTATTCGCCCTTGGTTGACAGTCATGGAACCTACCTGGTCGGTATTGATATGCGGGCCGACGAGGTCAAGCGCAAGTTTCTTCATCTCCGCATGGTGGGGCTCTTTTCCCTGTTGTTGTCAATGCTGCTCGCAGTTATGTTAAGTTATTTCATGGCCCGTCATTTTACCCGGAAAATCGAGTCTCTGATTCTGCGCTGCAGCGAAATTGCCGATGAAAATCTGCATAAAACCATTCAGCCGATCCTCTCTCGGACTGAAGACGAACTTGATTTGCTCACCTACGCCTTTGACCGGATGGCGCAAAATCTGGAAGCCAGTCGCAAGCAAAGCCTTGAGGCCCACGCCAAGGTTTTAGAGGCCAAAACTGATCTTGAGGCTAAAATCTCAGAGCGGACTCACGATCTGGAACAGACCAACCTGGATCTGCGTAAAGAGATCGCGCGTCGGGAGCAGGTCGAACAAATTCTGGAAACCACGGCCCGGACCGACTATCTGACCTCTCTGCTCAATCGTCGGGCGATGATGCAGAGGTTGGAACAGGAGGTTTCCCGGTTCAAACGCAAACCTGAACCCTTCAGTCTGGTTATGGTCGATATTGATCATTTCAAAAACGTTAATGATACTTATGGGCATCCCGCCGGCGACCAGTTGCTGGTTAAGGTTGCCAATCTTCTCAAGAGTTCTATTCGGGACACTGATGAAATTGCTCGCTGGGGCGGTGAAGAGTTTCTGGTGCTGTTCCCGGGAACTGATCTTGACAAGGGCCTTGAGCAAGCCTCGCGTCTGCATAAAACTTTGGCCGAGTGGCAGTTTCACCTTGAGGATAATATTACACTGTCCATAACCGCCAGCTTCGGAGTCTGCAGCTTTCGTGATAATATTTACTTGGAATCACTCTTGAAACAGGTAGATAGTTGCCTTTTTCAGGCTAAAGCAGAAGGTCGAAACCGGGTTTTCGCCCTATAGATGATAGTCTATTTGCCGGCGGGCAGGTGTTGGTTGTTTTTGTAATAAATTCAAACGATTGGAGAGTATATCGTGGCTTGTTCTTTTCCTTCATTGGCTGAATTGAAAGAAGAATATTTTCGTACCGATTATATTGAAAAACGTGGGCGTCATTTTCTGCAGAATGATCTCTGCAACGAAACGACTGTACAGAAGGACATTTTTCGTTTTGTCGTTGAAGATCGTTTTGATGATTTTACGGTTGAGATTGACATCTCGGGAGAGCGTTTAAAATCCTCCTGTAATTGTCATTTTATCAATCCCTGCTGCAGTCACATTGCCGCAGCTCTGCTCAAACTGCATGAAAAAATTATGGATGGCGGTCTGGAGGAGGATCTTGACAGTAATATCTATACCCGTCAGGAAATGATCGAACGGGTGTTGCAGGAGCGTAAGGAACGGGCTGAGAAAGATTTTTTTAAACTTGAGATCGGTGATACGGTTTATGGTACACATCAAGTAACAACTGCTGCGGGGCAAACCTACCAGATAACCGTGCGTGATTTTGATAAGAGTCAGGGTTATTGCAGTTGCCCGGATTTTCAGATCAACAAGCTTGGCACTTGCAAACATCTGCTTTACGCCGTTAATAAACTGAAAAAAGATCTGCCCTACAGGAAACTGCTCGATGAACAGTCCTATCCCTTTATTGATATATATTGCGATCCTTTAAATGAGTATCACATTACCTCTTTTTGGCGTGGTGCGATAGCTTCCGAGATAGAGGGTCTGCTGGCTGATCATTTTTCGGATGGTGGTTATGTTATGCCGCCGCAATATGCGGAGTTCTTGGATTTTCTCGATAGGGCAGAAAATCATAAAAAGATTTTCGTTCGTCCTGAAGTGCGGGAGAAAATCGAACGTCATTTCGAAGCGCAGCAGTCCCAGCGGCTGGCTGCCGATTTAAAGGTTGATTACAGCGTGGTTAAAGCTAAACTTTTCCCCTACCAGAAAGAGGGGGTCGAGTTTTCCATCTGTAAGCGGGGCGTGATTATTGCCGATGAGATGGGGCTTGGTAAAACCCTGCAGGCGATCACGGTAGCGATATTAAAAAAAGAGCTTTTTAATTTTCGCAAGACCCTGGTTATCTGTCCCGTTTCATTGAAGTATCAGTGGAAACAGGAGATTGAAAAATTTTCGTCTGAGAAAGCCATGGTGGTTGAAGGGAGTAAAAAGGAGCGCTACGCTCTCTATAAAAGTAGTGACGCCTTTTTCCTGATTACCAATTATGAAGCGGTGCTGCGCGATGTGACGACGATTAAAAACTACCCTCCCGACCTGGTGATCCTTGATGAGGCTCAGCGGATTAAAAATTACGAGACCAAGACCTCAGCCGCAGTCAAAGCCATTCCCCGAAAACATTCCCTGGTAATTACCGGAACTCCGATCGAAAATCGGCTCATTGATCTCTATTCGGTGATGAACTTTGTCGATCCGGAACTGCTGGCCCCTCTGTGGGAGTTCTCCATGCAGCACTGCTATTTCGATAAGAGCAAAAAAAACCGGATTACCGGCTACTTCAATCTTCAGAGTTTAAAGGAAAAGCTTGACAATGTGGTGATCCGTCGCCTGAAAAAGGATGTCATGGCCCAGCTGCCGGAGCTTTCCGAGATTACGGTGCCGATTGAACTAAGTCATGAGCAGTCTGAAATGCATTCAGGTTTTGCTCAGGCTCTTTCCATCTATATCAATAAAAAACACAAAACCTTCTACGATATGCAGCGCATTTTTCAGATTCTGACAAGTATGCGTATGGTCTGTGATTCAACTTATCTGATCGACAAGGAAACCAACATCTCCCCGAAGTTGAAGGAGCTTGAGGAGATTCTGCTGGAAAAGCTCGATATCGTTGGGCAGAAAAGAAAGATAATCATCTTTTCTGAATGGAAAACCATGCTTCACCTGATAGAGAATTTTCTCAAAAGTAAAAATATCGGTTATGTTCGTTTGAGTGGCGAGGTGGCGGTCAAGAATCGGGGTAAATTGATTGATGAGTTTGCCGGTAATGCGGATTGTCTGGTGTTTCTTTCCACTGAAGCCGGTGGTGCCGGTCTTAACCTGCAGATGGCCGACACGGTCATAAATTTTGAGTTGCCTTGGAACCCCGCTAAAAAGAACCAGCGCATCGGCCGGATTCACCGTATCGGTCAGAAAAACCAGAAGCTTACGGTCATTAATCTGGTGTCGACCAACTCCATTGAAGAGCGCATTGCCTCTGGTATTGTCGTTAAAGAGGCGCTTTTTGATGCTGTCCTCAATGAGGCAGACCTCACTGATGAAGTCGATTTTTCGGCCAAAGGCCGCTCTACCATGATCGAGCAGATCGAAAAAATGGTTACTCCTTTTGTCGTGGATGAGGCTGAAAAGGCAGAAATAGAGGAACTTTCAAGAGGCGAAGCAGCAGTCGAGTCAGATCTGGGGGAGATGGTTGACGACGAAGAAGAGAGTGATGAAGGGGGAAAACTCCGGTTGTTGGAGGGCGTCAAAGAGAGCAAAGAGAGTAAAGAAAGCGATCCGGAAAATAATCTTCAGTCGCTTGCTGAGGTAAAGAGAGATAGTAAAACGGCTGTAGAGAGTGCCTCATCCGAGCCGTTTGCTGATCTGCCCTCGGCCGAAGCTATGGAAAATACCTTGAATCAGGGTATCGGTTTTTTAAGCGGTCTAATGGAGATGGCGACGGGGAAAAAACTCCTCGCCGACGGCCAGTCGGTTACTGTCGATAAAGAGACCGGTGAAGTCACGATGAAATTCAAACTGCCGGGGTTTTGACGTTGTTGATAAAAGCTAAGTAGATACTACCTATTTACTTTCAATGAAATTTTGGTTAGCTTGCCTATACGACCCGATTTGCCGGTGGTTCTAAAAGTGAATGTCATGGATCCGGCTTTAATGACGGGCCTTTGCGGATGAGATGATTTCTTATGAGTATGAGTAAAAATTTGCTGATAAAAGAGGTCAGAGATCTCCTTCTGAGATATGCCAAGCCGGACCGCATATATTTATATGGATCGCAACTAACGGCGAAGCTTATGCACTCAGTGATATTGAATCACTTATGATGACGAAAAGTTCAGGGATGAAAATGTCTGGCTAGATATGATAGAGCAGAGAAATTTGACTTCACATGTTTATGATGAGTCTGAAATTAAAGAGATTCTGGATAAAAAAGATATTTATCAGGAAGCTTTTGCTAAATTGAAAGAAACAGGACAAGGTCTGGCGGAGGCTTAGTGCTTTAATGGATGATAGAAAATGCCTGTAGACGATAACAGATCTTCTCCCATGATTGCTCAAAAAAGTTCTTTGCCCTCTAACATAACCTGGCATGATGCCGGGATAAATTCAGCTCAGCGCCAGAAACTCAACGGCCATAAATCAGGGGTGATCTGGTTGACCGGGCTCTCCGGGTCGGGGAAATCGACCTTGGCAAACCTCCTTGATGCGGCCCTGCATCGTCGAAAAGTGCGTAGTTATGTACTTGATGGTGACAACCTTCGGCATGGTTTGAATCGCGATCTCGGTTTTTCCGCTACCGACCGCAAAGAGAATATCCGGCGCGTCGGTGAGACCGCCAAACTCATGGCCGACGCCGGTCTGATCGTGATCACCGCTTTCATCTCGCCTTATCGCAGTGACCGCGATGCGGTGCGCGAGCTCATCTCTCCCGGCGTATTTATCGAAACCTGGATTGACTGCTCCCTGGAAATCTGTCGTCAGCGTGACCCCAAAGGTCTCTATAAAAAAGCTGATGCCGGAGAGATTGCCGACTTTACCGGGATTTCCGCTCCCTATGAGCCGCCTTTAAATCCTGAAATCACAGTCTGTAGTGATCGTCTTTCTGAAACTGAGGCGGTTGCAGAAATTATCGCCTTTCTGCAATCGCTAGAGATTATCAAATAAGAGCTTTATTGTTGCCGGCTCTCCAGCCAAAAGGAAGTTTTAAGGTTATGGCTACTTCTCAAATTTCAATCAGTCCCACCGGCGAAGAGTTTACTCTCCCCGTCGAGGCTGACTATCAGGCCGAAAAAGAGCGCCTTTCAATGCTGGTGGCTGAGCACAAGCAACTTGGTCACGAAATTGTTGTCGTTATGGGTGTGGGTTTTGTCGGGGCCGTTATGGCCGGGGTTGTCGCGGATTCCTCTGATCGGGAAACCGGAAAGCCCGGTAAGTTTGTTGTCGGCATGCAGCGGCCTTCGGTCCGCTCTTTCTGGAAAATTCACTATCTTAATCGCGGTATCGCCCCGGTTGAAGCCGAAGATCCTGAAGTCGCTCCGATGATTAAACGCTGCGTCTGTGAGAAGAAAACCCTGACCGCGACTTTTTCGTATGATGTTCTGGCGTGGGCTGATGTGGTCGTGGTTGACGTGCAGTGTGATTATCTCAAAGAGTGCCTCGGTGACGTGCGTAAAGGCCGGGCCGATATCGCCGCCTTAGAAGAGAGTTTAGGTATAATCGGCGCCTATATTGATCCTGACTGTCTGGTTCTGATTGAAACCACGGTGCCGCCCGGCACCACCGAGTTTGTGGCCTACCCGATTTTCAAACGGGCCTTTGCCGAACGCGGCCTTAAGGCGCATGAGCCACTGCTTGCCCACTCTTACGAAAGAGTCATGCCGGGGCGTGAATATGTTGCCTCGATCCGCGATTTCTGGCGCGTCTGCAGCGGCATCAATAGAACCGCTCGTGAGCGCGTGGTTAAGTTTCTCTCCTCCGTCTTGAATGTCGAAAAATTTCCTTTGACCGTTATGGATCGACCGATTGAGAGTGAAACCTGTAAAATCGTCGAAAACTCCTATCGTGCCACGACCCTGGCTTTTATGCATGAGTGGAGTCTTTTTGCCGAACGTAACGGCGTCGATCTTCCTAAAATCGTTGAGGCCATCAAAGTCCGGCCGACCCACTCCAATATGATCTTTCCCGGTCCCGGCATTGGCGGCTACTGCCTGCCCAAAGACGGCGGCCTTGGTGTCTGGTCTTATAATACGCTGATGGGTTTTGATGATGATATTTTCAAAATAACCCCAATGGCGATCGACATCAACGATACCCGCGCCCTCCACGTGGCTGGTCTTGTTCGCGACGGCCTGCGCAACCAGAGTAAAATCGTTGCCGCCTCCCGAGTTCTGGTTCTCGGTGCTTCCTATCGTGAAGATGTCGGCGATACCCGTTACAGCGGTTCTGAACTGATCGTGCGCAAACTTACCGAGATGGGGGCTGACGTTCAGGTTCACGATCCCTATGTCAAACACTGGTGGGAACTCGAAAAACAAGATACTTATCCGTCCCCCGGCCACTCCTGGTCCCGCTTTTTCCGCAATCAGGAAAGCCTAACCGAAATTCGGGTCAGTAAAGACCTGAAGGCCTCCCTCATGGGCGTTGATGCCGTTATCCTCGCCGTCCGCCACGACGCCTACAAAGAACTCGAACCCGAACAGATCATCGCCATGATCGGCAACCCCGCCGTCATCATCGACTGCTTCGCCATGCTCAGTGACACCCAGATCAAAACCTTCTTCGCCGCCGGCTTTGAGGTGAAAGGTCTGGGGAGAGGGCATATGAAACGCCTAAAGGAAGAGGTTGCGGGGAAATAAAATTTGCTTCGGAAGCTTCATGGAGCGAGGTTGAAGGTGCGGAGGTTGTCGCAATTTCCATTTGGTTGTGGAGTTGACTGCCACCGTCACAGTATTACCGGTTTTCAGGGCTCGGCTCTTGCATTACATATTGAGCTGGACTGCGTTTGTCGGCTGAAAAAACAGGTGTCCATTCAGCCATATCTCACATTAGCAAGGGTTCAGGTTCTTTGCAACATATCGTAGATTTTCGTCGTTTTTCTCTGTGAGCATTCTGAAGGGTTATGATTTTCGCTGATTGTAGTTGCGGCCGTTTAAGTCTCTCAACTTTCGCCTGGTGTCTTCCGGGTTACGTTCATGTTGTTAGGACAGACAGAATATGTAACTTTCGTACGTTCTGCAGCCGTAGTGCCTGCGGCCAGGTCGGTCTGATCGATTTTTTGCGGATAATTTGTGAGCTTAATTTATGGCTTTTGCTGTAATCGTACAAATTTTCATTGTGGCTTTTTTTGGCAATTTATTTGTTGATTACGGGTTGATTCCGAATTATTTTACTCTGCTGACAGAAGTGCTGATTTATTTTTTGCTCTGTTATGCTCTTTTTCTAAGGTCTGTCAAGGGTTTAATAGTGAGGCTGGATTTATGGCAGTTTTATCTGGCCTTTATTCTGATTGCGGCTTCGTCGGCTGTCTTCAACGGTTCTTTGGATCTCAGATTTATAGTTGGTATCCGCCCTGTTTTAAGATTTTATATTTTTTATCTGGCTGTCATTAATCTAATATGGGATGAGGCGCAGTTTAATAAAGTTAACCGTTTACTTTATGTTTTGTTTCTATTGCAGCTGCCGGCCTCGGCACTCAGATTCTGCTATTACGGAGTTTCTGAGCTGACTATTGGTACATATGCGGGACATGGTGGAGGCATAACTCCAGTAATTCCCATTGTTGCCCTGGGGTTTCTTTCCGGGTTTTATATTTTCTGGAAGAGGAAACCTGTGTTCATTATACTTGGTATCGGCTTTATTCTGTTTGGTATAGCCGGAGCCAAAAGAGTCCTGTTTTTCTTGTATCCGATTACTTTTTTCGGGATCTATTATCTGGGATTAGTTATTGGAAAAAAAACTTCGTTTTTAAGAAAGGCATCGGTCTTGTGTTTTGCCTTGATTGGAGTTTTAGTTTCTCAGTTTCTTATGATGAAAACCATCGTCTCATTAAATCCTGAAAGAAAGGCCGGCGGCAGTGCCAGTTATGAATATGTTCTTGACTATGCGAGAAAATATGAATCAAAAAAAGACCAGCATTCAGGTCGGGCAGGTGGTCGGTTTTCTACAATTGAACTTACTCTGAATACTTTAGAGGAAGCCGGGGCCGGGCATCTTTTTTTCGGTTTTGGGCCAGGAGTTTTAACCAATTCAGCTATTCGCAGCGGAGGTAAGATAGATATGAAACTTTATCCTTATCTTAACAGTTATGGCAAGACCGGCATGACTCATCTGCTGATGGAGTATGGTTTTGCGGGTATGCTGATTTTCAGCTATATTTTTTTGGTCTTTGTCAAACGCAGCTTCAGCTGGTTCAAGCGGGAAACAGAGGTCTGGTGGAAGGCGATGGCAATGGGTACGGTTGTGTTTGCAACAATTCAGGCCTATGTATATTTTTTATATAATACTACTTCTTTATTGGGAGATACGCTGGTGCCGGTTTATTTCTATGTTATGGCATTAATGTTTTTCCGGATCAATTTAACCCGCAGCTTGTGTTTTGTTAATCTGGGTGAAAAATTAGAGTAAGGCTTCTGCCTTTGTTTTCAAAGGGGGTGCAGGATGAAAAAGAGTAACTGTCGCTGTGAGGATGAAATTTTGAGTAGCATAATGAAAAAATTGGTTTTCAATGTTATTTTTGTGAGTCTTGCCGTAGTATATCTGTTGATTTGCTGTGGTTCCGTTCTGGGTGCTGATTACTATGTTGCAGTAAACGGCCGGGATACCAATCCCGGGACCTTGTCCGCACCATGGCAAACAGTGGCTAAGGCTAATTCATCCCTGCAACCGGGCGATACTGCATTCTTTCGCGCAGGGGTTTACGACGGAACCATTGCACCAGTCAATTCCGGAACAGCGGGCAACTTTATAGCTTATAAAGCCTATCCGGGTGAAAAACCGGTTTTAGACCGCTCAAGAAGTCTTACAGACTGGGAGCAGGTTGCCGATTCATCTGTTTACTGGGCGGCGGCTCCGCAATACGCTTCCGGGGTATGGGAAGATACATATTCGTCTTCGGGTGATTATTATTCCTATTGGCCTATGTCGGGACTAGAGCAGGTCGATGGCCCCGGAAAATATTTTTACGACAAGGTTGCGCTCAGGATATATGTATGGACAAAGGCGGGTGATAATCCTGCCGGCCATATAATGCGAACGTCGGTTGGCAATGGCGGTGGATTTTCCAGTAAGGATTATGTAAGCATTGAGGGTCTGAAGTTTCAATGGGTGCAGAATGGCCTCAAGCTGAATGCCTGTAATTATTGCAGATTTCAGGATCTGGAGATTAATTATGCTGCCGGTTATGGGGTTTATTTCCAGAGTCAAAGCAACTACAATATTGTCTCGGCAAATAATATTTCCTGTGTTGGCGCCTGGTTCTGGAACGGTGGAGACGGGGTTTATGTCAATGGGCATCACAATCTTATCGACGGGAACAGTATTTTTGTTTGCGGTCATAATGCCATCAACTCTAATGGGAAAAGCTCGGACAATCATCATAATATTATTCAGAACAACAGATTACATATGACCAGAGGGTCTGGATGTGGTGCAAATTTCAATACCAACCGTGAAGTCTGGAGAAACAATGTAGTTTATGACTGCACAGGTTACGGTATGCAAATCGATTCGAGCAATGTTATTGTCAATGGTAATGTTTTTTATAATTGTAATGCCGGAATTGTTGTTTATACAACCGATGGAAGAACAATCGCAGGCGGCAGAATATATAACAACACCTTGTGCGGCAACACGCATGTAAGTAAGAGCGGCTCTCTAGAAGTATATGACATCGGCATTCACGAGTATGCTGGAACCTGCGTCAACAACGTTTTCAAAAACAATATTTCATGCAAGCCGGGCAGCTCTTATCAGGCTTTCATTGAAACGGCTGCAATGACAGGCAATATTTTCGTCTCCAATGACTTCTTTAACGAGGCAAATGTCAGTATTCGTTCGAAAGTTCTTGGAGTCAAGGCCCTTTCCGCTATGCAACCTCAATACATGCAGGATAATTTAGAAATAAACCCCTTAATGGTCGATGCGGCTAATCATAATTATCTGCTGCAATCAGACTCGACGATGGTGGATGCGGGTTGTTTTTTGACCACTGCTCTGGAGTCGGGTATGGGATCGTCAATTAAAGTAGCCGATGCCGGATATTTTTGTGATGGTTTTGGTCTTGTGCCCGGAGATACAGTGCAGTTGGCAGGCGCAACCACTAGGCTGAAGGTGCTGAGTGCGGACTATGACGGGAATGTGATAGTCATAGATAAGCCGGTCGCCTACGAGAGAGGAGTCGGCATTGCTATGGCTTTTTACGGCTCGGCACCTGATATCGGCGCTTATGAACTTTTTATTGAAAAGCCGACCCTGGAAAAGCCCAAGAACCTCAGGATTCCGCAGTAATATCAGGGGGCAATGGACTTGTTCTCTATGTAAAGAGAGTGTGGTCTGGAGTTTTACTGCATGCCGGGATTTTCTTGAAATAGAGTTCGGAAAATTCATCCTGAGCTTGATGCGGGAGTTTTCCGGTAAAACCTAATGCGGGAGCGAGCCCCGCAACCTAAGGGGCCTTTACGGCCCGTACCTAAAGGTATTTAAGTTGGTCGCAAATAAGTGCTCTTATCAGAACGTTTTCTTGTTTTTGTTGTTGTGAAAAAACAGTTGAAAAAATAAGAAAACAACCTGTAGGGCACTAACGCGGGCGTTGCCCTCAGGCAATTACTCTCGTCAGAATATTTTTCCGGTTTTTTCAATCTGAAAATAACCTGTTAGGTACTGATTCCCAATTCCTACATTTTCGGCTGCCAACTACAGTGTCAACTCTTTATCGGTCTATCAGAAGCAGTGTGGTCTGGACGCTGGTCAGTGTCGTGGGCACATTGTGTGTCGGTTTTTTTGTCACCACCTTCATAATACGTACTCTTACATTGAAAGAGTACGGCATCTATTCTCTCCTTTATTCGTTGATAACATATATTGCAGTAATTTCATCCTGTGGTATTCCCGAGGTCTTTCAGCGCTTTATTCCGGAAGCGATGCAGCATGAGGATTTCGCTGCCGTGAAAAGCCTGATTAACAAGGGCCTGATATTACGTTTTATCCTTTCCTGTGCCACCATAATCGTTTTTTATTTATGTCATGATCTGGTTGGGCATATTCTGAATGTGCCGGACTGGCTGAGGTATTTTAATGTTTTTGCTTGGGGAATAGTTGTTTTTCTTGAAGTTAATCTATTGGGCAGTGCATTGCATGCCCTTTTTCTGCATAAATATGCTGCGATTGCACGAACCATTTATGCCTTGTTTCGTGGTATATTGATATTTTTCTTTTTAAATATGAATTGGGGAATTCAAGGGGTAATCTGGGCCGAAGTCATCTCCTGGATGATGTGGCTGGGGTTTCAGCTGATCTTCTATTTTACTAAATTTTATTGGCATCTGCCGAAAACTGCTATAGTAAAACCGCTAAATCTACGCAGGTATTTAAGGTATGCCGGATTCTCATCACTGAACGAACTTGGAGCCTCAATTATCGGCGTCTCAACTGATTTTTTCATTATCAGTGCTTATCTTGGGCCCACGGAGGTGGCCGGTTATGCTTTTGCGGACAGGGTTATCTCGATGTTGCTCAGGTGTCTGCCCCATGTTGTTCTGATAGATGTTATCAAACCGTCTTTTTTCTCAAAATATGCGCAAAGCGGCAACGAGGGGCATCTTGTCGCCATGTTTAATCTGCTCAATAAAATGGGCGCTTTCTTTGTGATTCCATTAATGGCAGGTCTCTTGGTTCTGGGGGATAAGATTATAATCTATGTTTTTAAACAGGATTATTTATCATCGCTGGTGGTGTTGGGGGTGCTCGCCGTCAGTCGGGTTTTAGGAATATATTCTACTCCGACATGGTTGGTTCTGCAGGCTATAGAAAAAGTTGAAATTAATTTTTACAGTAAAATATTCGCCGTCTATAATCTTGGTGCAGCTCTGTTGGTGGTAAGGCATCTTGGAGTTATCGGCGTGGTTGTTGTTACCTGCTCTGCAGCTGTTATGCGAGATCTTTTTTGTTACTATTTTGCGAAAAAATATGTAGGATTAAGGTTGGATTGGCGGGGTATGGCGATAATTATGATAAATACTGTTGTCCTCAGCCTCTTTCTCGGGGTTGCAAAACATTTTGTGACGGGTTTACCTTCACTACTGGCTGTACTTTTTTCTGGAATGCTGATTTATGCTGCATTATCTTTTGTTATCAAACCGTTTTCCACTGAAGAGCGTAGATGGATAAATCAGTCTCTTCCCGTACCCATCTTTTATTTTTGATCACTAAGAAAAAGATAAGCGATGTCTTATAAAAGAATAATCTCCGTGATAGAGCGTCGTTGGGCCAAGACAAGCAGTGCAAGGTTCAACGCCTGGTTAAGAAAAAAAGGGTGTACTGTCGGGCAGGGGGTCAGGTGGTTTGGTCTTAACAATATTTTTGTCGATGTAACCCGCCCTTCACTTCTTGAAATAGGTGACAATGTTTGTATAACCAGTGGTTGTGTTATCTTAACCCACGGTTATGATTGGTTTGTTTTAAAAAATCTTTACCATGAACTTTTGGCTTCATCCGGTGGTGTATGTATAAAGAATAATGTCTTCGTCGGAACCGGTTCAGTTATTCTAAAAGGTGTTACGATCGGTGATAATTGTATTATCGGTGCCTGTTCTCTGGTGAATCATGACATCCCTTCGGATTCAGTTTTTGCCGGCAACCCCGCAAAGTTTATTTGCACTATTGAAGATTATTATAATAAGCGAAAACAGTTATATGTTGATGAAGCCAGGGCATACGCTCGAAGCATTAAGAAAAACCTGCATCGGCGTCCGCGTATTGACGATTTCTGGGAAGAGTTTCCTTTGTTTCTTAACCGTGACCAACGGCTGGCGGGAAATATGATGGAGAAACAGCTGGGAGAAGCTTACGCTCATTACAAAAATCAGCATACGCCGTTGTATGACGGCTTTGACAGTTTTTTGAAAGATGCGGGGTTATAATGTTGTCTGATTGCCAGTCTGCTTGTCACAAGTTTTCGTTATGGGGCAGTTTCCTGATCAATTACCACTGTAAAGATCGAAGGAACTGTTCGTGAGCAAGATCAAAGTCTGCATCTTCTGTAGCTTCTATCCGGTTCTGTCCGGCGGAGCAGAGTATCGAGCTTATCAACTGGCGTCATTTCTTGACAGGGAAAAATATGACGTATTCTTTCTTTCGGTTGATCCCATGCGGCAGGGTCTGGAGGAAATCGAAGGTGTGCGGGTTTACTTTTTCAAACCCGGCAAGTTGTTGATGCGCATTTTCCAAGATCTTTATCTGAGTAATTTCAGATATATCGGTAAGGTTTTAAGCTGTGAAAGACCAGACGTCGTCTATCAGTTAATGGCTAATTGCGCAACTGGTTATCTTCATTATTTGTCCAGATCATTATCGTTTGCTTTTATTTTTGCCTGCGCCAGCGATGCTGATCTGGGGCGGACCGAGAAAATATTTTCGTTACATTCGATATTGTCCATCCCGGTATACCTGCTGAAAAGATGGGGCATCGCTCATGCCGATATCCTCATAGCGCAAACCGAATTTCAGAAGGAACAACTGCATAGACAATTCAAGCGCAATGCGCTTGTTTTAAAAAACCCGCATCCGCTTCCGCCTCTGGAAGAGTCAAGCGAAGGCTTGCCCGTTAAAAAGAAAATTTTATGGGTATCCAATTTGAAGTCCTTGAAACAGCCCTGGGTGTTTGTCGAGCTTGCCGAGCGTTTTCGAGGAGTTCCCGGGGTCGAGTTTATAATGATCGGACGTCCCGGCCATGAGCGGTGGCAGAATGAATTAGAGGCGAAAATCGATCTTATTCCTGCTCTCAGTTATTTGGGTGAACTCGGACAGAGTGAAGTCAATGCTCTTTTGGGCGAAGCTTATGCGGTAGTTAATACAAGTCGCTATGAAGGATTTTCCAACGTATTTATTCAGGCCTGGCTCCGTGGGGTTCCTGTTTTGAGTCTGCTTGTTGACCCCGACGCTTTATTGTCGGTGCAGGGGCTGGGTTTTTGTTCGGGAGATTTCGAATCCCTTTGTCGTGATCTTGCAGACTTAATCAAAAATCCGCAGTTACGAGACAGTATGGGTGCTAAAGCCCGCAGATATGCACGGGAAAATCATTCACTGGAGTCAATCGGGGCCGAGTTCCAGAAAATCATTGAAACCTGCGTGCGCGGGGCGGCCTCAGTTTAAAAGCTCTGGCAGATTTCCCAGCCAGTTTTTTAACCTTTCATAAAATTGCATTGATGCAGAGGTTTTCTCATGGATCAGGAGAATTTTCGTCCGTATACCTCCACATCTGATGTATCTATCGTTTTCTTCAGTTATTATAAATTTAAACCCGGGTATATGGAACAGGTTCTGGAGAATGTGTTCTCGAAGGAGATCGGTGGCTTCTGCCGGGTGATCTTTCTGCTGCAGACCGATATTCGTCTCAAGCGAAATTATAAGTGGAATAACGCTGAAGTATGGCCGACTCCTGGTGTGACTTCTTTGGGATACCTTGGGAAGTTGCTCAGTATGGTATTATCTTTAAATAAATTCATTCAATTTTTCAGAATATTGCTTGGAGAGCGATACGTTATTGCCTTTGTTCGTGATCAGCCGGTGGTCGGCGCTTTTCTCGGTTTTTTTGCGACGAGGCTCGGTTATCGTTATTTTTTTCAATATTCAGCTCCGTTAGGGGAGATGCGGCTTGCCTCCTGTAAAGGGAGAAAAAAAATAAGAAATTATCTTAATGGCTTTTCGGGCATTTTGCATCAGTTCTTTCTCGGGTTTGCCTTGAAAAAAGCTGAGATAGTTTTTCCGATCACCGAGTCCTTCGGCCATCAGCTGGTGCAGAAATATGGTGTGCTGAATTGCATTCCTTTGACTATGGGTGTAGATGGTGACTGGTTGAAGCGGCGCCCCCGACGTCTGCAACAGTTTGACGATCTGACGCGTGAATCCTTTGTAATCGGTTATTTTGGCACTTTAAATCTCTTGCGAAAACCGGATTTCATGATCAGGGTTTTGCAGGTTGTGAAAAGGTCTGTACCGGAATGCAAGCTCCTAGTTATGGGAGAATTCGCTTATCCCGAAGATAAAGAAAAATTGCTGGCAATTTGCGCTGACCTTGGAGTTGAACGGGATGTAATCTTTGTCGGCAACCTCGATAAAGAATCTTTGCAGGATCATTTGCAGTATTGTTCATTAACGCTGTCAGCTATTCCGCCGGTTGCTTACTACTCTATCAGTTCGCCCACCAAAATTTATGAAAGTCTGGCCCATGGTATTCCGGTAGTGGCAAATTCAGGAATATTTGAACAGGAAAAAGTGCTGAAGGAGTCTGGAGGAGGGTTGCTGGCTGAGTATGATGTTAACCTTTTTGCCGAAGCCGTGATAAAACTTTATCAGGAACCTGAAAAAAGAATTTCCATGGGGAAACGCGGTAGTGAATATGTACTTAAGCATTATTCGTATTCGGAAATAGCAAGAATGATCGCCCCTTATTTTTTTAACAAGTAGTGTTTCTGAAGGCAGGTGTTTGATGTTGATCGGTTATTTAAGGGGTAAATTATCTTATCGCGTTAAATATGCGTTAAAAAGATACCGGCGCAAATTATTTAATGTTGTTGCTCAGAGCGGCAGCCTGGATTATTCCGGGATGTTAGATGTACTGACTGATCGGTTGGGCATTAAAACAGGCGATACCTTGATGGTCCATTCAAGTTTTGGTTCCCTGAATGCCGAATTTACACCGGCGGAATTGATTGATCTGCTCATTGCACTGGTCGGGCCTGAAGGTAATCTCTTGATGCCCTACTACCCGCAGTACAACCCCGAAGAAATGTTAGAAAAAAAAATAGTATTCTCTTTTAATGACATGCACTCATCGATGGGTGTTCTGACTAATGTTTTCGCCCAACGTCGGGATGTTGTGATCAGTCCTCATCCTATTAAAGCTGTAGCGGTTTGGGGACGCGATAAGGAATATCTGACGCAGCAACACTCTGCCTCCGTGACTCCGTTTGATAAATCCAGTCCATATTATAAAGCATCTGAACTTGGTAATGCCAAAGCGATAGGCATAGGAATTGAGAGGATGACTTTTTTTCATGCCTGTGAGGATCTGTATCTTCCGGGTATCATCGGCTCGTTGTATCTGGAGAAACCTTATGTTGGTGTCGTTAAAGACAGAGATAACAGGTATTTTTGTGTGAAAACCTTTGTGCATGATCCGGATGTAATGCGAAAAAGGGAGACTCCGTGTAATTTTATAAAAAGAACAGGTTGCCCGAATTATAAATTTTTTAAAGTCAATAATGCCGTTTTTTATTCAGTTGACTTGAAAGTTGTAGAAGAGCATTTGAAACAGATTTTCTGGGGTTCGCCGGCATGTAATCATGGCGGTGGTTTTTGATGATGCTTGAAAGTCGCGATCGGGCACATAAAGTGACAATTCTTTTCCCTTTAAGATTCAACTCCCTGCGAGTGGGCGGGGTTGCATCTTTCAACCGGGAGATTATTGAAAACTTATCTCCTCGCTACCAGGTTCTTGATCTAACGTTTAATCGTAATGTAAAGCAGGTTTTTTATGAAAATGTTCGCTGGTGGTACAGGGTAAAGAGGTATGCGCAAACCCTGTCGGATCTGTTTTTGTTGTCTGTCGGTAAGTTGCTCAATGATGTAGATATTATTCATCTTTCTCCATCCTTGGATATTACCGCTCTGCTCAGGGATCTTTTATACGCTGAAATAGCCATTAAACGAGGTATCCCGTTTGTTGTTTTTTTTCATGGCTGGAAAAAGTCCATTGAAAACTTAGTTGATCGTTCATGTCTGAAAAAGATTATAGCCGGCATCTTGAACAAAGCTGAGGCAATTTGGGTTTTATCGACCGAGTTTAAGACAAAATTAGTCGATTGGGGGGTCGAAAAAGAGAAAATTATCCTGGGTTCGACCATGGTTGCAAATGATCTGTTTACCGCGGCTGAAATTGATGAAAAGCTGAGTGCCAAGGTTTCCGGTCATGCGTATAAGATTCTTTTTCTCGGTCGCATGGTTAGGGAAAAAGGGATTTACGAGGTAGTTGACACCTTTAAGCTGTTGAAAGAAAAATATGCGGATGTAAAACTTGTTATAGCTGGTGACGGCCCGGAAGCAGTCGGTCTGCAGCAATATGTTTTAGCTGAAAAAATTGATGGGGTTGTCTTTACGGGCTTTATCAGCGGTGAAGATAAGAGAAAAATTCTGTTGCAGTGTGACCTGTTTTTTTTGCCCTCTTATAGTGAAGGGCTGCCGATTTCTGTTCTGGAAGCCATGGCTTCCGCAATGCCGGTCGTTGTGAGCCGGGTCGGCGGTATTAAAGATTTTTTTGTTGATGGCCGCATGGGCTTTGCGGTCGAGTCTCTGGAGCCGGCATCGCTCTTCTTAGTATTGGACGGGCTGTTGTCAGATGAGAAGAGGATGAAGCAGATTGGCCTGAATAACCATCTTTATGCCGCGAATAATTTTTCGGCCGCTCAGGTAGTCGGACGAATTGAAACGGTCTACGATAAAATTTGGAAAATGTCCTGATGTGTGGGTACTGGTTTGTGGCATCAAGCCCGAAGCGTGCCGGTTTTAAATTCTGGGGGCGGAATATGATTCGATGATTGATTTGGTATTGTCTTTGGATTACGAATTATTCGGCAGCGGGGCTGGAGATGTGCGAAGAGATATAATTGAGCCGACATCCCGAGTTCTGGAGATTTGTAAAAAACATGATTGTCCTCTGACATTAATGTTTGAAGTTGCTGAATATTGGGCTTTCAGGCAAGCGGAAAATGAGGGAAAGCTGAAACTGGGATATTCTCCCGCGGATCTGATCGAAAAACAGCTTATTGCGGCTGTAGCCAACGGGCATGATGTCCAGTTACATATTCATCCCCAATGGATCGGCGCGGAAATCGTGGATGGTTTATGGCGGCTGAAAATGCAGCAGTATCGACTGTCTGATCTACCTGGTGGTTTGGGCAGCAGGAATGACCCGTTATCCATTTGGGGGGTTTTACATCGGGGACGCGAAACAATAGAGCGTCTTCTGCAACCTTATAAGAAAAGTTATGAATGCAGAGTGTTCCGGGCAGGGGGATATTACATGCAGCCTTCTGAACGGGTGATAGCTGCCATGAAGGAAGTCGGACTTTATGCGGATTCATCGGTTGTTCCCGGACTCCGGTTAAAGAGACCTTTTGCGTTGAATTATACGCAGGCGGTAAAAAATATTGGTTTCTGGTGGTGTGCCGCAGATGATGTATGTAAAACAGGCCCGGAATTCGAGAATGTAATAGAGTTTCCTGTTTGTGCAGTATCAAAACCATATCTTATGAATTTTATGCCCAGGAAGCTGCTTGCGACAGTGAAGAGAAAGCTGATAGAAGAAGGAGATAGACACGGGGAAATCAACAGGCTGAGGAGCACTCCCGACGTAAAGGAAGTGTTGTTTAATTTATTTCGGATGCATACTCATAACCTGGATTTCTGTAAACTGTCCGCGCGAAGTATGTATAAGATGGTGCTGAGGTTTGGTCGGTCTGCAACCGAAGAAATTACTCCAGTAGTCATGATAGGGCACTCAAAAGATTTCTGGAATGACCGGGAACTGGATAACTTTCTCAAAATGATTAAGAAGGTCGAAAACGTCAGGTTCAGCAGCTTTGGTGATCTTGTCGAAAAGATACCGATGGCTCCGCTGGTGGATGGCGGGATTCAGTACCCTGCAGGTTGTTTGTTTTGCGAATAGAAGAGTATGAAAAAATTTGCTGCAAGAGTAGTCTCGCGACCTTTGATCCATATGATATATGGCAGACCCATGTCGGTTTTACCGTTAAAAATCTTTTCAATCACAGTAAATGGGCAGCTTTATTTCCGGCGGCGCTGCTGACGCTTTTTGATTTTTTTATAAACAATCAAAAACGTTTTTTTTATACCAGGCGGGAATATCCGATTGTCCGAGCCTGGTCTATTCTGATTTTGTTGAATCTGTATTCGCTTTCTGAAAAGCCGGAGCTTCTCAGATGGGCCAGAGAACATTTAGAATGGTTGATGCAACATGGGTGCAAAGGTTACAGCGGTCATTGCTGGGGACTGGGTTTTCGCTATCCGGTCGCTGAAGGTCTGATATACGGTCCTGATATGCCGCTTTTTACTATGACACCCTATGTGCTTGAGGCCGTTGTGGGGCTATCCCAAGTCGAACAGGTTGACAGCAATATCATGCGTAGTATCTATTGTTTTTACGAAAATGATCTTTGTGTAATGGAGGAGAACGACGACTATATAGTTACTTCTTATTCTGCAGCAAAGGATCGCAGGGTTGTCAATGCCGTCAGTTATTCGATGCTGGCTTTTGCTCTGTTCCTGGCAAATATAAATATTGACCAGGAACCGGCGGTGTCGATTAAAATAAGAAAGATGTATAATTTTATAGTTAAATCTCAGAAAGCTGATGGTTCCTGGTATTATTCTCCGGATGGTAATTCCTTCATCGATTGTTTTCATTCCTGCATTGTTTTGAAAAACATCATCAAGACAAATGAACTGTTCCATTTGCATGCGTGTGAAGAGGTCATTGCCAGAGGTTATAAATTTATCAAGGAATCTTTCTGGGTTGAGAGGGAAGGTTTATTCAAGCGTTTTGCAAAAAGCAATAAACCTTCAATGGTGAAATTTGATCTGTATGACAATGCCGAGATGCTCAACCTCGCAATTCTTATGCAGGACTGGACTTTAGCGTATGATCTTAAGGATGCAATCGAAAATAATTTTTGCGTGAAAGATGACATATATTCGCAAATTGATATCTTCGGGAACCAGCGCAACAGGAATATGTTGCGCTGGGCGGTAATGCCTTACCTTTATGCTTTGTCGTTATTGGAATTAAAGGGTCGACGGTGTTAGAGAGGCGGTATAAATTCTGCGGACAAACGGTGTGTCAATCAAATGTGTGGAATCCTCGGATCAGTAAATTTAGCTTTCAGCAAAGAGTCTTTAGGCGCTCTCGCACACCGTGGTCCTGATGATTCCGGCATAATCACAGAGATAGCTGGAAATCATCGTATTTGTCTGGGGCAGACAAGGCTTGCCATTGTCGATCTTTCACCAAGTGGACATCAGCCGATGGTTTCGGCCTGCGGCCGTTATGTCATCATTTTCAACGGTGAAATTTATAATCATCTTGAGTTGCGCGGTAAATTACCGGAAGTATCATTTCGCGGCAGTTCCGATACCGAAACCCTGCTTTATTATCTTGCCGAATTCGGCGAAAACGGGTTAAATGATCTGAACGGGATCTTTGCTTTTGCTTTTCTCGATAAAAAAATCAACACCATTATTCTTTGTCGCGATCCTTTTGGCGTAAAACCCCTGTACTATTGGCAGGAGGGCCATCGTCTGGTTTTCGCGTCGGAGATCGCTCCTGTGCAGAAATTAGTCAATGACACTGTTTCGCTCAATAACCTGGCAACCCTGTTGTGTCTGAGATACTCCCCTTCACCGGATACTCTTTTCAAAAAGATCCATAAAATAAGACCTGGGCACGCCCTAAGGGTAAAGCTTAATGATTGTGGGTTGGGGCTGAAGTTTAGACCGTATGCGTTTGCTTGCGAAAGAGCGGCAGCAAAATTTTCTTTTGCGGAGGCTGCTGACAATTATGGTTTTTTACTGCAGCAGGCGGTTAAGCGACAACTGATGTCCGACGTTGAGGTTGGTGTTCTTCTGAGCGGAGGGATAGACTCTGCTTTGGTTGCCAAATTTGCTCAAATGGATTCTTCGCGTCCTCTGAAGGGTTTTACCGTCGGCTTTACAGAAGAGGATGCAAGCGATGAGATAAGCGATGCTCAGGAAACGGCCAGACAACTTGGTCTTGATTCGATTATAACCAGAATTGGTTTCGAGGATTTTTTAGAGATTATTAAAGCCTGTGTTGCGATAGTTGAAGAACCTCTTGCGACAACCTCCATTATTCCGATGTATTATCTGGCCAAACTGGCTGCGCAAAAGGTTAAGGTTGTACTTTCCGGACAGGGGGCGGATGAGTCCCTGGGCGGCTATGGTCGTTATCAGGGCGAATTGCTGCATCGCTTTCTGCCTCCGGCCTTAGCGGTTGTCGGGAACCGTCTTTTTGATTTTTTAGGTCTCAGTAATGACCAGCTCAGGCGGGGTTTCTCGGCCTTGCGGCGCGGTGATGATGTCTCCCGCTTTTTGTCGGCCTATTCTGTTTTTTCTGACCATGAAATTGAAAAACTGGTTGGCCTTAGAGATACTCATTCTCTGGAAAGAGTGCAGTATTTTTATTCCCTGCTGGGCTGTTCAAAGATCAAAACCAGTGTTGAACGTATGATGGCAGTTGATCTGAGGATGAACCTTGCGGATGATCTTCTGCTCTATACGGATAAAGTGACGATGCATTTTTCGCTGGAGTGCCGGGTGCCGATGCTGGATCTTGATCTGGTAAAATATATTCAGTCGTTGCCGTGCTCATTCCGGGTCAAAGTCGGGCAGTCTAAAATTGTGCATCGAGAGTATGCTAAGATGGTGCTTCCTGATTCAATCATTAACAGAAAGAAAAAAGGGTTTCAATCACCAACTAAAAAATGGTTTGCCGGGCATGGTCCTGTCTGGGATATTTTGCTTGCAAAAGAAGCAAAGTTCGCAAGTTATTTCGATCTGTCCGAAGTTGAAAAAGTGTTGCTTGCACATGAAAAAGGTATAAATCAGGAAAGGCAGATTTTCTTGTTACTCTGTCTTAATTACTGGTTTCAGAAATTTGCCTAATGCGGGGGGCGAGCCCCGCAATCCAAGGGACCTTTACGGCCCGCAAATAAGTGCTCTTATCAGAACATTTTTTTGTTTTTATTGTTGAAAAAAATGTTGAAAAAACAAGAAAATAACCTGTAAAGCACCAATAAAAGCCGAGTTTTGTAATGCAAAACGTAACCCAGAAAATTCTGCAGCTGCCACAAAATCTGCCCCTGATGACACTGCAGGTGACTCCTTTTACTGATTATGCTCACGCCTGCATCTGTGTCGGGGAGCTTGTTACTTCCGGGCAAAAGGCTTTCAGTGTCGCCATTAATCCGGAAAAGCTTTACAAGGCCGAGCAAGATCGGGAGCTGGCGTCGTTAATTAATCAGGCACAGATATTCATCTGTGATGGTATCGGCGCGGCTCTGGCGGTGCGGGTTTTGGACGGTCGGGCGATTACCCGAATTACCGGTGTGGCGTTATTCTATGCGCTGGTGAAGAAGGCGGCGGTTGCAGGTTGGCGGATCTATCTTCTGGGGGCGGCGCCGGAGGTTAATCGGAGTGCCTGTGAACGACTTTTGCAGGATTATCCCGATTTGCAGATTGTTGGCCGGCATGACGGCTATTTTACGGATTCTGAAAAGATTGTCGATGATATCAATGCCTCAGGGGCCGAAATCCTTTTTGTGGCTATGGGATCGCCCAAACAGGAAGCCTGGATTGCCGGTCATCGTGAGCGCATTAATGCGGCTTTCTGTATGGGGGTCGGTGGAACTTTTGACGTCGTCAGCGGGAAAGTCAGGTGGGCCCCTCTTTTTTTTCGGCAAACTGGAACTGAGTGGTTTTATCGGTTGTTGAGTGAACCTAAACGGTGGCGTCGTCAGCTAGCGTTACCTAAATTCCTCTGGTTACTGGTTCGCTATAAATTGACAGGTGTTCGTCATTTCAATTCCCGGGCGAATCCATAAGTTTGTTCACAGTCTTTTTTTGAGGTTGAGCGATAGAGGATGATCTGGAAAATGAGATCGTTACTTTTTGTTTTTTGTCTGGCGGTGGCGGGGGTCTTGATGGCGCCCGCTTTCTTGCTTTACAGTTCGCCCGTTGAGACGGTTGACTGTGTGATTATGCTGGTTGGCGGGGAACCCGGAGCTCGGGAACAAGGGGCGGCGAGTCTGGTCGAGCAGGGTCGGGCCGGGGCTTTGCTGGTTCCTGGACGGCAAAAGGCGGTGTTAAAGCCGATGCTTGAAGGGGGACGAACGGCCCGCCCGGGTAATGCCGAAATCTTGCCGGAAACTATGGTTGCCGGATTGCGCTGGCGGCTTTTCGGGCGCAGCTGGCGGCTTTTCGAGAATACTCATCTTGAACTTTTGACCGGGCGGAAGATGATGGAGAAGCTGGGTTATCACTCGGCTGTGCTTGTCAGTTCTCCTTATCACATGCGTCGTCTGCAGTTGATTGCTGCCCGGGTTTTTAGTGATGATTATCATATATCTTTTGCCGCTACCCCTTTTGAAACATACGATTTGATCGGCTGTTACAGTTCCTGGCGTAATTTTGCCAAGGTTGCCGGTGAGTATCTTAAAATCGGCTGGTTTCTGATATATTCATGGTTTGTGTAAGACGGCAAGATGAGGAATGATAGTCACCGGGGTGGGGATCTTGCGGTGGTCGATTCCGGTTGTCTGTTTTTGTAGCCGGCTTTTACACTCACGGGAGTTTTTGTGAAGGCATTACTGGTGGCCGGAGCCCGGCCTAATTTTATGAAGATTGCGCCGGTTTATCGGGCGGCGCAGGTGTATGACAGTCTTGAGTGCTTAATTGTGCATACCGGACAGCATTATGATTATGCGATGTCGCAGACTTTTTTTGATGATCTGGAGCTGCCGGAGCCGGATCACTTTCTTGAGGCAGGTTCCGGAAGTCATGCGGAGCAGACGGCCCGGGTTATGGTTGCTTTTGAAGAGGTTTGTCTCGCCGAAAAGCCTGATCTGGTGATTGTGGTGGGCGATGTCAATTCGACACTGGCTTGCAGTATTGTTGCGAAAAAACTGCTGATTAAGGTGGCGCATATTGAGGCGGGTCTGAGGAGTTTTGATCTGACCATGCCGGAAGAGATCAACCGCATGGTGACCGATGCGATCAGTGACTATTTCTTTGTCACGGAAGCGAGCGGCGCGGCTAACTTGTTGCGCGAAGGTAAGCCTGGGGCTGCGGTTTTTCTGGTTGGCCATGTGATGATCGATAATCTGCTGCATCAGGCTGAGAAATTAAAAAGCTCCGATACCTCGGCCTTTGCGGTGGCGGCGTTGAAGCGTTTGCATCCGGATTATTTTTTTATGACTATGCATCGGCCGGCTAACGTTGATGATCCTGAAACCTTGCAGGGGATTGTTGGTTGTCTGAATGAGATTGCCAAGGATTATCCGATCTTTTTTCCGGTGCATCCGCGGACGGCCAAGATGCTGGAACAATTTGCAATTGAACTCTCCGATAATATTCATTGTCTGGGGCCGCTGGGTTTTCGTGAATCACTTTATCTCTGGCAGGATGCGATCGCGGTTTTGACCGACAGTGGTGGGCTCCAAGAGGAGACGACGGCTTTGGGGGTTCCCTGTCTGACATTGCGGGAGAATACGGAGAGGCCGATAACTATTGAACTTGGTACCAATATCCTGGTCGGTAACCAGCCGGAAGGGATTATGAAGGCTTATGAAGAGTTGAGGAAGTCATTTCCCGTGGGTGATGCTGTGGTTAAACGTTCGGTTTGCAGAGTGCCTCAGTGGGATGGCCGGGCGGCGGAAAGGATATGGAAGGTTTTGTTGGGGTAGATGTCAGCTGTTTGCACGTACAAAAGTGACAATGCGACGGGGATTTATATGCTGCCGGTCGATTAAATTGTTGATTTGAAAATTATTGAGTGGCCGATCTGCAAGGATAATGGAGGTTTAATGTCGGCAGGCGTTGCGGGAGAATGGAGATGAGCGAAACCGAAAATTACAGAAGAAGGGGGATCAAGGGTTGGCAAAAAACCTTGCTGCTTGCTCTTTTGCTGCTGTTTATATACACTTTAAGTGGTTTTTTTCTCCTGCCGTGGCTGCTTAAAACGCAGGCGGAAAAACGCTTGCCCGTAATTCTTAAGCGGTCGACGACCATTGATCAGGTGTGCTTTAATCCCTTTACGTTGCAGTTTAAGCTTGATGGTTTTGTGATTCGGGCCCGGCAGGGACGAGCTCCCCTGCTGAAAATCGACTCTCTACTTGTCGATTTCGCCGGTTTTCTTTCCCTGGTTAATCGCGCCCTGGTTTTGCAGCGGATTGATATTCAGGGGCCCTATCTGCAAATTGTCAGAAACGAAGACGCCAGCTTTAATTTTTCCGATCTCCTGCCCCCTCCTTCAGCCTCTGATAAAACAAAGGGAAACAGTAAGTCAGAGGTACCGGCAGACAAGTTTCGTTTTTCCCTTAATAACATTACGATCGGCGGTGGCATTGTTGAATTTAAGGATCAGGCCCGCAATGTTTTTCATTGGCTCAGCGATATAACCATCGGCCTGCCTCAGATATCCAATCTGCCTAAACTGGTTGAAGTCCACGTTCAACCTGCCTTCGCCGCGGTTCTCAATGGCGCGCCCCTGGAGATTGGGGGGCATAGTAAACCCTTTTCCAAGACCCAGGAGACTCATTTCAGTATTAACCTGGACGAACTGGATCTGCCTTATTATCTCTCCTATTTGCCCACCGGCCGCAATTTTACGGTTGCTTCGGGAACTTTAACCACCCGTCTTGATCTTGCCTATGTTCAACCGGAAAATGAGGTTTCCCGTTTAACCCTTTCCGGGACTGCGCAGATAAACAATTTGCTGGTCAGCGGTCAGGACCAGGATCAGAGTCACCGTTTTCTTTTTCTGCCGGAGCTTAAGGTTGCTTTCGGACCGGGAAATCTTTTGCAGGGGGAATTTTTTCTTGATGAGATTGTCCTTCATCAACCCGAAGTCAATCTTTTATTGAGAGGGGACGGGCTTTTTTATCTGCCTCAGCTGGCTGCGACAGCGTCGGATATATCTGCACCGGGCGAGCCTGAAGCCGCGCCGGCAGTGGCTGAGAAAAAGGGAGAGGGCTTTAATTTCAGGTTAGGGCGTTTGCGTCTGAATGAGGGGCTTGTAAATCTCCTGGATGAGCGCGTGACCCCGGCTTTTTCAGCCCGCTTATCCCCGGTTGACGTTGAATTGGACGACTTCAGCACGGCCAAGGGAGAGCTTGCCCGCTATACCTTGAAACTGCAAAGTGATGCCGGGGAGACTGTGACCGCCAGTGGAGATTTTGCGATTGACCCGCTGATCCTCAAAACGCAATTTGCTGTCGATAATCTGCCGCTGTCACGCTATGAGGCCTACTATAAGGATTTTTTTGCCGGTCATTTTGCTGGTGGGTGCCTGCATCTTGCGGGCGAGCTCAAACTTGCCCGAAACGAAGGGGCCGAAATTGATTTGCAGGCACAAAACCTGAAGCTTGCCCTGGCCGATCTTAAATTGAACTCTTTTGCCGGGGAGCCGATTTTTGCTCTGCCGCAATTCTCTTTGTCGCAAAGCCGTTTTGATCTGCTGAAACGCGAATGCGTGCTGGGTTCACTGCAGGCAAACAAAGGCCGGTTGCAGCTGGTGCGGAGTGCGGCTGAGGTTGTCAATCTGACCGAGCTTTTGCCCCCAGCCGCAGCAGATAAACCCTCGGCCGATAAAAAGAGGGCAACGGCAGTCGTTGCCGGCAAGGTTGCCGGGTCTGCGACAGCGCTTGACTCTCCGCCTTGGCATCTACTGCTTGAAAAAGGGCGTTTGCAAGACTTTCAGGTAGATTTTACTGATTTTGTCCCGACAACCAAGGCGCACATCAAGCTTGATCAGATAAATCTGGCGCTTGATCAGCTCGGTAACGGTAAAAATGTTGCAGGAACCTGTCAGCTCGATTTGCGTCTGGCTGAAGGTGGGCGGCTTGCGCTTAAAGGGCCGATTCGTCTGGCACCGCCTGCGCTGGAGTTGGATGTCGACCTAAAGTCCGTGTCGTTGCCGGTTCTGCAGCCTTATCTCAGCGAGCAGCTTGATCTGCTCTTGGTTAAGGGGGCAGCCGGGGCTGAGGGACATTTTTCTCTGGCGCAAGGATCTGCGGGGAAAACCGGTGCAGCGTTTGTCGGCAAGGCCGCAGTTGAAAACTTGAAAATGGTAGAAGGTAAGCGTGGGGCTGATGTTTTGAGCTTGCGTAAGTTAGCCTTTACCGGTCTCTCTTTAGCTTCCGAGCCCCCCGCATTAAAGTTGCGGCAGTGCGCTGTTGACGGTTTACAGGCCTATTTTATTAAGGAGAGTGACGGGCGCAGCAATCTTGAGTTGATGCGCGTGGCAAAAGATGTTAAGTCCGCTGATTCTGCGTCAGTAACTTTGCCGGAGACTCAAACCGGGGCTTCGGCGGTGCCGCCGTCCGGGCCTACAATGGCGCTGGAGTTTAAAAAGGTTGTCCTCGGTAAGAGTGCCGTAACCTTTATCGATCGCTCGCTGTCGCCATCATTTAAACTCTCTTTAAGCGATCTCGAAGGGCAAGTGACCGGGCTCTCTTCTCTCGGTAAAAAACCGGCCGAGGTCAAGCTTGCGGGCCAGCTCAATCAGCAGGCGCCGGTTGCGGTTGACGGTTTTATTGATCCTCTGGCTGAAGATCTTTATGTCGATTTGAAAATTGAAGGTCAGGGTTTGGAGATGACCGACCTGACGCCTTACAGCGGAAAATTTGTCGGTTATGCTATCGGCAAGGGGAAACTTTCGCTTGATCTCTCCTGTAAACTGGAAAAACAAAAGCTTGATACCAGCAATGCCATCTTCCTCGATCAGTTTGATTTCGGGGCTCCAGTCGCCAGTCCGGAGGCGCTCAAGCTGCCGGTTAAACTGGCGGTGGCCCTTTTGCGTGACCGTCAGGGGGAGATTCATCTCAATCTGCCGGTCAGCGGCGAGCTTGATGACCCCAAATTCAGTCTGGGCGGTATCATTGTCAAGGTTTTTATTAATCTTATCACGAAAGCGGTAACTTCGCCTTTTGCCTTGATCAGTTCCCTGGCCGGTGGTAGTGAAGAGCTTAACCTGGTTACGTTTGCCGCCGGTCAGGCGGAACTTGATGCAACCGCGCAGGATCGACTTGCCAAGCTGGCCCGGGTGCTCTACGACCGGCCCGGCCTGAAAGTTGAAATCGCCGGTCGGGCCGATGCCGTCAGTGATCGCCAGGCTCTGCAGGAGGAGCATTTTAAAAATCTTTTGCAGGTGCAGAAATTCAAGGAAAAGGGGGGCTCCGGAAAAGATCAGGGCTCGCTCGATGAGGTGATGGTTACGGCAGCCGAGTTTGAACATTATCTCTGGCAGGCCTACAAAGCCGCCCCTTTTGCGAAAGAGAAAAATCTGTTGCGCATGGTAAAAAAAATTGAGCCCGCAGAACAGGAGCGTTTGTTGCGGAATTTCGTTGTTGTCAGTGATGATGAACTGCTGTTGCTGGCCGCTAATCGGGCGCGCATGGTCATGCAGTTTCTTAGTCAGAAAGGGCCGGTTGAGAATCAGCGTCTGTTTCTGGTTGAGCCGCAGCCGATTGACTCCAAGGTTGCGGCGGAAGCTTCGGCATCTGCCGAAAAAGCTCGCCAGGTAGAGATGAAGATCAAGTAAAATTTTAAGGAGAATTGACTGCGATATGAAAGATATGACGATTATTGAAGCCTACCACGAGGCTGCCGACCTGCGGCAGCAACAGGGCATCCCGCCATTACCATTGAGTGTTGATGAAGTTACTGCGGTTATTGAACATTTGCCGCAAAGTCAGGGGGAGGAGCGTCGGGAACTGCTTTTTCTGCTGCGCGAACGGGTTAACCCCGGGGTTGACGAGGCGGCAGGGATCAAGGCCGATTTTTTAGCCGAGGTCATCGCCGGACGGGCCCCTGAAGTTGGTATTTCGCCTTTGAGCGCCGTGCAGTGGTTAGGGATGATGCGCGGTGGTTACAATCTGACGCCGCTGCTCGAAAGTATGGACGATGAGCGGTCGGAAGTGGCGGCGGCGGCCATTGAGGCTTTAAAGCACACCTTGCTGGTCTACGATGCTTTTGCCTGGGTTGTCGAAAAATTTAAAAAGGGGCATCAGGGGGCGCGGCAGCTGCTTGAATCATGGGCGCAAGGGGAGTGGTTCAGCGCCCGTCCGGAGTTGCCTCAGGAGTTGCGGCTGACGGTTTTCAAGGTGCCGGGAGAGACCAATACTGATGATCTCTCACCCGCCTCGGAGGCATCCAGTCGCAGCGATATTCCTCTGCACGCCAAAGCCCTGCTTGCGGCCCGCATTGAAGAACCTCTGGCCCAGCTTGAAAAATTACGGGCTTTGGGCCAGCCGCTGGCCTATGTCGGCGATGTTGTCGGCACCGGCAGCAGTCGGAAATCAGCCATCAACTCATTGCAGTGGCATTTAGGCTCAGATCTTCCCGGAGTGCCGAACAAACGCGGGGGCGGGATTATCATCGGCAGTATTATTGCGCCGATATTTTTTAATACCGCCGAAGATTCCGGAGCCCTGCCGATTGAAGCCCCGGTTAAAGATCTTAAAACCGGTGATCTTATCACCTTAAGACCCTATGCCGGAGAGATTGAAAAAGATGGTCGCGTCGTCAGCCGCTTCAAACTGCAGCCCAACACTCTGGCCGATGAGTATCGGGCCGGCGGGCGCATTCCTCTGCTTATCGGTCGGGAGCTGACCAGTCGGGCACGGCGGGTTTTGGGGCTTAAAGAAACCGATCTGTTTGTGCGTCCGTTGCAGCCCGAAGCCTCAAACGCAGGTTACACCCTGGCCCAGAAAATTGTCGGCCGGGCCTGTGGTCGCGAGGGGGTGCGGCCGGGCATGTATGTCGAACCGATGGTTACCACTGTCGGCAGCCAGGATACGACCGGGCCGATGACCCGGGATGAGATTAAAGAACTGGCGGCGCTCAATTTTTCCGCCGATCTCGTAATGCAGTCCTTTTGCCATACCGCCGCTTATCCCCAGCCGGTTGATGTGGCCATGCATCATCAGCTGCCCGGGTTCATTCGGGACCGTTCCGGGGTTTCGTTAAAACCCGGCGATGGGGTTATTCACTCCTGGCTCAATCGTCTCCTCTTGCCGGATACGCTGGGGACCGGGGCTGATTCGCATACCCGTTTTCCTTTGGGCCTCTCCTTTCCCGCGGGTTCCGGTCTCGTCGCCTTTGCCGCGGTTTCGGGCCTGATGCCACTCGATATGCCGGAGAGTGTGCTTGTGCGTTTTTCCGGACAGCTGCAGCCTGGCATAACCTTGCGTGATCTTGTTAATGCGATTCCGCTGGTGGCGATTGAGAAGGGGTTGCTGACGGTCGCCAAAGAGGGTAAAAAGAATATTTTTGCGGGTCGCATTCTCGAAATTCAAGGCCTCGAAGAGCTTACCTGCGAACAGGCGTTTGAACTTTCCGATGCCTCGGCTGAACGTAGTGCCGCGGCCTGTACCGTTCAGCTCGGTGAAGCTTCGGTGGCCGGCTTTCTGGCATCCAATGCCGCGCTGATTGATAAGCTGGTCGGGGCCGGTTATGGCGATGCCGAAACCTTGAAACGCCGGGCTCGGGCGATGCGCGACTGGCTGGCTGAGCCCAAACTTTTACGGGCCGATAATAATGCTGAATATGCCGCGGTGCTTGAGATTGATATGAGTCTGATTACCGAACCGATTCTGGCCTGTCCCAACGATCCCGATGATGTTGCCACTTTAAGTAACATTTTGAGCGATGAACAGCGCCTGCGGAAGATAGACGAGGTCTTTGTCGGCAGCTGCATGACCAATATCGGTCATTTTCGCGCGGTTGGCGAAATTTTAAAAGATGAAGGTCAGGTGCCGGTGCGTCTCTGGTTGACGCCGCCGACCCGGATGGATGCCGAGCAGCTTCGCGCTGAGGGTTACTATTCACTTTTCGGTAAAGCCGGAGCGCGGATCGAGATTCCCGGCTGCAGTCTCTGCATGGGCAATCAGGCGCGGGTCGCGGATGCCGCGACGGTCTTTTCGACCTCAACCCGTAATTTTGATAATCGTCTCGGTAATGGGGCGAAAGTTTATCTCGGTTCGGCCGAAATGGCCGCAGTTGCAGCCCTTCTCGGGCGTCTGCCGACAGTTGACGAGTATCATGATATTGTGGCCCGCAAGCTCCCGCTTGTGAAGCATGCCAGGGTTTACAGGTATCTTGATTTTGCCTCGCCATCTGCTTAAAACTTGACAACTGCACCCCGAAAATGCTAGTTCTGCCGTTTCGCCGATAATTGATTTTTGGTTTTTTGGAGGTGAAATTATGGCTCAGCGCTTTAAAAATGTGCTCCTGGCAATCGATTTCTCTGCTGTTACTGATGATGTGGTCGGGGTCGGGCTGAAATTTGCCCGTGATTACGGGGCTCAGGTGCTGCTACTCAATGTGTATGAAGAGGGCTTTGCCTTTTCCGGTCTTGACGGTATCAGTCTTCCAGTTGAGGATCTGACTACGTTGCAGCACTATTCGGCTTCCCGTATCTTGGCTTTGCAGGATAAAATGGATGCGTTAGTGGCCACTTTAAAAGAGAGTGGGCTGAAGGTTGCAGGTCGGGTGATCGAAGGATCTCCGGCGGCAATGATTATTGATGAAGCAGAAAACGGTGGCTTTGATGCCGTTTTCATGGGGTCGCACGGCTGGTCCGGCATCAAGAAGTTCCTGATGGGAAGCGTTGCCGACAAGGTTGTAAAAAATTCACGCTGTTCGGTGATGGTGGTGCGGCCCCAGGTTAAAGATTGATAGACGGCATTTACCGTAGAAAATTTATTACAGAGTAGTTCACAGAGAAAACCGGCTGGTATAGTTACAATTTCTGCTGACTTTTTATTTACTGGAACAGATTATTATGATTGAACGTTATTCACGTCCGGCCATGAGCCAGGTCTGGAGTGAAGAGAATAAGTTTGCGAGCTGGCTCAAGGTTGAGCTGGCGGTTTGTGAAGTCTTTGCGGAACGCGGCGAAATTCCTCAGCCTGAGTGGCTTGAGATTAAAGAAAAAGCCGCTTTCGATGTGGTGCGAATCAACCAGATCGAAGCCGAGGTGCGCCACGATGTGATTGCTTTTCTGACCTCGGTTTCCGAACATGTCGGTCCCGCCTCACGCTATATTCATTTAGGCATGACCTCCTCGGATGTTCTGGATACGGCTCTGGCTCTGCAGCTTAAAGAGGCTGGACAGATGCTGTTTGATGGACTTGAGCGGGTTCTGGCTGAGCTCAAACGCCGGGCTTTCGAGTTGAAAGATTGTCCGATGATCGGGCGCTCGCACGGCATTCATGCCGAGCCCATTACGGTTGGTCTCAAGTTTGCGATCTGGTACGATGAGATGGCTCGGCAGAAAAAGCGTCTTGAGGCGGCTATTAAGGATATTTCTGTCGGCCAGATCTCGGGCGCGGTTGGCACCTTCGCCAATATCGAACCGGCCATCGAGGAAGCTGTCTGCCGCCGTCTCGATTTGCAGCCGGCGCCGGCTTCGAGCCAGATTGTACAACGCGACCGGCACGCTTTTTTCTTTACAACCCTGGCCCTGATCGCCGCCTCGATTGAGAAATTTGCCACTGAAATAAGGCATCTGCAGAGAACAGAAGTCGGTGAGGCGGAAGAGTTCTTTCATGCCGGTCAGAAAGGTTCTTCGGCGATGCCGCATAAACGCAACCCGGTGCTCTCGGAGAATCTCTGCGGTCTCGCCCGTCTGGTGCGCTCGTACGCTTTGGCGGCTATGGAAAATGTGGCTTTATGGCATGAACGCGATATCAGCCACTCTTCGGTCGAGCGGGTGATTGCTCCGGATGCGACGATTTTACTCGATTTCATGCTGCATCGTTTTGCCGGAATGATGGAAAAGCTGGTCGTCTATCCGGAAAAGATGTTGCAAAATATTGAACTGACCGGCGGCACCATCTATTCGCAAGGGGTTCTGCTGGCTCTGGCCCGGGCCGGGGTTTCGCGGGAGGATGCCTATCGCTGGGTGCAGCGCAACGCGATGCGGGCTTTCGCGGATGGTGGTTCATTTAAAGCTTATCTTTGTCAGGATGCAGATATTGCTCAATATCTGTCGCCTGCGGCTATCGAAGAGAAATTCAGTCTTGAGCATCATATGCGGCAGATTCCGGTGATCTTTGCCCGGGTTTTTGGCAAGTCTGAGGCTTAATCTACCATTTTTACGTTTTTAGATACGTTTTTAGAAAGGTGTGTACATTATGGAACGTCGCGAAAAATTGTATGAAGGCAAGGCCAAGATCATCTATGCCACCGCTGATCCGGACAAAAATATACTCTACTTCAAGGATGATGCGACCGCTTTTAACGGAGCGAAAAAGGGCACTATTCTGGATAAAGGGATAATCAATAACCGGGTTTCGGCCAGATTGTTTCAGATGCTGGCCGAACATGGCATCGAAAGTCATTTTATCGAGCAGCTTTCCGATCGCGAGATGCTGGCTCGAAAGGTTGCGATAATTCCGGTTGAGGTGGTGATTCGCAACTATGTTGCCGGCAGCCTGGCCAAAAGAATGGGGCGTAAGGAAGGCGAAAAACTGCCGCAGGCGATTGTTGAATATTACTATAAGGATGATGCTCTTAATGATCCGATGATCAACCGTGATCATGTACTGGTTTTCAATCTGGCTACGGCCGCGCAGATCGATACTGTCCGGGAGGTGGCGCTTAAAGTTAACCAGGCGTTGAGCGAATATCTTCTGGCGCGCGATATTCTGCTGGTTGATTTTAAACTTGAATTCGGCACCTATCACGGGCGCATTCTGCTGGCCGATGAAATATGTCCGGACACCTGCCGGCTCTGGGATTGTCACACTTTGGAGAAACTTGACAAGGATCGCTTTCGTCAGGAACTTGGCAAGGTTGAAGAGGCCTATCTGGAAATCTGTCGCCGGGTCTGTGGTGAAATCTAGGGCATGACGTCGCATAAATTAACGGTTGCTCTTGAATCGCGCAGTTATTCGATTCACATCGGTTCCGGCCTGATTAAAGCCGGGGGTGACAGCCTGCTTCTGCCCCGTCTGCGCGGGCATCATGGGGTGGTTGTTACCAATACGACGATTGCCCCGCTCTATCTGCGTCAGGTGCAGGAGTGGCTGGCCGCCGCCGGTTATGAGAGTACTGCCATTATCCTGCCGGATGGTGAAGAGTTTAAAAATCACGAGGTTCTGCAGCGTCTTTATCATGAGATGTTTCAGGCCGGTGTGCAGCGTAATGGTTTTGTCTGCGCCCTGGGTGGAGGCGTGGTCGGTGATCTGGCCGGTTATGCCGCCGCCACTTATATGCGCGGCATTGATCTGATTCAGGTGCCGACTACGGTTCTGGCGCAGGTTGACAGTTCTATCGGCGGAAAAAACGGGGTCAACCTGGACGTTGGCAAAAATTTGGTGGGGACAACTTATCAGCCCCGGGTAGTAATCTCCGATGTCGATTTTATTGCTTCTCTGCCGGAGCGTGAGTTTCTGTGCGGGCTCGGTGAAGTGGTGAAATACGGTCTCCTGGCCGGTGCTGATTTTATCTCTTTTTTAGAGATGAACCGGGTTGAAATTGCCGAGCGCAAGCCTCGCAGCCTGGCCATTATGACTCACTCCTGCAGTCGGATCAAAGCTGACTTTGTGGTGCGCGATGAACACGATCTGTTAGGGGTCAGGGCCGCGCTCAACCTGGGGCATACGGTGGCACATGCGTTGGAAAAAACCTACGCCTATCAGAAGCTCGGTCATGGTGAAGCTGTGGCTGTCGGTCTGGTGTGTGCTCTGGCTCTCTCTCAGACCATGAAATTACTCTCCGAGGCAGCCTTCCAGAGAGCTTTGAAACTGCTCGATCTTTATGGTTTGCCGATGCTGGTTCCCGCCGATGCTGATCCGGAAATTCTGGTTAATCTGATGCGGCGTGACAAGAAGGCCGGGCGCGGGTTGTCGATGGTTCTGCTCCGTGGTCTCGGTGATCCTTTTCTGGATGAAAATATTGATGCCGGGCTCCTGCGGGAAATCATCGATAAATGTAAAAAACCTTTAGTGGTGGCGTAATTTTTATGGCTATGGAATCTTCTACTTCCCAGATATCGTTGCTCATCGCTTTTACAGCCGGGGTTTTCTCTTTTATCTCACCGTGCGTGCTGCCGCTTATACCTTCCTATCTGACCTATATTACCGGAATATCTTTTGATGAACTGGTGGAAAATCACAGCCGTTCGGTGCGCCGGCGTACCCTGTTTCACTCCCTTTTCTTTATTTTAGGATTCACGCTGGTTTTTGTGGCTCTTGGCGCGTCAGCGACCTACGTTGGTAATTTCTTTCAGGAGAATCAGGCCACAATCCGTCGGGTTGGTGGAGTTGTTGTGATCCTGCTCGGTCTTCATATTACGGGTCTGTTCAAATTTAAGCTGCTGGAGAGGGAAAAACGTTTCGAGTTTAACGATAAACCGCTGGGTTATCTGGGTTCGGTTTTCGTTGGGATTGCCTTTGCCGCGGGATGGACGCCATGTATCGGACCGATTCTGGCGAGCATTCTGCTCTATGCCAGTACCTCGGAAAATGTCGGGAGCGGAATTTTTCTGCTGGTTGCCTATTCCCTGGGACTGGGCCTGCCCTTTCTCCTTTCGGCTCTGGCTTTCAACACTTTTCTTACCTATTTTTCCCGGTTTAATCGTTATCTGCGCATTGTAAGTATTATCAGCGGCATCTTTCTCGTGATCGTCGGTCTGCTCTTGATTTTCAATTATCTCTCCATCTTTGCTCAGTACCTCAACATGTTTCTCCCGCAAACCGGCTGAAGTCGCTTTATCTTGTTCGCAGTGCGTTCTTCAAGGGGCAACCTTGAGATTTTTATCAGCCGGTCCGTTGCGGGATCTTTATTCAGTCTCGGGAGTAGTTGACGGATGAACAAAATTTTTATTCCTCTATTGGAAGTGCTGGGGTTTTTCCTGGCGGTTTGCGGTATTGCCATGTGGCTGATGCATGATCTATATATCGCAGCCTCTGTGGTGATCGGGATTGGCGGGGTGATGGTACTGGCCGGTATGTGGATTGAGAAAAAGTATGTCGGTTATTATGAGGACTGAAATATTTTAAGCCAGCAGGGTAAGCTGAGGAGCGTTTAATGGTGAAGATCAATCCCGCCGCGTTTATTACGGAGATTAAAAATAATATTGCTGAAAAAGATGCTCTGAAAGCGAATATCGTGCTTTCACATCTGGCTGAAATGGCTCTGTCTGTGCAGCGCGAAGCCCTTGATCTTTTCTGGCAGAGTGAGCCTGATTTCGCCATTCCCCTGCTGGCTGCCGTACTTGACAAATTCCCCTATTTAAGTAATTCATTCCCCGATCTGAAAGAGCGTCTCGTTGCCCGCATACTTGAGGCACCCGCGGTCTATCTTGCCCTGTTGCAGGATGAGAAAGCCGCCAGTCGCGGCTATCTGGTTGAATTGGCCGGCGAGCTCGGCCTTGAGGATGCCTACCATGTGCTGATGGCCATGCTGGTCAATGAGGCCGATTATGATCTGCTGGAAAAAGTTGTTATCGCTCTGGGCGAGATCGGAGATTCCGGGGCGGCAGCCAATATTGCCGAGTTGCTCTATACGGAAAATTTTGAGCTTGTAAAGGCTGCAGTCAAGGCTCTGGGGCAGATCGGTTCGGCCACGGCCATTCATCGTCTCAATGAAAAACTCGGCTATAATCCGGAGCTTGATTTTCTTATTCTGGATGTTTTTTTTAAGGTACAGTCTCAGGAAGCGATCAAAAAAATTAATGATACACTGACTTCGCATCATGCCCATATCCGCTCAAAGGGCAAGGAAAAGCTGGTGGCTCTGGGGAGTAAAGCCCTGCCGGTTCTGGCCGAGAATCTTCTTCAGGGTGACCCCGATCTTTTGATTCATACGCTTAACGTGATGGGGGATATCGGGGACGAGGGAGCGATTTCCTCAATTCGCAAACTTATTCATAATCAGCCTCGCGATGCCAATGTCCGTTTCGCCGCCTATGAAGCTCTGGGCCGTCTGCCTCTGGCCAAAGGGGCCTATGTTCTGGCTTCCGGTCTGCATGATCCGGTTGATAATGTCCGTTCCGCTGCAGCAGCGGCAATTGACAGCAACTACAATGAGATTCTGGCCGCCGGTCTCAAGAATATGGTGCGGGGCGAAGATGCGGAGGCGCTTGATCTGGTGCGAACCATCATCTCAACTCAGAGCGGTACTATCTTTCTCGATCTTCTGGAGATCGATTTTTTTCGCAAAAACGCTTTCGAATGTTTAACCGAAAGAGCTCATTCTTCAGTGCGTGAATATTTTATCTCCCTGCTCAAAGAGAATGGTTTTGTTGACGAGGTGGCTCAGCTGACACGCGGTAAAGACCAGGCGGCTGCGAGCCCGGAAACGGCCAAAAAGAGGGTGGTTGCGATAGATGACTCCAAGATGATTCTGGGGATTTTCAGGAGTATGCTGCATGCACTGGGCTATGAGCCTTTCATCTTTATCAATCCGGAAGTGGCGGTTGAAGAGGTGATAAAACTGAAACCTGATGCGGTTCTGACTGATCTCAATATGCCGGGGATTACGGGAATTGAGGTGACGCGCCGTCTGCGCCGTACTTTCAGCCGCGATGAGCTGCCGGTGATCATGGTCACTACTCAGAACGAAAATCAGGATAACGAAGCGGCCAAAGCGGCTGGCGTCAATGAAATACTGCATAAGCCTTTTACCAAGGAGGGCATCGGTGAAGCCCTGGCCCGTTATCTTGGCTGAGTGAGCGTCGAACAGTATAGAGCCATTTGCGATTTGCGAAAAAAGGCGGCAGTTAACCCTGCCGCCTTTTTCTTTTATATTCTGCTCTGTTTATTTTTTTTGCAGGCAGCGCAAAGTGCTTTATGATTTAAGCTGATAGAAAATCGAGCGCATATAGCGCTGTGGTTCAAAGATCTTGGTGATGCCGGTCAGACTCTCCTGAGCTCCGATCATCAGGTAGCCATCCGGCGCCAGAGAATTGCCGATTTTTTCGTAGAGTTTAATTTTGTCGGGCTGCGAAAAATAGATGGCGACATTGCGGCATAAGATAATATCAAAACGTCCCAGGGCGGCAAAAGATTGAAAAAGATTCTGTTTACGGAAAGAGACCATGGCCCGGAGTTCGTCCTTGATACGCCAGCCTTTATCAACCTGGTCAAAATAGAGGCGCAATTTGCCGGGCGGCAAGCCTCTTTCGACCTCAAACTGGTTGTAGAGGCCATAACTGGAACGCGCAATGGCATCATCGGAGATATCTGTGCCGACAATAGAGATCCGGTAGTTACCGATATCGTTGCCCAGAAGTTCCTTGAGGGTGATGGCAATACTGTAAACTTCCTGGCCGAAGGAGCAGGCGGCGCTCCAGATCTTGATTGTGACCGGCATCCCCGGCCGGGTTGTCCGCTTGTCAATCAAGTCGGGAATTACTTTATGCTGAAGCAGATCAAAAGGTGATTTGTCACGAAAAAAATAGGTTTCATTGGTTGTTATCGCATCTATAATCTCCTGCTCAAGTTTTTTCAGCCGGTCGCTTTTGCTTTTATTGTAAAGCTCGCTGAAAGTATTGCAGTTGAGTTTTTTGATCAGCGGAGCCAGCCGGGTCTCAATCAGATAGGCCTGGCTTGGCGCCAAGGTGATGCCGCAGAGATCATAGACATATTTACAGTAGGTCTGATACTCCTGAGGAGTGATTTTGATCATGTAAACTCCGGTGTTTCCGGGTGATTGCAGGGTGAAGTCATGCGTTTTTTATAGTTTTGACAATCTCGGCAGCAATTCTATCGAGCGGCAGTGAGATGTCAACCACCCCGGCGTTAACGGCTTCTTTGGGCATGCCGTAGACGACGCAACTTTCCTCATCCTGGGCGATTACCGGTGAACCGTGACGTTTAATCAGGCGCAGGCCTTTGGTGCCGTCGTTGCCCATGCCGGTCATGATTACACCAGTGGCTCTTTCCTGGTATACTCCGGCAACTGAACGGAAAAGATAGTCCGCGGATGGTTTGCAGTTGTTTTCCGGAGCGTCATCCGTTATTTTTATTTTGCCGTGACCGCCGGGATTGGCAATGATTTTCATCTGTTTACCGCCCGGGGCGATATAGACGACATCGTTGCTCAATATTTCGCCGTCTTCGGCCTCTTTAACGTTGAGTGAGCATTTATTGTTGAGGCTGTCGGCCAGTGATTTGGTGAAAAGCGGAGGCATATGCTGGACGATAACTATCGGGACGCCGATGGGGGCGGTCAGCATCGGCAGCATTCGGCTTAAGGCATTAGGGCCGCCCGTAGAGATGCCGATCGCAATGATAGTCGAAGAAAAATGCCGTTTTTTACTTGCGACAGGCTGCGTCAGGACGCCTGTCGGTGATTGAAGCGCGCTGGCCGCTCGGGGGGTGTAGCCCGGTGCTGACCGGTTTGGGGCAGTTTGCGGGGCTTCCCCCTGCAGAAGACGCTTGAGCAAGTGGCGCCGGGCGTACATTCTTATTTTGGCAATCAGATCCTTTTTGATGAAAGCCTGATTCTCGGCCATACTGCCGCCTTCAGGTTTGGGCATGAAATCAAAGGCGCCAAGTTCAAGGGCTTTCATGGTCATATCACCACCCTTGCGCGTCAGACTGCTGAGCATGATGGCGCCGGTCTGAGGATGGTTTTCTTTCAGGTACTCCAGCACTTCCAGTCCATTGCAGACCGGCATTTCGATATCCAGGGTCAACAGGTCAGGTTTTAAAGATTCAATGCGGGAGATTGCTATCCTGCCGTTGTTGGCGGTACCGACGACCTCGATATCACTCTCCTCTTTCAAAATGTCGCCGATTACCTTGCGGTAGAGGATGGTGTCGTCGACAATCAGAACTTTGATGGGCATGAACACTCCGATCTAATCAGTTTTATTTTCTGCCTGGTTGACAAGCTCTTCGAGATTGAGGATGGCAATCAACTGATCTTCATCGCGAAACACACTGCTGATAAATCGACCCTGGCTGACGCGGACATTGGCGGGGGCCGGGCCCAGTTTGCCACCGTCGATCTGAATGACGTCATTGATGCGATCAACCATCAGACCAAAGGGTTCGTTGCCGGATTCAACTATGATGATGCGGCGATTGCGGCTCTCGACTGTTGACGGCAGTTCAAGTTTGACACCCAGGTCAATGATGGTGACTATCTTGCCGCGCAGATTGATGATGCCGATTATCTCTTCGGGGGCCTGATAGACTTTCGTGATCTCGGGAACCTTGATGATCTCCTGTACCAGCATGGTGTCGAGTCCGAAAAGCGCTTCGGCAAGTTGGAATGAACATAGTTGCAGAGTGCTGTCAGCCATGGTCTGGTTTCTCCGGTTTCTCAGATGTTAAAGCCAAGTGAGAGGTAAACGTCAATTGATGTTGGCCTCAATACTGGCCAGAAGCTTATCTTTATCGAGTTTGATCTGGTAGTCGTCAATGCCGACCTCTTTCCCCTTGGCGATGTGCTCATCCGAGGCGAGGGAGGTGACGGCGATGATTTTCAGATGGTCGAAGCGGCTGTCGTTTCTGATTAAGCGGCAAAGTTCAAAACCATCCATATTGGGCATCTCAATGTCGGTGATAATCAGGGAGACACCATCCGGATTTTCCTGAAGCCAGTTCCAGGCAATCAGACCATCTTCAGCCGGTATGCACTGTCGCTCATCATCATCAATATATTTTTTCAGCTGCGTGCGGAAAAAATCAGAATCTTCAACCAGTAAAATATTTCTTACCTCATGTTGTATTGGGGCGGCACTGCTGAGGCTTTGGCGTTGCGCTTCTTTCTGGCGGGCCTCTTTTTTCTGCAGTCTTTTAAACCAGTCAGGCTTTAAGGTTTCAACCAGTTCGTAGATATCGATTATTAGAGTAGTCTGCTCTTTGATTATGGTCGAGCCCATGATGCCGGTGCTGCGCAGGGTGTCCTGGTCGATAACGGCGTTGATCTCAATGGTGTCAACCGGCTGGGTTGCCAGCAGGCCGATTTCACGATTGGCAACCGTAAACACGATAACCACCAGCTCCTGTTCCTGGTTCAGTTTGGCAACTTCTGAAACATCGGAGAGAGCGAAAAGAGGCAAACTGCCGCCGCGGTACTTGATAACCTTCTGGCCGCTTTTGACCTCAATGTTCTCATACATGACCTGCTCGACCCGCTCGACAATGTCGAGAGGTACCGCGCAACGCTCTTCGGGGCCATTGCCGAAAAGGAGCAGAGCCTGACGATCTTTTCTGCGGCTCTCTTCACTGCTTTCGGCCAGATCCTGGGCCCGTTGGCTGCCGGCCATGGAGGTCAACTCCGCCAGTTTGGCGATGCCGCCGACATCAAGGATCAGAGCTACCCGGCCATCTCCCATGATTGTGGCCCCGGCATAGCTGGTCAGGTGTTTAAGATGGCGACCCATGGGTTTGACGACAATCTCAATCGAGTCGTGCAGGTCGTCAACGACGAGTCCGTATTTGAATGAACCGGCGGAAACCACGACAATGTTGAGGTCGCTTTTCGCCTTGTAGCGGCGGTCCCGACCGGAACGTTCTGCAATCTCTGTGTTTTCTTCATGCTCCGGTAGAGAGGCATCAATCCCGGTGCTGGGGGAACGGCGGTCGGCGATAGACTGACGTCGATCTTCTACCGCGATACCGCTTTGCGGATCGATCACGGTGGACTTGATACCGAGGGTCGAAGCCAGGCGGATCAGAGGAATCAGTTCCCCGCGTAGAGGCATTACCTCGGAATTGCCCACCCTTTCGATTCTCTCTTTGACCTGGGCGGCGCCGATGCGGACCAGTTCACTGACATTGACCTGGGGGACGGCAAAGCGTTCATCGCCCACGGTAACCAGAAGGCTGGGAATGATAGCCAAGGTCAGGGGCAGTTTTATTTTGATCGTGGTTCCGTGACCAAATTTGGAATCGATCTCAATCTGGCCGCCGAGCTGGTCGATATTGGATTTGACGACATCCATGCCGACGCCGCGACCGGAAACATCGGTAATCTTTTCGGCCGTGGACAGGCTCGGCAGCAGGATCAGAGCCATTTTTTCTTTGACCGACATGGTTTTATGCTGGTCGGCCGTGATCAAGCCCTTTTCCAGGGCCTTGTCGGCAATTTTCTCAGGGTTCAGGCCGTTACCGTCATCGGTAATTTCGATATTGACCTGGCCCGCTTCATGGTAGGCCCGGAGTTCTATCTTACCCGCGGCATTTTTGCCGGCCGCCATTCTGACTTCAGGTTTTTCAATGCCGTGATCGGCCGAATTGCGGATAAGATGGGTTAAGGGATCATTGAGGCCTTCAACAATGGTTTTATCAAGCTCGACGTCTTTGCCGGTGATGACCAGGTTGATATCCTTGCCGAGTTTTTGCGACATGTCGCGAACGACCCGGGGAAATTTATTAAAGACACTGCCGATCGGCTGCATTCGGGTCAGCATGATCGCCTCCTGCAGCTCGGAAGTGACCAGATCGATGCGCTGACCGGAAAGTTTAATGCTGTGCTGGTCGTGCTGGCTGATCGCCTGAAGCAGCTGGTTGCGTGAAAGGACCATTTCGCCAGCTAACGTCATCAGGCTCTCAAGCAGGCTGACGCTGACCCTTAAAGAAGCCTGCGATTCATTTTTGTCGGCTTTACCGGAGTCGGTTCTGCCGGAGTCGGTCGGGGTTTTTGCCGGAGTCGTGGTTTTGGGCTTTTTCGGGGCTGTCGGGGGGGCGGACGCGGCTGTCGGGGACTTTTGCGCTTGAGCGGCTGGTGGAGCTGTCGGGGGCTTGGCGGCCGGGGTCGCTGCCGCCTGTGCTTTTGCCTGCGGCTTAGGTTGCGGTGGGGCGGGGCTGGCGACCTCTACGGCCAGCTGTCTGCCGTCATTGCCGATCAACAGCACTTTTTCATCCGGCAGTTCGAGAAAACCCGGCGCCACTACAGGTTCGATGATGGAACTTATCAGCATATAGAAGGGGATTGAGTTGATCGGGGCATCCTCCAGGGTGCCGACCTGGTCTATATCGATCAAGCTCTCTATGACCGTGCCGAGATCCATGACATTTTTGATGATTTCCATCGGGGTTTTGCCGTGCTGGTAGACATCATGGATCAGGTCGTATTCAAGGAGGTAGAGATAGTGAGCACTCTTTTTCGCCTGGGCCAGATCAATTTCCGGAACCTCAAAGATGACGTTGCCGTTGTGCTTGATGATCGGAATCAGGTTGGAGACGCTTTCCTGTTCGGCCGGGGTAAGGTGGGCCGTGGTCAGACCGACCAGGGCAACGATAAATTCATCGACATTCACGTCGTTGCTGGTCTCGGAATTATTGATCAGATCCCGCAGTTTGTCGAAGGAGTTCAAGAGAATATTGATGATCTCGGGGTTGGGGGCAATCTCGCGGTTGCGCATCATGTCCAGAACATTTTCGATCTTGTGCGCCAACTCTTTAATGGTGTCGAGGGCCAGGAAACCGGCCCCTCCTTTTAATGAATGAGCGGCTCTGAAGACTCGGTTGACGACCTCTTCATCAATGTTTGCTCCTCCCTCTTCGATCGTCAGCAGATCCTGCTCGATGTCGGCAAGGTGTTCAAGGCTTTCACTGATATATTCCTGTAAAGTTTCGTCGTCGATAAAAGATGACATGGACATGACTTACCTCTTGGCTTTCCCGGTTTAACTTTTAGTGCTCTGGTTGCGGCATTTCTCGGTCAGCATACCATGAATTGAGCTGATAAGTGTACTTGAGTTGCGGACAATGGCCGGGTTGGATCAGTAATCAGACGATTGAGAGAATGCGGTCGAGTCGCATGACCTGGAAGACGTCCCGCAGATTTTCGGGAACGTTGCTTAATTGGATGTCTCCACCTTTTTGTTTGAGTGTGTTGTAGGTGGCGACCAGGCAACCGATGCCCATCGAGTCGATAATTACCGTGTCTTTGAAATCGACGGTAAATGAAGTGCAGCCTGACTGTATCTCCTGCTGTATCGCGCTCCTGAAGTCATTGAGAAGGTCACTGGTAAAATCTCCTTCCAGAGTTATGGTGGTATGGTCCCCATGGTTAGTGGTTTTCATCTTTTTTCTCCGCAAAATGGTGTAGGTGTAACGTTAGCAGGATCGAGCATCTTTTACTTAAGCGTATTTTTATTACAATATTTAATTGTTTATTACAAGAACATTGGCGGCGCCGACCGGGTTTTTTTGAAAATTTTCGCGTCGCCTCGCTCATGAGCGAAGGCATTACTTAAGTCTTGACAAGTGGAAGCTATTTACAGTAGGGATTTAGTGAGTTTCCTTTTGCCGATATGCTGGAAAGGTGCTCTGAGTCGTCATGGTTGTTGGTATCTGTCAATCCCATCTAGTTTTCAGGCAAGGACATTAAAAGTATGAAGCCCTATACAAGTGAAAATTTGAGAAATGTTGC
>JAFGVI010000132.1 GCA_016938065.1 Deltaproteobacteria bacterium | reverse complement strand
GTGCTTAATGGTCTGGCCCTGCATCGGGGGTTAAAGGTTTTCGGCGGTACTTTTCTCGTGTTTTGCGACTATATGAAACCGGCGATTCGCCTGGCCGCGATGATGGGTCTGCCGGTCGTCTATGTTTTTACTCATGACAGTATCGGTGTAGGTGAAGATGGCCCGACCCATCAGCCGATTGAGCATCTTGCCAGTTTAAGGGTGATTCCCGGCCTGACGGTGATCCGTCCGGCTGACGCCAATGAAACCGTGGCCGCCTGGAAAGAGGCTCTGCTGCGTCAGGATGGTCCTACCGCCTTGATTCTGACCCGCCAGAACCTGCCTGTCCTGGCCCCGATTCTCGAAAAAGCGGTCACTGAGCTGCATCGCGGCGCCTATGTGATCTCTGAGCCCGAGAGTGGTGAAAGTGATATTACTTTGATCGCTACCGGCTCCGAGGTGGCGCTGGCTTTTGCCGCAGCCGGAGAACTGCAAGAGGCCGGGATTAAAGCCCGGGTAGTCAGCATGCCGAGCTGGGAACTTTTTGCCCGTCAATCGAAAGCCTACCGGCATCAGGTTCTGCCTCCGGGAAGCTGCCGGCTGGCGATTGAGGCGGCCTCTTCCATGGGCTGGCATCGCTATCTCAAAGGGCGTGGCGACATCATTGCGCTTGACCATTTCGGGGCCTCAGCGCCGGCGGCCGATCTTTTTCAGCAGTTCAGAATTACTCGGGAAGAGATCGTGCGAAGGGCAGTAGCACTGTGCGCGGGGTTATGATTATGCGCAGCATTAATCTCAATGGGCTTGAAATTCATGCAGGCGCCGGAACGTCAAGGGTAACCGAGCGCTTAGGGCAGTGGCATGCTGAAAATGTCGCAGCCCGTATCTGGCGGGGTGACGGCAGTGTCTGGGTTAAAGATCCGCTCCTTGCGCAAGATACCCCGGAATTGAGCAATCGTTTAGGGTGGCTTGATCTGCCCGCGACCATGGTTGAATCCCTGGTTGAAATTGAGGGCTTTGTCGCTGAGGTTAAAGCCGTAGGCTTTACCCGGGCAGTGGTCTTAGGCATGGGCGGCAGCAGTCTGATTGCTGAGGTCTGGGCCGGGGTTTTCGGCGCAGCCCAAGGCTTTCTGCCGGTCACGATTCTGGACAGCACCTATCCTTTGGCGGTTGCCGGTATCGCTGCAAGCGGAGATCTGGCGACGACCCTCTTTCTGGTTTCGAGTAAATCGGGCGGTACCCTGGAAACCCTCTCTTTTTTCAACTTTTTTTACGATAAATTATCCCGGCTCAAAGAAAATCCCGGCGAAAATTTTGTCGCTCTCACCGATCCCGGTTCCAAGCTTGAGGTTCTGGCCCGGGAGCGGGGTTTTCGTAAAATTTTCCCTACTCCGGCCGAGGTCGGTGGGCGTTACTCGGCCCTGACCCCGTTCGGATTGCTGCCGGCTGCGCTGTTGGGGTTGCCGCTCAAAACTCTGCTGCAAAGGGCGCAGTTGATGATGGCCGCCTGTGCTGTCGGGATTAAGGTTGCGGACAATCCGGCGCTGCGGCTCGGGGCCTTTATGGGTGAGCTTGCTCGGAGTGGTCGCGACAAGCTGACCCTGGTGCTCTCTTCCAAACTGCAACCCTTTGCCGTCTGGCTTGAACAGCTGATTGCGGAGAGCACCGGTAAGAAAGGAAATGGACTGGTGCCGGTGATTGTTGCGGGTTATGATGATCTGCCCTTTTCGGGCAGGGATGATAAACCCGCGAACGATCGTCTTTATCTTTTTTTGCGACTTGCGGATGATGATAATACGGCTTTTGATCAGGCCTGGAGCCGGGTTCGGACAACATCGGAACCCGCTGCCCTGATAACCCTGGCTGAACGGGTTGATCTAGCGCAGGAGATCTGGCGTTTTGAGATGGCGACCGCTGCGGCCGGGGCGGTTCTTGAGATCAATCCTTTCGATCAGCCGGATGTTGAAGCCGCCAAAATCGGAGCCCGTCAGGCGATGCTGGCCTGGCAGGAGAGCGGCTCTCTGCCGGTTTTGGCGCGCCTGGTTGATGAGGTTGATCTCAAAGTCTCCGGCAGCCAGCAGTTTGTCGGGATTGCTGATCTCAACGACGCTCTGGAACGTTTTATGAGTGCCGCGGTTTTCGGCGACTATATTGCTCTGCTGGTCTATCTGCCGCAAAGTCATGAGCTGGCGTCGTCCCTAGAGCTGCTGCAGCAGCAGTTGCAGCAGCGCTGCCGGGTGCCGGTGACCATCGGTTACGGCCCCCGCTTTCTGCACTCAACGGGGCAGCTGCATAAAGGTGACGGTAATCATGGTCTCTTTCTGCAGATCAGCGGTGGGGCTGCGGCGGATGATCTGCCCCTGCCGGGCAGCGGCTACAGTTTTGCCACGCTGATAGCGGCGCAGGCTCAAGGTGACTATCAGGCCCTGTTGCAGGCCGGTCGCCGGATTCTGGCGATAACGCTCTCCGATCTGAAATATGATGCAATCTGCCGCTTTCTTCAGGAGATGAGCGATAATCTGTAAAATATTCGGCCTGCCGCAAACTGCCGGGCGCCTGGGTGTGAAGTGTGGGTAAACTGGTTTTAGCCGGGGATATCGGGGCGACAAAGACCAATCTCGGGCTTTTTCGTGAAGGTTCACAGGGGTTGGCAAGGGTCTCTTTCTGTAACTTCGCAAGTTGCGGGGAAAAAGATTTTGTCCGTCAGACGAAAGCTTTTCTGGTGCGGGAAAAGGCCGAAACCAAACTCATGTCGGTCTGTTTCGGAGTGGCCGGACCAGTCTGTGATGGTTCAGTCGAAGCCACCAATCTTGGTCTAAAGCTTAATGAAAAAGAGCTGCAGAGAGAGTTTGCCTGTGCTCGACTGTCACTGGTTAATGATCTTTTTGCCACCGCCGCCGCCATCGCTCTGCTTCAGGAAAATAACCTGGCCGTACTGCAGGAGGGTGAGGCTTTTTTAGGTCGTTCCGCCACGAGTGTGGTTCTCGCTCCGGGGACTGGACTCGGGATGGCCTTTATGATCGGTGGTGAGGATCAGCTGCGCATTCTTGCTTCCGAAGGCGGACATGCCGATTTTGCGCCGCGCAATGAAGATGAGATCGAGCTGTGGCGTTATCTTAAGCGGCGTTTTGGCCGGGTCAGTCGGGAGCGTCTGCTTTCCGGGCCGGGTCTGCTTAATATCTATGACTGGCTTCGGCAGCGCCCTGAAAATAAAAAGGAGGTCGCACTTGCCGCCGTTCAGACCAGTGCGGCGCAGATAGTCGCGGCCGCCGCTGTCGACTATCTGGCCGGAAAAGCGCTGGCAACCTTTGTCGCTTTGCTCGGCAGTGTTGCCGGTGATCTGGCGATGACCGGTCTGGCTGCCGGCGGTCTGTATCTTGCGGGCGGGATTCCGGTCAGGATTATTGATCATCTGCGCCATGAGCGCTTTCTTGCCGCTTTTCACGATAAAGGGCGCATGGTTTCCTGGCTGAAAAAGGTGCCGGTCAAGGTTGTACTCGATCCTGAAGCTGCACTTTTAGGGGCGGCCCGCATTGCGGTAAGCGCAAGCCGGGGTCAGCTGGCCGGAACGCCGAGGTCACGGGCAATAACATCCTGAATGAATTCGAGCATGGTTTTGCCGTCTTTGTAGGGGACTTTGATGTTGGCGTGCATCTTGTCTGAAGCGATGAGTTCATCGCCGTTGCCGATCAGGGCCCAGCCTTTACCTCTATAAGTTAAAACGAGCCCCTCTTCCAGGGTGTAGCGTTTGGCTTGTTCCGACATTATGATTCTCCCTCATGGATAAATTTTTTCAAAAATAAGATGCCTGCTTAAAATAGTGTCGGGCCGGGGCTGGCGCAAGACAGTATTCTTACAGTTTTTTAATACATTTTCTTTTCCGTTTTAATGCCTGTCAACAAGCACCGGGTGTTGTCGGTCAAAAAAAGAGGAGTGGCATGATAAGCCACTCCTCTTTTTTTTGCGTATTCCGGTTGCTTTCTATTATTTTGCTTTCTATTATTCGTAGACGCCGGCGCCCAGAGCGATGTTCTGACCTGGAACCTTGTAGACGTAGGAAGCTTTTTTACTCGGGGCTTTCTCGCCCGGCTTCGGCCACATATAGTTGACCCAGCCCTCGCCTTTAGCGGATTGGGCCGCTTTCAGCAGCTCAACAAAAATCATGGTGCCGTTAACATCTTTCAGAGCCATCAGATCTTTACCAATCAGGCCCGGCTTCATCGGATGAGCCAGGATCTTGCCGTTTTCTGAATCAAGCGCAAAAACGTAACTGTCTTTCCAGACAAAGGGACCATTCTTGTCGTTGAGGGCCTTGTAGGTAGCCTCGGCGCCTTTTTCAGTCACCATGGCGGCGGCTTTTTTGCACATGGCGACGCATTCATCTTTAGTGGCCTTGTCACTGGCGAAAGCAAAGCTGCTGAAGGCGATGAAGGAGCAGAGTAACAGGGTGGCGATTAGAACTTTTTTCATAATTTTTGTCTCCCGATGTGGTTTGATGTTGACTTGCATTGAAATTGGACTTTCTGTTTTAATTTTTACAAAATCCTCCTGTTTCCTTAAATTTTAAACTGCTTGACTATTTTTTCCAGTTGATCGGCAAGCTTGCTGAGCTCGGTTGACTGGCGGTTTACCTGAAGACTGTTATCGGTCAGTTCATGGGTGGCGCTGGTGACTTCGGCGATTTCGCTGGCGATGTCCGCAGCCACGGCCGAACTTTGGGCGATGTTGTCGTTAACTTCATTGAGATTATGAGAGACCCCGAAAATGTTGTCGGATATTTCCCGGGTTGCGGCCGACTGCTCTTCAATTGCCGCGGCAATGTTGGAAACGATCTCGTTGACCTCGTTGACCTTGAAAGTAACGGTTTCGATCTCGGCAACGGTTCCCTTGGTTGATCTCTGAATACCCTCAACCCTATCCTGAATCTCGCCGGCGGCGTTTGCGGTCTGCTGGGCAAGTTCTTTGATTTCATTGGCGACGACGGCGAAGCCTTTGCCGGCCTCGCCGGCCCGGGCGGCTTCGATGGTGGCGTTCAAGGCGAGCAGATTGACCTGGGAGGAGATGGAGGTGATGGTCTCAATCACTTTGCCGATCTCCTGGGCGGCACTGCCGAGCAGGTTGACCTGCTGGTTGGCGCTGCTTGTTTGAGCTACCGATTCAACCGTGATCGTGCGGGCTTTGGCGGTATTGGTGGCGATTTCGTTGATGACCGAGGTCATCTCCTGAATCGCCGTGGCGGTCAGATTGACATTGTCGGTCGCCTGACTGGTGGTCGAGGCGATATTTCCGGAATTGCTGCTCATCTCTTCCGCTGCCGCCGCAACATTGCCGGCTTTGCTGGATACCTGCTCGGCTCCGGCCGACATGCCGGTTGAGATGTCAGAGAGGTTGTTGGCGGAGTTATTGAGCAGATTGACCTGTTCGGCAACCTCGGTGATAATGGTTTGCACCTTGCTGATGAACTGGTTGAACCAGCTTGCGAGCTCGCCGATCTCATCACGACTCTTAATCTCCAGACGGCTGGTCAGATCGCCTTCGCCTTCAGCAATATCCTTGAGCATGTTTACAGTGTTGTTGAGGGGCTTGATGATTGCGAGAATGACCATTAAACCGACGAAAAGCATGGCTGCCAAACCGACGAGTGCGACAATAATACCGGTCAGGCGGCTGGTCCTATTGCTCTCTTCGATATTGTCTTTGGTGAGCTTGACAATGCGGCTGGCCACCGTTTGAATTTCATCACCATTGGCGGCCAGGGTCAGCAGGAGTTTCTGTTTGGCACTCCACGATTCGAAAACCAAGTTCTCCTGGATTGTACGATTTTCCATCATGGTGAAAACATGGGCTAAAACTTTGTTCAACTCTTCAGATTTGGCAAGAAGCAGCAGGCTGTTGGCTTCCTCGATCATTATCTTCAGTTGAGCTGCTAGCGCCTGAGTCTGTTTCAGGTAGTTTCCGGTGTCGGCAAAGATCAGCAGGGTTAAAAGGTTGACGGTTTTACCGGAGTCAAAAGCGATGAAATCTTTCATCTTGGTGCGGACCAGGATCTCTTCCGTAGAGAGGTATTCACCCTCCATGAGCATTGCCGTCTCTCTCTCATTAACCTTGACGATGGCTTTGTTAAGTTCGCCAACGATGGAGTCGTCAATCTCCTTGAATTTGACCCGGGCCTTATTTAAAAGGTCCAGCTTCTCCGAGGTCTCATCAAAGATCGCGGCGTGCTGTTTGGTTAAAGCCGTAATCTTGTCGAGTTCTTTAAGAATCTCCGGATGCTTGGAGGTGTTTTTTATGTCGGTGAGAACTGTCTGCATCTCATCCTGTAAAGATTTAATGGAGGTGAGTTTGTTGGTGTCGCTGCTGGCAATAAACTGCTCTTCGTACATCATTGCTTTGAGAATGATTCGGGTGATCAACTGACTGTTGCGGCCAACTTCGATATCCTGATTTTTCTTCAGGTCAAAAATAATATTGGTGGCCGCGATGATGACCATCCCGGCAATGCCTAAAAGCATCAGAGAGATAATTTTGGCGCGAATGCTGGTGAAGATTGAATTTTTCATCTTGAAGTTAAATTCCTTCCTTTACTTTTACAACCGTTGTGATGAGGCTGGTGTTGAGTTGGATAAAAAACTTTACCGAAGACACTTTTATATTCGAGCATATCGCCGACGTTATTTAAACTCGGCCGATTAACATAATTAGCGAGCATCAGTCAATCTATATAACTACCAAAATTTGTAAAAAAGTGTTACTTTTCGAAGGTCTTCAAATTTTAGCTCTTTGAAGGGGATTATGGGGGGGTGCTGCCGGAGGGATGGTGATCACGCGGCCGGATTGGAGGTATTCGACATTTCCTGCCGCGCCTGACAGCCCCGTCGATGCGGGGCCTTTTTTCTTGGGGAAGGTTTAACCGGTCTGCCCGGTTTATTCGTTTTTGTAAGCCGCCCGCAGGCTGCCCCAGTGCCGGCCTTGTACCATGATCGGGGCGGAGAGATCCTTCATCATGGCAAAATTGCCGCCTCCCATATCCCGACGATAGGCCTGCAGGAGAAAGTCGTTGGTGTTGCGTCCGGCGGCGAGTCCGACCCGATCGTTGAACATGCGTTTGTTGCGGCAGTTGGCGGTATTCCAGACGGGGTCGCCGGTGCGTTGGGGATGTGAATATTTGCGGTTGTGAACCGGCAGATAACCATTGGTGTCGACTGATACCGCAAAGATCAGGGTTGGTTCTTTTTCGACCAGAGCCTCCTGAAAGCGGGGGAGAACAGTTTCCAGAAAACTGGTGGCGCGGGAGGAGAACTGCTGCGGATCGGTGTGGGGAATGGGCTGATAATTCTTGTCGAAAAGATCATCGCTGCGGATTCGTCCCTGCTCAACGGCCTGAGTCAGGGCGGCGCCGATCTCTCTGGCCGTATGTATGACCTCTTTGATGTAGTGGCTGTCCTGGGTTTCAATGCCGAGTTGATTGGTGGTGTGCACCAAGCCTTCACCGAAGTCGCGTAAACGGTTAAGCTGTTCCCTGGAGGCGTTGATATTGCGGCGGCTGCCTTCAAGGCTTGTGTCCAGGGAGGTCAGGCCGGTGGCCACAAGGTTGGCACTTTCGGTGATGCTCTGTGTATTGTTGCCGATCTCAGCCAGTTCCGCATTGACCCGAGATACCGCTTCGGCTACGGTTTCGATGGCGCTGCCGATCTCGCGGGTGCCGGCCTGGGCCTTGATCGAGTCTTTGTTGCCGCGTTCGCTTTCGATCTGCAGCTGTTTTATCTGGGTGTTAAGGTTGTCAAGGGTGCCGTCAATCTGTTTGGTCGCCTGGGCCGTCTGCCCGGCCAGGGTTTTAACTTCACTGGCAACCACGGCAAAGCCGCGCCCCGCTTCTCCGGCCCGGGCAGCTTCAATGGTGGCGTTCAGGGCCAGGAGGTTGGTCTGTCCGGCAATCGCCCGAATGGTCTGCGCCACCCGGCGCACCTCACTCAGGGCCTGGGCCAGATTTTCCAGGGCACCGCCGATCGCCTGCACCGATCCAGCGAGGGTGTCAATCTGGCCTAAGGAAGCTTCCACTTGGCTGCGTGAGTTCTGCAGATCCCGACTCGCGCCGTCAGCAACCTCAATCCCGGCGGTGATTGCCTGGTTGATAGAGGCGGTGTTCTCTTCCATGACCGCCGTGGCCTGACGCAGGATTTCAAACTCCCGCGCCTGCTGTTCGGTCTGTTCACTGATGCTGTCCACCTCGCCGGCAATATCGGCGATCTCAATAACCATTTTCCCGGCATCATCGGCCACCCGTTTAATGCTGCGTTCTATTTCCGGAGGCAGCTGGTATTTTATCTCTTCTTTGTGGTTACGCATCGTTAAATCCTCCAGAGTTTACAGCCAGTGGGAAAGCAGGATCGGTTTTTTTGGAATACCATGTTTTATTGTCATGTCATTTTTACGTAAAGATAAACTATTACATTAAGTGTGGTTTTGTCAAGCAGTAGTTGCAGCTTTTGCAAGATCTTGACCTTTTTATTGCTTTGGTGGTATGGCGGGCGGTCGGAAAAGTTTTAGTCGTGGTCTGTAACCGTTTTTTATCAGAGAGTTATCTATGTCGGAAAAGTCGAATTTTACGGCTGTGTTTAAAAAGTACCTTCCACCTTTCAGATGTGTTGGAATTCGTTGTAAGCTGATTACCATATTTGTTCTGATCAAGGTCATACCGCTTATTATTCTGGCCTGTCTGGCGATGGCGGAGATTTCTGGGTTGGGCCGGAAAGTAGATCAGCGGGCAACCGAGATGCTGCTTGATACCAAGGTTCTGGTGGCGCAGATCAGTGATCTTGCCAGTGAAAATTCGATTGCCGCACTTGATCTTAAGGCCCAGGAGAGCCTCGAACGTCTGACCTCGGTGACGGCGCAGGCGGTGGCCGATTTTCTGCATCAGTGCGATCAGGATATTCTTCTGGCCGCCAGTCTCGAACCAAACTGTGGAAATTTTGTCGATTTTCTCGAACTGCGTCGGCGCGCGGTGATCTATCATAAACCATGGCACCTGAACCCGGCCGGCGACGCTTGGGAAGCTTCTGCTGAAGAGGCTGCAGCCGCGTCAGTCTGGCCCGAAAACTGTGATAATCGAAAATTATTTCATTACCGTCCTCCGACCACGACCGGCTTCTCCACGTTTTCGTCGGTGGATAAACCGCTCTATCTGGAGATGACGTTTGTGGGCCTCAACGGGCAGGAGCAGTGTAAGATAACCACCTCCGATCTGCTTCCGGAAGAGCTCCTAGACGTTTCCAGAAAAGAGAATACCTGGTGTCGGGCCGAGACCTATTTTGCCGAACTGGCCAGATTGCAGCCGGGTGAGATCTACGTCTCGGAAGTTATCGGGCCCTATCTCCCTTCTCCTCTGATCGGCCCCTATACGAAAAGCGTCTGTCAGAAAAAAGGTCTTCCCTTTGCTCCGGAAGAGGCGGCTTATGCGGGCAAGGAGAACCCTGTGGGCCGGCGTTTTCAGGGGCTGATCCGCTGGGCGACCCCGGTAGTTCGGCAGGAGCGTATCGTCGGTTATGTTACCCTGGCTTTAGATCATACTCATATCATGGAGTTTACCGATCATCTGGTGCCGACTGACGAGCGTTTTTCGGCAATTTCTGACGCCTCTTCCGGTAATTATGCCTTCATGTGGGATTATCTGGGACGTAATATCTCGCATCCGCGCGACTATTTTATTGTCGGTTACAACCCTGATACCGGTCAGCCGGCAACCCCCTGGCTTGAGCAGGGGATGTATGACGACTGGCAGAAGAGCGGGCTCTCCTTTGCCGAATATCAGAAAACCGCTCCCGTTTTTTTTGAGCAGACGCTGAGCAAAAAACCGGCCGCCGCTTCGCTCGCAACCGGCATGCTCGGGCTCGATGGCCGCTATCTCAATTTCGCACCGCAATGTTCCGGCTGGCATAATCTGACCCGTTACGGCGGCTCGGGCTCTTTTGTTATCTTCTGGAGTAATCTCTGGAAACTGACGACGGCGGCGACGATTCCCTACTATACCGGTATCTATAAAGCTAGTCCCCGGGGCTTCGGCTATGTGACGATCGGTGCCAATGTGCATGAATTTCATCGCTCTGCGACCGAAACCGCGGCCCAGCTTAAAGCTCTTGAAAACGATTATGAAAAGCGCCTGGATCGCAGAAATGAGGAGACCAAGTCGTTTCTTACCGCCTCTTTAAATAAGACGCTTGGTAATCTGACTCTGACAACTTCCGTCATGATCTTTCTAGTGATGCTGATCGCGGTCTGGATGGCCTCGATCCTCACCTCCAGAATAACCACTCTGGTTGAAGGACTTAAACGGTTTCAGGATGGTGACCTCGATTTTCGTCTTGAAGCTAAAGGCAATGATGAAATCGCGGGTCTGGCGACGGCCTTCAATGAGATGTCGGGAGCCCTGGGAGCCTCTATCACCGAGCTGCATCAGGCCCGGCAGCGGGCCGAGGAGTCGGATCGGGTCAAAAGTCTTTTTCTCGCCAACATGTCACATGAGATCCGGACCCCGCTCAACGGCATCATGGGTTTAAGCAACCTTCTGTTACAGACCAGACTTGATCCGGTTCAGGAAAAACATCTTAAAACCTTAAAGGTTTCGGCTGACAGTCTGCTGGTGGTCATTGATGATATTCTTGATTTCTCGAAAATGGAGGCCGGCAAAATGGAACTGATCAAGGTGCCTTTTGATCTTTCCGAGATTGTCGACAGCGTTCTGCAGATGTTCTACTTCAAGGTCGAGGAGAAAAATCTGCTGCTGGATTGTGTTCTGGAGAACGATGTTGCCCGAAAATTGGTAGGTGATCCGAATCGTCTGCTGCAGATCATGGTTAACCTGGTCAATAATGCCATAAAATTTACGGATAGAGGTTCAATCCTGATAACTGTCGAGGTGGTTGACAAGGAGCCCGGCAGCAATGTGATTGTCCTTAAATTTTCGGTCATCGATACCGGCATCGGGATTCAGCCGGAAAAGCAGACCACCATCTTTGAAGCCTTCAAGCAGGCGGATCTCTCTCATGCCCGCAATTACGGGGGCAGCGGTCTGGGTCTTGCCATTACGTCGGATCTGGTCAAGCTGATGGGCGGGGAGGTGGGTCTCAGCAGTCGCTATGGGGAGGGTTCTACCTTCTGGTTCAAGGTGCCCTTCGCTCTGCCGGCAAAGGATGAGCCGGTGCTGGCGCCCCAGTTCTTTCATTCCGGTGTAGAGCTTATTTTCAATAATATCCGGGTGCTGCTCGCAGAAGATGAAGCCGTCAATGTTATCGTCACCAAGGCCATGCTGGAAAAAGTCGGCATTGATGTGACCGTGGCCGGGGATGGAATCCGGGCTCTTGAGCTTATTGCGCAAGGTGATTTTCATCTGGTTCTGATGGATGTGCAGATGCCGGGCATGGACGGTTTTACTGCCACGGCCGAGCTGCGCAAAAAAGAGCGTGGCGGCCGGCATCTGCCGGTGATCGCCATGACCGCCCATGCTATGAAGGGCTATCATGAGCAGTGTCTGGCCGCCGGTATGGACGATTACCTGAGCAAGCCTTTCAGTGAAGAGCAGCTCTACAACGTACTTAAACGCTGGCTGCCGCCGGCTGCCGTAATTCAGGGTGGGAGTCAGGCCGGGATCGACACTGCCAAGCACGATGATCTGCGGCAGTTGCGGCGGGCGGGTAAGCCGGATATTCTGAGCAAAGTGCTTCAGGCTTATATCGATAAGCTGCATATTCATCAAGAAAACATCATGCAGGCGATCAGGGAACGGAATGCGGAAAAAATCTGGGTCGCGGCCCACACCCTGAAATCAAGCAGTGCGCAGCTCGGAGCCTGGCGGGCGGCTGAATTATGCGCTGAAATTGAGCAGCTCGGGCGTGAAGGTAAACTGGATGGTATCGCAGAGTGCTGGCCGGCTCTGGCGCGGGAGCTGCCG
>JAFGVI010000131.1 GCA_016938065.1 Deltaproteobacteria bacterium | reverse complement strand
GTTTATGCTGTACGCGATGGTCAGGCCGATGCCGGTTGTGTCAGAACCAGCACCCTGGAGCGTATGCAGGAAGAGGGTCTCATCAATTTGGCTGAGTTCAGGGTGATTCCTAATTATTTGCAGGCAAAACATATGTTTGCTGTACACCATTTGCCCAATTCAACCCGCGCCTATCCGGAATGGCCTCTGGCTAAATTAAATCATGTCGATGACATTCTGGTCCGTCAAGTAACTCAGACCCTGGTAGAGATGCCTTCAGACAGTTCTGCCTCCAAGCAATCTCACAGCTACGGCTGGAGCTATCCACTCAATTACCAGCCGGTGCACGATTGCTTGCGTGAACTAAAGGTGGGTCCCTATCTTGATTACGGAAAATTTTCCTCCCTTGATGTTCTTAAGAAATACTGGCCGCATATCACCCTTGCGATAACCATATTTCTGCTTTTTCTCGCCCTTTCCATCCGCTTCAAAAAGCTTAATATTGAACTTGAAAAAGCCATAAAAATGCGCGATTTCGAGTTGACCCTGCGCAAAAAAGTTGAAATTGAAAGGGAAAAATTGATCTCTGAACTGCAGGAGAGCGCTGATAAAATTAAATTTTTTGCCTATTCTGTGAGTCATGATCTGAAAAACCCAGCCATTGCCCTGCAAGGGATTACCGGACTGATGTTGAAAAAATATGATAAAGTTCTTGATGCTAAAGGGCTTCTTTACTGCGAACGAATAGCAAAAGCAGCAGCTCAGATTGTTGCCCTGGTCGAGCAGACAAATACTTACATGTCAACCAAGGAGCAACCTCTTGCCCTCGAAACAGTTAACACACAACATCTATTTTCGGCTATCAAACAGGAATATTCGAGTCAGTTGCGCAAGCGTGGAATCAAATGGCTTGCTTCGGGATCAGAAATCACAGTTCGGGCTGACCGGCTTTCTTTATTCAGGGTTTTCAGGAATTTTATCGACAACGCCCTCAAATATGGCGGGGACAGCTTAAGCAAAATCGAGATCAAATATAATGGTGCGGGCGAGACTCATATTTTTTCAGTAACCAATGATGGCGCTGGATTGGCTCCGGACGATTGTCAGAAAATTTTTACTCCGTTTAAAAGGATCAAGGCCGTTCCCGATGTTGAAGGCAGTGGTCTGGGTCTGGCTATAATCAAGGAGATTGCCAAACTTCACAAAGGAGAAGCCTGGGTTGATTCCGACGGCAGAAGTTGGGTAACCTTCTATTTTTCAATTGCCAAAAATTTATAATCGTGGTTGCCGCTGAATCAGCGCAAACCATATCCTGTCTGCTCTTTTTCAAATCCTGATTACTATTCCGGGGTTTCGGCACAGTGCCGGTTAAGATTAAAAATTTCCAACACTGTGTATTGACTTATGTAAAATATCTTGTTTAGATGAGCAAAAAGCAACCCCAACGAATGCGGGAGCAATCCCCGCAACCAGGCCCTTTTACCGCCCGCACTTAAAGGTATTTCCGTTGGTCACAAATAAGTGTTCTTATCAAAACGTTTGCTTGTTTTTGTCGTTGAAAAAAAAGAATAACCTGTAAGGCGCTGAAACCCGGTCAAAAACAGGATAACTGCAAGGCGAAGGCTGACGGCAATGTCAACCGCTGATGGAAAGCACCGCCATGACTCCAGTAAGTGAGACCCTGCTTAAAGAGATTCTGGATGCCAGCCCCATCGGTTTTTCAGTTTCCAGATATGACGACGGCGAGATAATCTTTGTCAACTCATCTCTGGTTAAAATGTTCGGCGGTCCGGCGGAGAAGCTTATTGGTTCCAACAGCCGAAATTACTTTGTCGACCAGGAAAACTTGCAATGGGTTATTAGTCATTTGCGCCAGAACCATTCTTTGATCAACTACGAGATGGAACTTAAGCGGAATGACGGACATACCATATTTTGTCAGGTAAACATCGTCGTTAAATGGATCAAAGGCGAGTTTCTGGTTCTGTCCTGGTTCAATGATATCAGCAAAGAGCGCTGCAACCGGGCTCTGCTTGAACACATGGCCGCCCACGATCCCCTGACCGGCTTGCCCAATCGCCGGCGTTTTCGGGAATTTATGAATGAAACCCTGGCCCGCTCCCGGCGACTGAACCGCTTCGGCAGCCTGCTGTACCTTGATCTGGACGGTTTCAAAGCAGTCAACGACAACCTGGGCCATGATTTTGGTGATTCACTGCTGCATCAGGCGGCCAGACGCATTGCTGCTAATCTGCGTGAGACTGACTTTGTCGCCCGGCTTGGAGGAGATGAGTTCGCCGTAGTGCTTGAGCCCTTATCCGATCATACCAGTCCGATGATGGTCGCCGAGAAAATTTTCAACAGCATCCAGATACCTTACAGAAAACAGGGTCGTTCGGCAATGGTTGGAGTAAGTATCGGTATTGCCGATTTCGGTCCTGAAGCGGTCGATATTGATGTTATTATCAGGCAGGCGGACAGTGCCATGTACCGGGCCAAACAGGCCGGGAAAAATCAGATCTGTGTTTATAATCCGGAACTCGACGGGGTTTTCGATAAACCATTGCACAGCATAGTGGAAACCGGTGCCGACAGGAAGCAATAATTTTAATACCGGCAGCGTCAGTAAGATTTGCTTTTCACTCTGCATTAAAAAAGCCCGACAAAAAAAAGCCCGACTGGCAAGGTCGGGCTTTTTTGATATTCAAAGACGGGGGAAAAGAGATTAAACTTCGGCCTGCCACAGACCATGCAAGTTACAGTATTCCCGGGCTACCACTTTTGCCGCATCGGTTGCAAAAAAAGCTTCGGGCGCTTCTCCCGGTTTCAGGAACTTACGGCAGAGTTTGCCATCAGCAATAATCTCGATAAATTCAATATAGTGTTTGGCTTCCATTGGATGGGCCACACTGCCCACTTTAACTTTAACGCCGCCAGCCACTTTTTCAATAACCGGTACATGTTTTTCCCGGGCCGCGTCAACGGTGCCGGCCTCGACCAGAACCATAGCTTCATTACAGCAGGTAAGATCATTAGCACCAAGATCCAGAACCTCTACCATCGCTCCACAAAGCTCGCATTTGTAAATCAGATTTTGTCCACCAGCCATGACTACCTCCACAAATAAAATTTCATTAATTTGGTTACCAACATTCAAACAACTGAAAACCTAACAAACAAAACCAACTTTGTCAAGATAAAATCAGAGATGGGGATAACCTCTACCGGAAAAAACATTCTCAGCCAGCAAATCACGAACCCGGATCGTATCAAACGGTGTAAGCTCTAAGAAATATTCAAAAGCTGTGAGTTTATGGGCCAACTGAGCCGGAGCCAGGACCGCCCCGAGAACCTCCCGTCCCCAACCGCGCAATCTTGCCATTGCTGCCGGAAAGTAAGTTAAAAGAGCCTGCGAGCGCCAGTCTGACTCGGCAAAAACACCTTTTTCCCAACGCAGCAGAGCACTCTCTAAAGCATAGTACTCCATAATCATATCAGCGAGCAGGGCTAGAAGCTCCTGTTGTTCAGATAGATCTTTCAGATGTTTTTCAACGGTCAGACCGGCTGTCATCAGAACCGCCTTGCGGGCGTTTTCGAGTTTTTCCCGATACCAGCCCGGCTGCCCCACCGTCAACCCCGAGGTTTCTGTCTGGTAAAAGTTTTCTTCTACCTCCTCTTTGAGGTTTTCTAAAATCCGCAGCAAAGGCAAATCTCCCTGCAAGGCGCGCCGCAGCAGCATGCCCGGAATCAGGAGACGATTTATTTCACTGGTTCCTTCAAAAATCCGGTTGATGCGGGCATCGCGGTAGAGCCGCTCGATGGGGTACTCCTGGCTGTAACCGTAGCCGCCAAAGATCTGCAGACTTTCGTCCACGACATAATCAACCATCTCAGAACCATAAACTTTAGCCATAGAACATTCAATGGCATATTCTTCAATTCCTTTGAGAATCTGTTGTGAACTCTCCGCTGCAGAATCCTTGACTCCTTCCAGGATATTATCAATCAGGCCGACGGTCCGATAAACCAGGCTTTCCGCAACATAAATCCGGCTGGCCATCAAGGCAATTTTTTTCCGAATAAGACCAAACTCGGACAGAGACTGCTTAAACTGTTTTCTCTCGACCGCATATTTAACCGCATATTCAAGCGCCAGTTTGGCCGCCCCGATGACCCCGGCGCCAAGCTTATAACGGCCGATATTAAGAATATTAAAAGCGATCAGGTGACCTTTGCCGACCTCGCCTAAAAGATTCTCCACCGGCACTTTAACCTCATCGAGAATGAGGGCCGCGGTCGATGAACCCTTGATGCCCAGCTTAAGCTCTTCCGGCGCGATCGCGACCCCGGGCATTCCTCTTTCGACAATAAAAGCGCTGAATTTTCTGCCCTCAACCTTGGCAAAAACGATAAAGGTTTCAGCCCATTTGGCGTTGGTGATAAACTGCTTGGTACCGTTAAGGCGATAATATTTTCCGTCTTCACTTAACGTGGCAGAGGTTTTGGCAGCCAGAGCGTCGGAACCGGAGCCCGGCTCTGTCAGACAGTAGGCCCCGATCTTTCCTTCCGCCAGTCCCGGCAGATATTTTTCCTTTTGCTGCGGGTTGCCGTAAAAGACAATCGGCAGCGTCGCAATCCCCGTATGGGCCGCATGGGTTACGGAAAAAGAGCCGGCCATTCCCATCTTTTCCGTGATCAGGGCCGAACTCGCCTTATCCAGTCCCATGCCGCCAAAGGCTTGCGGAATATCAGCCATCAGCAACCCCAGATCGGCTGCCTGCAACATCAGCGTTTTGCTCACGCCCTCTGCTTGAGCTTCAATCTGATCAAGTTTCGGCCAGACTTCATGACGGACGAAATCTTCCGTCGTTTTGGCAATCATACGCTGTTCGGCAGTAAAATCCTCAGGCGTAAAAATTTCAGCAGCCAGGCCGGCAGCCAGTAAAAACCCACCACCTTTTTGATAATTTTTCTCAACCATGTTGCCCTCTTACTTTTGACCTTGTGTTTTGTCCGATTACTGATAAGGCAGGACATATAATAAAACAGCAAAAAAATGACAGGCGCTGCCGGCCAGCACAAAGAGATGCCAGACCGCATGATTATAGGGAAGCCGGCGCCAGACGTAAAAGAGCACGCCCACCGTATAGCTCACTCCTCCGGCCAGCAGCAGCTGCAGGCCGCCGCGCGGAACCAGGGCGAGCAATGGCTTGAAAGCCCCAACTATGGTCCACCCCATGCCCAGATAAAGGATCACCGCCGCCAGGCGATAGCGTTTCAAGGGAGTACACTCAAGCACAGTACCAAAAAGGGCCAGGCTCCAGATGACACCCAAAAGGGACCAGCCCCAGGGTCCGTGCAGATTGACCAGGGTCAACGGCGTATAGGTTGCCGCAATCAGGACAAAGATCGAGACATGATCCAGGGTCCTGAAGAGCTCCTTAATCCCGGTTTTCTGAAAGCTGTGATAAAGCGTTGATGAAGTATAAGCCAGCAACAGGCCGCTCCCGAAAACCGCAGCCCCGACAACATGTCTGAGGCTGCCGTAATGAATCGCAAAACTTACCATAATTATCAAAGCGCTCAGAGCTAGGATAATACCGATGCCGTGAATTACACTGCTGGCAATCTCCTCCTTAAGCGTATATCGGGGAGAAGCGTTAGGCGGATCAAAGTCCATTACAGCATCTCGTAGATGCCGGCCGCCCCCATGCCGCCGCCGATACACATCGAAACAATCCCGCGTTTAGCTTTTCGACGAGCCAGTTCATGCAGGAGTTGCGCCGTCAGTTTCGCTCCGGTACAGCCTAGGGGATGACCCAAAGCAATCGCCCCGCCATTAGGATTGATATCTCCGTCCCAATAACGTTTTTCGAGCTTAGCCTCACGCAGAGAGTAGAGACATTGCGAAGCAAAGGCTTCATTAATCTCAAAAACATCAACATCGGAGGTTTTCAGACCAGCCTGTTTCAGGACTTTAGGAATAGCGACCGCCGGGCCGATACCCATAACCTCAGGTCGCACCCCGGCCACAGCAAAATTGGTTAAACGGGCAAGCGGTTTAAGTCCTAAGGCTTTGGCTTTTTCGGCGCTCATAAGCAGGGAAAAAGCGGCCCCGTCAGTCATCTGCGAGGAGTTCCCGGCGGTCACGACGCCGTCGGCCTTGAAAGGAGATTTCAACTTGGCCAGATCGGCCATGGTTGTCGGCCAGCGCACGCCGTCATCGATGGCAAAAGTTTGACGATTTTTGACTTTTCGGCCTTTGGCATCGGTACTGTAACGCCAGGCCTCAATCGGGACGATTTCATCTTCAAATTTCCCGGCCGCAATCGCGGCATGAGCCCGACGGTTACTTTCGACGGCAAATTTGTCCTGGTCTTCACGGGAAACGGCAAACTCAGCCGCGACATTTTCGGCCGTCACCCCCATAGAGACATAGGTGTTGGGCAGATCGCCCCATTCCGGATGAGGCCTGAAAATACAGCCACCAATCGGAATATGGCTCATGGCTTCGGCCCCGCCGGCAATCACGACATCAGCCCAGCCGGCCTGAATCTTGGCGGTAGCATCGGCAATCGCCTGAAGACCGGAGGAGCAGAAACGATTGACAACCACGCCATTCGCGGTGACCGGCAACCCCGCCCCTAAAGCCAGTACCCGGCCCAGATTCATGCCCTGTTCGGCCTCGGGAAAAGCGCAGCCGCAGACCAGATCGTCTATATCCGCAGGGTTCAACTCCGGCACGCGGGCGAGTAGACCTTTAACCACCTGAATACCAATTTCATCGGCCCGGGTATGGGCCAGACCACCTTTTTTATAACGGCCACCGGCACTTCTTACGGTTGCCACGATTACTGCTTCAGTCATTACCCTGATCTCCTTTTATTTCCACGGTTAATTACCGGCTAGTCCATCATTCAGCATTTAGTTTCTTAAGGGCTTGCCGTTTTTCAACATGAACATGATGCGATCCTGAGTTTTGGGCTCACCACATAGACTTAAGAAAGCCTCTCGTTCGAGGTCAAGCAGCAGCTGCTCGCTGACATAGCTGCCTTCCGCACAATCCCCGCCGGAGAGAATAGCGCTTAACTTGCCGGCGACATGACAATCGTAATCGGAGATATAGTTACCGGCCCGCATATTAAAGAGCACTGCATCGATCATTCCCTTAAAATTATCACCCATCACCGGTATCATTGGTGCAGTTGGTTTTTTATAAAAATGGGAAAGCCCCAGCGCCGTCTGTTTGGCATCATAGATCTGATGATCACGGTTGATACTGACCGCGTCGCTCTTGCGAATAAAACCGTACTCTTTGGCCTCAAGAGCACTGGTTGCTACCTGAGCCATGCCGATGGTTTCAAAGATTTTCTGATAATAGGTTTGGAGATTGAGGCCATTGGCGATAGTGCCGTCGGGAATCCCCTCAGTGGCTCGGATCATCAACTCCTTGGTCCCGCCACCGGCTGGAATAACCCCGACCCCGACCTCGACCAGACCCATATAGGTCTCTCCGGCGGCCTGACAGCGGGCACCATGCATCGAAATTTCACAACCACCGCCCAAAGCCATGCCGGCCGGGGCTGTAACTACGGGTTTACTGAGATATTTCAAGCGCATATTACAATTTTGAAAACCCTTGATCATCTCATCGAGAATATCCCAGTCGCCTTTCTGGATGGTGACAAAGACCTCGAAAAGATTGGCGCCGACTGAAAAATTGGTGCCGTGATTGGCAATAACCAGACCCTTGAAATCTTTTTCGACAATATCGCAGGCCTGATTGAGCATGCCGACAACATCGGCATCAATCGCGTTCATCTTGGTATGAAATTCGACGCAGGCGATACCGTCACCCAGGTCGATCATGGTCGCTCCCGGATTGGTGGCGACCACGCCCCCGGAAGCTTTCAAGCCGGGCAGAAGGATGACTTTCGGATTTGCTTTGATTTTACTGTAGTTCTGTGCGGCAAAATCGAAAACATAAAGGCCGTCGGCACGGCTCTCATAGAACTTTTTATATCCCGCTTTCAACATTGCCGTCAGCGCTTGGGGAAGCTTCATCTTCAGGTTTTTAAAAACTTCGACCGTCTCCTCAAGACCGATCGCATCCCAGAGTTCAAAGGGACCAAGTTTATGATTGTAACCCCACCTCATGGCGTCATCAATGGCATTGATCTGGTCACTGATTTCGGGAATGCGGTTGGCGGCATAGATGAAATTACGACATAAATAGGCGCGCACAACATCGCCGACCAAGCCTGGGCTTTTAAATAAATATTTCAAACTGGCAGCAAAACCACCCGGAGTTTTGCGCGCCTCTTTCAGTTCGGGAAAACGTGGTTTTTCAAAGGCGACATACTCGTTACTCTTGTAATCGAGCGCCAGCTTGACTCTTTTGCCCGTTTCATCCTTGCTCTTTTTGTAAAAACCCTGCCCGGTTTTATTGCCCAGACAACCGCTCTCAACCATCTTTACCATGAAATCAGGGGCCTGAAAAATATCGCGCATCTCATCGTCGACCACCGCGTCATAAAGATTGTGCATCACGTGCATGCCGGTATCCAGGCCGACGAGATCCATGGTCCCGCAGATCGACGATCCGGGCCGTCCTAAAGCTTTGCCGATAATCGCATCAAGCTCAGGCACGCTCAGATTCATCTCCTGCATCAGGGTAATGGCGTTGGAGATATCAAACACGCCGATCCGGTTGGCGATAAAATTGGGCACATCTTTACAGACGACAATGCCTTTACCCAGAATATCCTCGCCGAATCTTGCCATAAATTCAATAATTTCGGGTTTGGTATCGGGCCCGGCGATAATTTCGAGCAGCTTCATGTAGCGAGGCGGATTAAAAAAATGGGTTCCGAGAAAGCGACTTTTGACCGCGGCTGAGAGTTGCGCTCCGACCTCATTGATCGGCAATCCCGAGGTATTGGTTGAAAGAATGCAATCAGGACCGATCACCTTTTCAACCTTGGCCAGCAGTTCATGTTTGATCTTGAGATTTTCGACCACGACCTCGATGACCCAGTCAACCCCGGACAATTTATCAAGATCGTCTTCAAAGTTTCCGGTTTTCACCAAGGCCGCAACTGACTTCGCATAAAAAGCTGCAGGTTTCGCCTTTAAGGCGCCCTGTAAACCTCTATCGGCAAAACTGTTGCGCCAGGCCGAGCTCTCGCGGGTCAGGCCTTTAGCTTCATCTTCCGGTTTCAGCTCGAACGGGATGATGTCGAGCAACAGGCACTCTATTCCGGCATTGGCGAGATGAGCCGCAATCGTTGCCCCCATCACCCCGGCTCCGAGAACCGCCGCTTTTTTAATCTGGTAGGTCATTGCAAGAATCTCCTTTCGTTAAAGGGTTATATCTTTTAAATATAGCAAGAAGTATATGATTACGGATTGTTGTGTTGCATATTTAAATCATGGCATTAAGCCGATCTCAACCAAAAGAGGCATCCAGCATTTCGATCGGTGTACGATCTCCCGCCAGAATACCCAGACATCGGCCTTTGATGGTCGGCAGAATGGTGCTGGCAAAATAAGTGGCACTGGCAATTTTGCCTTCATAAAAGGCGGCATCAGCATTATTGCGGGTGAAAGATCGACGTTCAGCCGAGGTTTGCGCTCCGGCTTGAGTGTAGATTTTATTAAGAGACGCTGCCGCCACCTGAGCCCCCTGCACCAACTGCCAGCCGACCAGCAGATCACCTAAAAGTCCTAGAAAGGGCCGGGCATTCAAGATCGGCAGAACCAGACCGGAGCCGTCAGCCCACTCTTTAAACTGCAAAGAGACCTGTCCTAAAGCCTGGGCGGCTTTAGCCAGTGCTCCACCCAGCTCCTGAAGCTGAGGATCGGCGCCGGCAACGGCTGCGGTTTTGCCGATTTCGGCAAACATGTTTTTCAGGTTTTCGCCATGATTCTGCGCGAGTTTACGACCCACCAGATCAAGGGCCTGAATGCCGTTGGTGCCTTCATAAATGCAGGCAATTTTGACATCGCGTAAATACTGCTCAACCGGATACTCGGAACAGTAGCCGTAACCGCCGTAGATATCAATGGCCAGCGAACAGATTTCAACCCCTTTATCGGAAGAGAAAGCCTTGCACACCGGGGTCAGGAGTTCAACCACTCCCAGCCATTTTTTCTTTTCAACCTGATCCTGAGCAATTTCGGCCCGGTCGAAAGCGTAAGCCACATAGTAATTAAGGGCGCGCATGCCTTCGACATAAGCTTTCATCCATAACAGGGTACGCCTGACATCAGGATGTTCGATAATAGTGACTGCCGGGGCAGCCGGATTGGTCATATCCCATACGGCCCGGCTCTGAACACGCTCGCGCGCATAGTCGCGAGCGTGTTCAAAAGCAGCCGAAGAATGGCCTAAGCCCTGCATGCCCACTTCGAGACGGGCCTCGTTCATCATGTGGAACATGATCTCCATACCCTGACGCTCACGCCCCAGAAGTTCGCCGACACAGTTCTCTTCTTCGCCGAAATTAAGGGTACAGGTCGCTGAGCCTTTGATGCCCATTTTATGCTCGATGTTGCCGGTGACAACATCATTCGGCGCTCCCAGAGAACCATCGGCATTGACCAGAACTTTGGGCACAATAAAGATCGAAATGCCATCGGTGCCCACCGGATCTCCCTCAATTCGGGCGAGAACGGCATGAATATTGTTGCCTGTCAGATCGTGATCCCCGCTGGAGATAAACATCTTGGTGCCGCTGATCTTATAAGAACCATCCGCCTGTTTAACCGCTTTGGTGCGCAGCGCCCCGACATCACTGCCGGCACCGGGCTCCGTCAGACACATGGTGCCGCCGAATTCACCGGCATACATTTTATACATGTACTTTTTCTTCTGGGCTTCGGTTCCGAATTTTTCAATCAAAGCCGCTGCTCCGCAGGTCAGACCGGGATACATCATCAAAGCAAAATTGGCCGCATCAAAAAGTTCGGCACAGGCAGAAAAAAGACTTAAAGGCATCCCCTGGCCCCCCACCTCCGGATCGCGGGAAGCACAGAACCAGCCGGTTTCACAGATTTTTTTATAAGCAGCGTGATAGCAGGAGGGCACCTTGACCTTGCCCTCAGTAAAGGTACAACCCTCCTTATCGCCTTCCGCGTAAGTTGGCGCCATCACATTTACTGCCAGTTTTTCGGCCTCGCCCAGCATCATGTTGGCGTCATCAACGGTATAGTCGCCATATTTTTCCGAATTAAAAAGTTTCTCAATGCCGATCTGTTCAAATAGAATGAATTTCTGATCCCTGACATTAACCAGTCCGTTTCCCATAACTTTTTCTCCTTTCCAATTTACATAAAAAGATATGTTTATAAATTAATGACTGAATGTTCACTCATTCAGCTGGCAAAAAAATATTTCCTACTCCTCTGCCGCGGCCTTTACCAGCAGGGCCCGGCGCAGAATATATAGAATATCATCGATCATAGCTGTCACGTCATATCTTCGCCGGCTTAAGACCCAGCAGCTGACCACTTCGTCAATACTGCCGAAGATCACTTTGCGGGCAATGGCAACATTAATAGCTGAGTCGATCACCCCGGCCTTCTGTCCTTCAGCGACAAAACCCTCGATAAGGTAATATAATTTACGCAAAGGGCCGGCAATGTCCTGACGAATCTTGACACTTGACTGCCGCAGCTGAATCTGCAGAAAATTAGCCAAGATCGGATTATTCCCCAATGTTGTGATATGATAGCGCACCAGAACCTCAATCTTGTCCCAGGCGTTTGCGCAGGTCGGCATCAACTCTTCGATGTCATCAATCAGACGGTTAATCTTCTCTTGAAAGACTGAGATCAAAACCTCCTCTTTATTGGCGAAATAGAGATAGATTGTGCCGTCGGCAACGTTGGCTTTGCGGGCGATTTTTGAAACCGGACAGTCATGATAACCATACTCGGAAAAGGCCTCCAGAGCAGCTTCGATAATGGCCAGATATTTGGCCCGTTTCCGGGGGTCATCTGGAAGCCCTTTTATCTCCGGAGGTTTGGTCTCAAGAGAGCTAATCTTCATAGAGGGCATCGAGCTCCTTTTTGAATTTGGCCGTAACAATCTTGCGTCTCAGTTTAAGGGTTGGCGTCACTTCGTTATTATCCATCGAAAACTCGCTGCTCATGAGCACAAACTTTTTCACCTGCTCATAACCGGGAATATTCTGTTCCTGATGTACCTTTTCGATCCGGCGGCCGAGCATGGCCCGGATTTCGGGATTTTCAAGCAGGCCTCTGACATTGGTAAAAAGAATATCGTTCTTCAGTGCATATTCTTCAACCTTTTCAAAATCCGGCACGATAAGGGCTGAGATAAATTTTTTCCGGTCGCCGTAAAGCATCGCTTCACTGATGTACTTATCCATCTTGAGCAGATTTTCAAGATGTTGCGGCGCAATATTTTTTCCGCCGGCCGTAACTATCAGATCTTTTTTCCGATCGGTTATTTTCAGATAATTATCACTGTCAAGCTCCCCGACATCCCCGGTATGAAACCAGCCATCGACAAAGGCTTCAGCGGTGGCCGCCTGATTTTTATAATAACCCAGCGCGATATTGGGCCCTTGGGCCAGGATTTCACCATCTTCGGCGATTTTGACGGCGACTCCGTCAAGCACCGGTCCGACGGTACCGAATTTTATGTGTCCAGGGTAGTTGACGGCGAGCACCGGAGCGGTCTCGGTCAAGCCATAACCTTCGTAAATGGGATAGCCGGTACCATAAAAAAATTCGGCCACTTTCTGCGGCAACGGCGCTCCCCCGGAGATAAAAAGCCGCAGGCTGCCGCCAAGTTTTTCACCCAGTTTGGAGAATACCAGTCTCTGAGCCAGACGATGCTGCCACTGGAGCCAGCCCCCCGGAGTACGCCCTTCGCGTTTGCAGGCCGCAAGCTGATCGGCAAGGCCGAAAGCCCAGAATACCAGCCGTTTTTTGAGACCTGAGCTCTGTTGTGCGCCATCATAAATGCGGTCATAGATTTTCTCGAAAAGACGAGGCACACTGATCATGATGGTGGGATGGACCTCCCCCATATTCTGGGAAACCTTCTCAATCGATTCGGCATAAGCGATTACGGCGCCGTTATATATCGGCAGATAATGGCCTGCCATGCGCTCAAAAACGTGGCTTAGAGGAAGGTGGGAAAGGAAAATATCGGAGTTGTCGACCTGTACACATCTGCTGGCCGCAATAACATTACTGATGAAATTATCATGGGTCAGCATCACCCCTTTGGGGTCGCCGGTGGTACCGGAAGTATAGATCAGAGTGGCCAGCGCATGAGCATCGATGTTCTGCCAGATAGCTTCCAACCGTTCAGCGTTATCTTCGAGCCACGCTTTCCCGGCAGTCATCAACTGGGTCAGAGTCATCACTTTTTCATGGGCGAGCAGCTCTGTGGTAAGATTCTCCTCAAAAACGAAAATCTTTTTCAGCCCGGTACATTTATCAACCACAGCCAGCCCTTTTTGCAGTTGTTCGGCAGTCGAAACAAAAAGAAAAACCGCATCCGAATCATTTATAATATACTCTACCTGAGGTGCCAGATTGCTGGGATAGAGCGGCGCATCGGCACAAGCGCAGGCCAGAACCGCAAGATCAGCAAAGGCCCATTCGGGACGGTTTTCCGAGAGCAGCGCCACTTTTTCTCCAGCCTGCAACCCCTGCGACAGAAGCCCTCCGGCCACGGCTTCAACTTTTGCGGCCCACTCCTGCCAGGAGATATCAACATAAATCCCATCACGTTTAACTTTCATCCCTGTACGACTGCCTAAACGTCGGGCCTGTTCAAAGAAAATCTGCACCAGGTTCATTTTCTACTCCTTTGCCTGATTACTATCATCGATAAAAATGAATGAAGCTTCATTCTTCTTCGCCTATTAACCCAACAATTGAGTTCTTGTCAATAGTAAAATAATATTTTATACAACTTCAGAAGAAAACAAATATAAATTTGCAAATCTTGATTTTACCCATTTTTCATGCAATAGTAAGACTCACATCAACTTGGAAAGGCGTACCCCTTATGACACCGAAACCATGTCAGCATTGCGGAAAACCGGTTAATCCGAAGAGTCGCTACTGCCCTCATTGCGGTCAGGAAAATCGCGTTGCCGAAATCTTTTCCGACCTGCCCTGCGCCAGGAAACGGCCTACCTGCACTGCGTTCGCCGCGGCACCATGATGACGAAAAAACTCCAGGAGATTTCCGGGGTTATGATCGATATCTGCGGCGACCATGGTATCTGGCTTGATGCTGGTGAAATGGAACAATTCGTGGGTTTATCGCCAGCGGCGGCCTTGATAAATCTCAGGATCGACGCATCATGCGTAATCAGACCGCGATCAAGGATCTGGCCACCTGAGTGCAGGAGGTCGAGTTCACCCGAAGGGTACTGCATTTTTTTGATCTCAAATACTGGCTTTTTAAGATTTTTTAAAGTGAAGCGTGCAAAAGATTAAGAAAACCACCATCGACTCTACCCCTTTCGGCCCGATTGCCCTGATCTGGAAGTCATACAACGGGCAACCGCAGCTGCTGAAGATTATTCTTGCCAAACCGGGCTTACCGGCAGACCAGGAAGCGGAACGTTTATTCCCGGGTATCCGCCATGCCAGCACCCCGGCAGTCGAACTTATTCTCACTGAAATAGTGGCCGGTATGGCCGGTGAAAAAATAGAATTTACTTCAGGGTTCTTGCAGATTGATAATTGTTCAAACTTCCAGAAGAAAGTTCTGCGAGCTTTACCGACAATTTTTCGGGGAATGGTCTGTTCCTATGGCAATCTGGCCGCCTTTCTCGGCCATTCCCAGGCATCCCGAGCCGTCGGCACGGCTTTAGCGACCAACCCGTTTCCCATTCTCATTCCGTGCCATCGCATAATCCGTTCCGACCGCTCTCTCGGCGGCTTTGCTGGAGGGTTGCAGATGAAGAGAGCTTTATTAGAAGCCGAAGGGGTACGCTTTGACCGGGCTGGTCGAGTCTGTAAAAACTCCATCCTAACTCTACTTTTCTGAATCTATTTACCGTTACACTTGACATAAACACCTATGTCCGCTATGAGGACTTCCAGTTAACTCTGGTGGCAGCGAAACAGTCAACCAGTCAATATATTTCTTGAGGAATCTATGCAGAAGAAAATGCTGCTTCTTTTTTGCTTGACGCTTGTTTCAGGGATATCGTTTATCGTCGTCAGTTTTCAGCATGAAAGTTCAAACCAGGATCGTCCGATAACTATAAATGAGGTTGCAGCAGCAGAACAGAAATTAACCCCGCTTGCCGACCTTGCAAACCGGCAAGCCCTCTATTTCGGGGCCTCTATTTCAAAAACCGGACACTTTCGCGTTGAGGGGCAAAACGTTATTGAAGGTTACGACCTCTGGCAAGAACACGTAAACAAAAATGGGGGGATAAAAGTTGGTTCCAAATCATATCAGGTAAAAATCAAGTATTACGATGATAACAGCCAGATTGACAAACTCAAAGAAAATATTACGAAGTTGATTGTTGAAGACAAGGTCGATTTTATCCTGGGATCATTCTCCAGCGGCTTCAATCTGGCCGCGAGTAAAATAACTGAAGAGTACGGCAAAATAATGATTGAATCAGGCGGTGCATCAGACTCCATTTTCACCCGAAACCAGCATTTCACCTTTGCCACCCAAACTTCTGCGAGCTGGTGGTTTAAAGATTTTTTTGACATGGCGTCAAAACTTGACCCCCCGCCAAAGACCTATGCTTTATTGACCCCGGATAAACTTTTTACCAGAAGCGTCGCCAAAGGAGTTCAGATCTGGGCGGCCAGCCGCAACATTAAAGAGATATATTTTGAAGTTATTGATGCTGAAACCAGTAATTTTACACCATACCTGCTGGCAATGGCAGAGAGAAAACCTGACATCATCATTCTTACAAGCCATTATCAGGATGCCGTAACTTTCAGCCGCCAACTCTTAAGAGTCAAAGAGTTGAACCCGAAAGCAATAGTTATGACGATTGGACCGTCCGAGATAAATTTTGTCAACGATGTGGGCGCCGGCGCGGATGGTATGATCGGAGTAACTCAGTGGGTTGCGGAAAGTTCATTTAGGGGGCCGGTTTTCGGCACCCCGACTGATTATGTGAAGGAATTTACGGCTAAATACGGCCAACCTCCAACCTATCAGGATGCTCAGTCCAGCGCCACTGGCGTCATCTACCAACTGGCCCTGGAAAAATGCGATGCCTTGGACGCCAGAGAGGTTTTGAAAAATATCCGGCAGTTAAATGTAGAAACTTTTTACGGAAAGATAAAATATGATGTCAGAGGCATGAATATAGGCCATAAAATGGCCCTGGTTCAGATTCAACAGGGTCGCATGGTCAGCATCTGGCCGCCGACCGCCGCCGACCATAGTGTAATTTATCCGAGACTGAGATAAGTAATGCGGGCATGAATCCCGCAACCCCCGGTAAGTTTTTCGACCCGTACTCGGGGGGGGGTACTTCCGCAGGTCGCAAAATAAGTACTCTTATTAAAATTTAAGGACAGTATGAAAAGCCACCCTAAAGTAAGTTTCGGCATTTTTGACAAACTCCTTTTTTTACACCTCCTATCGACAACACTACTCTTTGCCTTTATCCTCACATCCTACTCAAACCTGCAGAAGCAAAGTTTTGAAAATGCTTTCATCGAGAAGTCAAGCCTGATACGAGAGCTTCTCGAAACCACCTGCGTTGACCCTGTAGTCAATACTATAGCTTATGACAGAACCGGTAAAATAATTGAAACCATCTATCGCAAAAACCAGGAGATTGCCTATATTGAGATTTATGATCCGGCCGCCCGTATCATCTTTTCCATCGGGCAAGTCCCAACCCTTCATCTTTCGCAGGAAGATATCAGTCACCAATTCAGACAAAATGCTGCCACCCAAGCAAGTAATTTCAATCAAGGAACTCCTCAGTTTATAACTCCTTTAAGCGTTGATGGTGACGGCCTTGGCGTCATCCGGGTTGGGATTACGAAGAAATACCTTAAGCGGCAGTTGAAAAACAGTATCCTCTTTTTTCTGGGCATTTTCCTCATTGCTATCGCGATAACCGGTCTCATCTATTTTATCTTTACGAACCGTTGGATTCTCCGACCCGTAATTGACCTCAGCAGGATGATGAAAGAGTATCAGGAGGATGATTTGAGCGGGCTCAGTCGCCATCTCAGAATCTATAATGAAAATATCTCTCAAGATGAAATCGGCACTATGGCGCTGACATTTGAAAAAATGATTATATCTATTTCCGCCCGAACTCAGGAAAAAGAGCGGGCCGAAAAAAAGCTGGCGGCGGAACATGAACGCCTGCTGGTAACCTTGCGCAGTATCGGGGATGGGGTCATCACCTCCGACAACAACGGCAAGGTTGTTTTACTCAACAAGGTTGCAGAACAGCTTACCGGCTGGAAACAGGTCGATGCCGTCGGGAAAACAGTCTCGGAAATTTTTAAAATAATTGACGATAGAACCCAGCAGCCCTGCGCCGATCCGGTGGTACGAATCCTCAATTCGGGTAAGATTATTACCCTGGATCATCATACTGTGCTCATTGACAGGAATGGCAACCGGCGTAATATTGCCGACAGCGGGGCCCCGATCCGCGACCCGGAGAGCCGGATTATCGGCACGATCCTTGTCTTTCGTGATGTTACCGAAGAGCTGCTGCAGGAAAAAGAGATGCTTAAAGTCCGAAAACTTGAATCAGTCGGGGTACTGGCAGCCGGAATTGCACACGATTTCAATAATATTCTGGTAGCTATTATCGGCAATCTGAGCCTGGCTAGAGAATTCATCCAACCGGAAACCAAAGCTTCTGCCCTGGTTAGAGAAGCTGAAAAAGCGGCGCAAAGAGCCAAAGGGTTAACCCTGCAACTGCTGACTTTTGCCAAAGGCGGAGATCCGATCAAGCGGGAAACATCACTTGCAAGATTGATAACCGAACCGGCAAATTTCGTTTTAAGCGGCAGCAATGTTGCGATGACCTGCAATTTGCAGAATGATCTCTGGGCAATTGAGGTTGATCCGGATCAGATCAGTCAAGTCATTCAAAACCTGATCATTAATGCCAAACAAGCCATGCCGGATGGCGGTACCATCGCAATTGAGGGCTGCAATATTGAAGACAATGAGCTGATTGTTTTACCGACGAAGCTTAAACCCGCCAACTATGTCAGGCTCACAATCAAAGATACCGGCATTGGTATGCCGGCGGAGATTATCGAGAAAATTTTTGACCCCTATTTTACAACCAAAACCGAGGGCAGCGGCTTGGGCCTTGCCGTCTGCCATTCGATTCTTAGCAAACACGGAGGCCATATTTCCGTGGATTCTAAACTCGGACAGGGCACAGTGTTTATACTTTATCTACCGGCCACCGGCTTCCCGCCCAAAGATTCAGTCGTAAAAACAGATCTCCCCTTCCGGCAAAAAGGGCAGGGCAAGATTATGATCATGGATGATGAGGAGATTATCCGCGAAGTTGCTGAAGAGATATTGACCCATTTAGGCTACGAGGTTTTAAGTGTCACGGATGGTGCTGAAGCCGTCGATCTCTATAAAACCGCACTGGGAAATGAGGCCCCGATAGATGTCACGATTATGGATCTGACCATTCCCGGAGGAATGGGCGGCAAAGAAGCAGTCAAGAAAATTCTGGAGCTTGATAGTAAGGCTAAAGTAATTGTTTCCAGTGGCTACTGTAACGACCCTGTGATGGCCAATTTCAAGGAATATGGATTTGCAGCAATGGTTGCCAAGCCTTTCGATTTTGCCGAACTCGGCAAAGTTATCAGGGCGGTGCTGGGCGGCACGAGCTGAGCCCGGCCTCAGCCCCCAGTGCAGAAAAACGTTATTCAGAAACAGTTTTAAGCCGATATTCAACCCCACAGACCAGGGCTTCCAGAGCCAGGCGCAGGGGATCAGGTAATTCTGGGCCAAAATAGATCTGCGGCAAAACCGGCAAAGGCCGACCGGCAATCCGGTTCGCCATTTGCGCACACTCTTTACGAAAACTTTCCAGGTCTTTAACCTGGGAACGCTGCCAGGCATCACTGATAGCGAAAGAGCTTTCAACAAACGTAATACCGGACCGGTCAAGTAAAAGTTCTTCGACAGGAGCCACCAGGCCCGCAACCGAAACCCATTTTTCCAGGCGGCAATCCTGAAGAAATTCGTAAACTGAAATCTGACGTTCCTGCAGACGCTGAAAAAGCGAACGTTTTCTGCAGATGGCGTTCTGCCGGCGTACAGCTTCCGTAACCCCGTCATAAACCGCACGGGCAATCAGCTCCCCCATTTTGCTGTGGCCTCCGGTCTGGTCGATGGTGCGGCCCCGACCCTCCACCACGACAATATTATCTGTACCGGTTCCGGTCGCCTGGAAAAATGCAGGATTACTGGTGGCCCGGATATCGAGATCCTGCAGAGCCGCCGATTTTCCTTCACAGGCACTGATGATGGCCCGGGTCATGGCTTTGGGGGTAAGTTTGAGATTGCTTAAAAGAATAATATTGATTGTTCCCGGCTTGGGAGTCGCATCCGCGTTATCAAGTTCATAATAACGCCCCTCCTCGGCCCCCATGCGTACCGCATTGGAACTGACCCCGGCGGTGACCAGGGCCGTTACCTTCATCTCCCTGAATGAGACACTCTGCTGCACCAGATTATTCATATCCGCGCCGGTAAACAGCATGGAGGTGGTCTCCGCTTGCCGTTCAAGCAGACCGCTTACCCGGGCTTCAAACGCCGAGGAGCCCAGAAGATGTACCAGATTCCAGGAAGCCGGCGGCAGATAGTGATTGCCTACCGTGGTAATTCCCGCACGAAAACCTTCCAGGGTTGATAAGGTCTGCATCGGCTCAGTCAGATCAACCACCAGGGTGCGATGATTAAAGTCGGCAATTGTGGTTTCAACCACTGCAGCCTGTTTTACACAGTCAAGACCTATCTGCAGTTCGCTTCGGGCTCTGATCGCTTCCGGCAGAACCATATTTTCCGGACGACTGAAATAGTCAGGATAGATGGTCGCCGCCAGCCAGGCGACGAAATCACCAAGATGGGTTGCCGCCCGACAAGTCAGGACATCAGGAAAAAAATGAATGTTGCCGCTTTTGCCGGCGGCCATTCCGGTCCAGGGTTTTCCGGTAAAAAGTTTTTTGACTTTATGTCGACAGATGCCGTCGGCATATATTAACTGAGGATCAAAGGTTTGCACCTCCGCCGCAGTCACCTGCACCGCAACCCCTTTTTTACCCCAGACCGGCGGAATCCCGCCGGCGGCGACAATCAGCTCATTCTGAAACGAATCATCCCCGGGCACCAGCAGCCCGTCGCACTCCATCAGGCGCATGACCCGCCGTCTTGCCGAGAGAGGAATACGCTCGATTTTTCGACTGATTAAAACCATCTGCTGCTGCAGCTCGGCCACCAGTTGTGCGGCCGCAGAACTTTTGCCGACAATATCGCCAATCTGCTTAATATTGGCAAAAGCCTGCCGCAATGATGAAGTTCTGATCTCGACGACGCGGCAACCGAGAGTGTTCAACTGCGCTCGTAAATTTTCATGCATGTCCGAGATAAAAACCAGATCAGGCTGCAGAGACTTAATCCGCGTCAGCGAAGGGGCCATGAATCCACCCACCACCGTGCAACGTTCGAGACGGGCCGGTCGGTTCGAATGATAGGTAATGCCGACTAAAAGAGGATCGGCATTGAGCGCCGCGATGACCTCAGTCACTGCCGGCACCAGGGAGACTATCCTGGTCGGCAACGCCGCAGCAAGTTTACTCAGGACATCCGGCCGGGACGAAGCCGACGCAGCCCAACCGTTTCCGGGAAGCAACAGACAGAGGACGAAAACCAGCCTCAATCCGCAGTTTATGAAAAAATGCCGCTGTTGTATTTGGCTCATTCGGGTAAGTTTTCCTCTGTTTTAGTCAGTCGGATCAGATCGAAGCTTCAAAATGAGAGCCTGTCTGTCGATTGTTCTCGCGTTTGGAACTAGCAAAAAAACGCATCTTTAGCCAGCAAAAAAATCTGCACAGGCCTTACTGTTTTTTTTAACTGTCAGTAGAATACCATTGCTATAAAAACTGAATTAACCTATGAATCCGGCCTGTCCTATCAGTAAGCCTTAACCTTATAAAAAAATAAACATAGGAAAGACAATGCCTTCATCCTTTCACCAGATCATCTCCACGGAACTTAAAATAAAGCCGGAACAGGTGATGGCAGTGGCCGATCTTTTTGCTGACGGCGCCACCATTCCCTTTATCGCCCGCTATCGCAAAGAAGCAACCGGGTTACTTGATGAAGTGGTTATCAGTCAGATTCAGACGCGTCTTGAACAATTGGCAAACCAAGAAAAACGGCGCCAGACGATAACGACCACCTTGACCGATCTCAAACTTTTAAGCCCGGAACTCGAAAAAAAATTAGCCGCCGCTGCCAGTCTGGTCGAACTCGAAGATCTCTATCTACCCTACCGGCCCAAACGTAAAACCCGAGCTCTTCAGGCCCGGGAGCGAGGCTTGCTGCCTTTAGCTGAGCTGTTGTTCAGCCAGCCGGAAACAAATCCGGAAACAGCGGCCCGGGCCTTTATCAACCCGGAAAAAGGGATTACCAGTTTAACCGAGGCCCTGGCCGGGGCCCGCGATATTATTGCCGAAAAGATTAATGAAGATCTTGACACCCGAACCGTTTTACGCCGGCTCTTTACCCGCGAAAGTGAAATTACGGCCCTGGTCATCAAGGGCAAAGAGGAGGAGGGCGGTAATTTTCGAGACTACTTCGACTGGCGGGAGAAGAGTACAAAAATTGCCGGCCATCGTCTGCTGGCCCTGTTTCGAGGGGAAAAAGCCGGAATTTTACGCCTCAGCTTGCGTCCCCCGACCGACAAAGCTTTAGCCTTGATCCGTCAGCAATTTATTCGGCAAAATAACCTCTGTGCGCAGGAGGTTGAGCTAGCCCTGAACGATGCCTACAAAAGACTTCTGGCTCCGGCCCTGGAAAACGAAAGTCGTCAGGTTTTAAGGGAAGCGGCCGAGGGTGAAGCGATTGCGGTTTTTGCCGACAACTTAAGGCAACTGCTGCTGGCTCCGCCCTTAGGAGAAAAACGGGTTATGGCCCTAGATCCGGGATTTCGCAGCGGGGCCAAGCTTGTCTGCCTGGATGCTTCCGGCCAGCTTCTCGAACATACGGTCATCTATCCAGCTACGTCATCGCGGCAGAGCGAAGCCGCCGCCGAGATTGTCACAAAGCTCTGCCGGCGCCATAAAATTGAAGCCATTGCCATCGGCAACGGCACTGCCGGCCGCGAAACCGAAAGTTTTATCAGGTCTCTTGATCTGCCTGAAAATATTATAATCTCAATGGTTAACGAAGCCGGAGCCTCAATTTATTCAGCCTCGGAGATTGCCCGTCAGGAGTTTCCCGACCTCGACCTGACCGTTCGCGGCGCCATCTCGATCGGACGTCGTTTACAGGACCCGCTCTCAGAACTTGTCAAAATTGAGGCTAAAGCCATCGGTGTGGGTCAGTACCAGCACGATCTCGAGCAGACCCGCCTGCAGCGCCGCCTTGATGAGGTTGTCAGCAGCTGCGTCAACCGGGTCGGGGTTGAGGTCAACAGTGCCAGTGCCGAACTTTTGACCTATGTTGCCGGGCTCAATGCGACCATTGCTCGCAATATCGTCAGTTATCGCAACGAAAACGGCCCTTTTCACTCCCGACGGGAATTGCTGAAGGTGCCCCGTCTCGGGCCTAAAGCCTTCGAACAGGCGGCCGGGTTTTTGCGCATGCAGAACGCCGACAATCCGCTTGATGCCAGCGCCGTCCACCCCGAAAATTATCTTCTGGTCAAACAGATGGCTGAAGATTACGGCCTATCCCTGAAACAACTGATGCAGAATGAAAAACTCCGCCAGGAGATTGTCATTGAAAACTATCTCTCAGCCAAGGTCGGACGCCCGACCCTGGATGATATTATGGCGGAACTGGCCCGACCCGGCCGCGACCCGCGCCGGGAATTTACACAGTTCTGTTTTCAGAAGGGGATCAATAAGATAGAGGATCTGGCCGCCGGCATGCGCCTGCCCGGGCTGGTTACCAATATCACCAAATTCGGCGCTTTCGTTGATATCGGCGTCCATCAGGACGGCCTCGTCCATATCAGCCAGATGGCCGACCGTTTTGTCCGCGACCCGGGAGAGGTTGTCAAACTCGGGCAAGCGGTCAGCGTTACTGTTTTAAATATTGATCAGGAACGCCGCCGCATCGCCCTCTCGCTGCGCACCACAACCTAAGCACTAACCACTTTTTTACTGCGATCGGACCGTTTGCGGTCAACCTCTTTGAGCAGTCTTTTACGCAGACGAATGAAATTAGGGGTCACTTCGACAAGCTCGTCATCATCGATAAATTCCAAAGACTGTTCAAGCGAGAAATTGACCGGCGGGGTCAGGATGATATTCTCATCCGAACCTGAAGCCCGCATATTGGTAAGCTGCTTGCCTTTGGTCGGATTGACGGCGAGATCGTTACCGCGGGAGTGAATCCCGATAATCTGGCCCTCATAAACATTAACATTGGGGCTGATCAGCAAACGTCCGCGCTCCTGCAGATTGAAAAGGGCAAAACCTAAGACTTTACCAGGAAGCATCGAAACCAGGACGCCATTCTGCCGAACCCCGAATTCACCGGGAAGTTTGGGGGCATAATGATCAAAAATATGGTTCATGATTCCGCTGCCGGAAGTCAGAGTCATAAAATATGAGCGAAAACCGATCAGACTTCTGGAAGGAACAATAAAATCGAGCCGCACCCGACCTTTACCGTCCGGGCGCAGATTGGTTAATTCAGCCTTGCGCTGCCCTAAAACCTCCATCACCCCGCCCTGATGAATCTCTTCGCAATCGATAACCAAAATTTCAAAGGGTTCCTGCTGAACCCCGTCAATCTCCTTGATAATTACCTCGGGCCGCGAAACCCCCATCTCATAACCTTCGCGCCGCATCTTTTCGATCAGAACCGAAAGGTGAAGCTCACCCCGCCCGGAGACGACAAAACGATCCGGAGTAATCCCCGGCTCGACTCGCAGGGCGACATCATGAATAAGTTCTTTCTCCAAACGATCTTTAATATTGCGGCTGGTAACATATTTACCGTCAAGACCGGCAAAAGGTGAATCATTGACCTGAAAAGTCATGCTCACGGTCGGTTCGTCCACGGTCAAAGGCGGCAGAGCTTCGGGCGTAGCGGGCACACAGAGGGTGTCGGAAATTTTCAGGCCTTCAATCCCGCAGATACTGACGACATCGCCGGCATAAGCCTCTTCGATCTCAGTTCGCTCCATCCCCATATGCCCCATCACCGCCTGAATCTTACCCGGGCGCTGGCGGCCGTCGCGATCAATGACAACCACCGGCATCGGCGCCCGCACCCGCCCCCGCTGAACCCGGCCTAAACCGATGACCCCGACATAGCTGTTAAAATCAAGGGCACAGATCTGCATCTGAAACGGTCCCTCGGGATCAACCTGCGGAGGCTTAACCTTATCGACAATCAGTTTTAAAAGCGGCGTCATATCATCACTGATGGAATCCATCTCCATGCCGGCCACACCTTTGACCGCGGAGGCGTAGATCACAGGAAAATCAAGCTGTTCATCACTGGCGCCGAGACGGCCGAAAAGGTCAAAAACCTGATCGACAACCCAGTCGGGTCGGGCTTCGGGACGATCAATTTTATTAATGACCACAATCGGGTTGAGCCCGGCCTTGAAAGCCTTCTGAGTGACAAAACGGGTCTGCGGCATCGGCCCTTCGACCGCGTCAACCAGCAAGAGAACCGAGTCAACCATCGAGAGAATCCGTTCGACTTCACCGCCGAAATCAGCATGGCCCGGAGTGTCGACGATATTAATATAACAGTCGTTCCATTTGATCGCCGTACTCTTGGCCAGAATAGTGATGCCGCGCTCACGTTCCTGGTCATTGGAGTCCATAATCCGTTCCTTGCCGACGTCGCGACGGTTAAGGGTGCCGGATTGTTGCAGAAGACAGTCAACCAGCGTCGTCTTGCCGTGATCAACATGAGCGATAATAGCGATATTTCTTAAATTTTTCATTGTTTCCAGAAATCAACCTCAAAGTAAAGTTTTATCAAAACCATTAAAAAAAAGCTGGGGACAGATCTTTGCGATCTGCCCCCAGCCGGAAAGGATAGTAATTTTCGATTGCCCGCTAATTCGGTGCCGGCTGGTTACACTTTACGGCAGCTTTAGTCAAGATAAATCGCTTATCTTTAAGGAATCAGACTATGATAAAAGCTTACGACGTTCAAGTAAAGCCATTACTTCAAGATGGGTGGTGCCGGCGTACATGTCGTAGGCGGCAAGCGATTTCAGGATAAAACCGTCAGCGAAATTATTTAAACGACCGAGATCGCGGGCCAGCGTCGCAGGGTTACAGCTGACATAGATAAGCTTAGAAGCCCGGCTGTGAACTATTTTTTCAACAACCTGAGCATCCAGACCTGTCCGGGGAGGGTCGACCAGCAGGATGTCGAGATTTGCCGGCAGACTTTTATTTTCAACCCGACCGCTGACGAATTTAACATTTTTCAAACCATTCCGGGCAACGTTGCGTTGTCCTCTGGCGGCCGCCTTCGGATCACTTTCGTAAACGGTTAAATCCTTAACAAGATTTGCCAGCGCCAGGGAAAAAGTACCACTGCCGCCATAAAGCTCCGCCGCCGTTCCCTCTTTGCGGCAAACGTTACTGAGATCCTGCAGCATCAACCGGGTTACTGCAGGGTTGGCCTGAGCAAAACCGGAAGCTGCCAGTTCAAGCTCACCGAAACCATAATTTTCCATAACGCTTTCGGCATAACCCGGAATCGCGACCAGCCGGTGGCCGTTTTCAGCTGCCGCGGCACACGCGCCGCCGGAACCGGCCAGACCATAGCAGGCGGTTATGGCCGAAGACAGGCCCTTGGCGCGGGAAAGATTTTCGAGCATGTTCGCTAATGCTGGAGCCAGAATCAGGCAGGCGGGAATGGTTGCGACCTGATGGCTGCGCCGGCGCAGGAAACCAAAATTTCCGCTTTGCGGATCACGCCGGAAATGAGCCCGGTGCCGGTAGGCGAATTCGTTTGGTGCCGCCACCATTTTAACAGAGGTTGTAATCCCGACACCGGTCAGCACCTGGTTCAGCATCTCTTTTTTCAATGCGAGCTGGGCCGAATACGGCAGATGCAGCAGATCACAGCCGCCACACTCGGCATAGTGCGGACAAGGTTCTTGCCGGCGGTCGGGGCCGGGCTTGATGATCTCAGCCAGAGAGCCGAGAAGATAGCGTTTCTTCTCTTTCTCAACCCGGATCAGAACCTCGTCGCCAACCGCTGTCTGCGGTACGAAAACCGCCTTATCCTGATAAAACCCGAGACCGTTTCCCGGTGGCGCATATTTTTCAATGACGACTGAAATCAGTCGAGAGATCGGTTGCATGCTCTACTTATCTACCGGGTGTGCAAGCCTTGTCTGGGCCGGATTGGAGGGTACAGGCTCTGAAGCAACCAGACGAAAACCGATAGCATAACCGTAACTGTCGGGCCGGCGTTTATTGCGACTGGCTGAACGAACATAACGGGGCGGGCTGTCCCAACAGCTGCCGCGGGCAATTTTATAGATCCCCGTACTAACTCCCTGTGGATTAAACTCAGGACTTTTTTTGTAATAATCTTCCGCAAACCAGTCAGCGCATCATTCCCAGACATTACCCAGCATATCGTAAAGACCGAAAGCGTTCGGCATAAAAGAACCAACCGGAGCGGTAACGACAGCACCGTCATCACATTCATGCGTAATCCAGACCGGCCACTCTTTTTTGGCGCTCAGATCACCGACATTGGCATAGGCACAGGCCAACTCCGAGTCATCTCCCCAAAAACAGACCGTCGTCGTGCCGGCACGACAGGCGTATTCCCACTCGGCTTCGGTGGGCAGCCGACAAGCCATGCCGCTTTTTTTCGTTAACCATGCCGCATACTGAGCAGCGTCGTCAAAGGTAACCTCGACCACCGGCTGTTTATCGTCATTCAACGAATGTCCGCGAAAGGCTTTACTGTCGTGATTTGCCTTGTAACAACGATACTGACCATTCGTTACCTCATATTTACTCATCCAGAAACCGTCAACCCTGACTTGATGACAGGGCAGTTCCGATAGGCAGTATTTGGCAAACTTATCCTCCCCCATTGCCTTGACAAGGATCTTTGTTTCCGGCGCGGTCTGACCCATCTGAAAGCTGCCCCCCGGCACCCAGACGAACTCCATCCCGGTGGCCGTCTCAGTAAAGCTCCGGGCCGCCGCCAGGACCGGCAGAGGGATCATAAGAAGCAGATAAAAAACGATAGTGCAGACTGTCAACCCAGATAAAATACGACAATACACACTCAAATTCCCCTGAGCAAAAGTCCAAAGAATAATACAAGTAGTTAATACTGTTAGCATTTTAAGACATGCCCCAATAACATAATTTTTTTTTAAAACCAATAGCCATTTTCAGGAAATAATAAACTCCGGTAAAAAAAGAGTTGTTTAAGTTTCGACAAAAATGTCGAACAGGGACTGCGATTGTCGTTCTTTTCCCAGAGCCCCTCTGCAAATGTCCATAAGATGGGGCGGGTAAATTTTTTTCAAGCCTGGCATGGTAATCGCTGTCCACATCAGAATGAAAAGAGATATTGGTAAGCCTTTACGAAGACCACTTATACAAGTATTTTTTTCTGTTGCATCTGTGTTACAAATAACCTAGGATAAAAGCCGTTTATCCGTCAGTTTTTACAGGCATATTTATTCTGGGGTTATAGTTGAAATCTGTCAATGAAAAATCAGCGCCGCGACAGACCGTAAAATCGAGCTGCCGCAGGTTTCTCCTGTTCAGTCTGTTTTTCCTGTGGTTGGTGCCCAACGTTCAGGCTTTTGAGCTCGAAGCCGGGGCCACGGTCGGTTACGATGATAATCCGCGTCTGGAAAATGATTCTGCCGGAGCGCTTTTTTCTCAGTTTGATATTAATCTATGGCAAACCTGGCCCCTTGCCGGCCTGACCTCGACTGCAATTACCTTATCCGGCTTTGCCAATTGCCGGCAATATGACAGGCTTAACGACAACCGGCAGCTGGGAGGAGGGCTCGAAAGCACCACCCGGCTGCTCCGGCTGCCGGGTTCGCTCACTTTTTTCAGCGTGGTATCAAGCCATCACAACCCTTTGATTGATGATGACGACTTTGATTCTCTGGAACTGGGCAGTCGTCTGGTCTGGCTTGCCCGATCCCGTCTGAGTTTAGAATTTGCGGTTGGAATCAGCTGGCTGGATTATCGGCAGAGCATAATTTCCGGCAACAAAAAAAACGGGGACGAAAAAAACGGGGACGGTCAAATCGGGAATAATAAAAATGGGGAGACCGGACAGTTTGACGAAAATTCCTGCAGCAATCCTCAACCAGGGATCAAACTCTGCCGGCATGACGATTCAACAGCTGCCGCCCCTGGAAACCAGTCCCGCTGTCATGACAGCGGTGAGCGCGATGACCGTTTGCTGACAACGGCCGTGAAATTATTTTATGATTTTTCTCCTTACCTGGACGGGGGCAGTGAAATTTACTGGCACTTACGCGATTCCACGCTTGCCTCGGAGAAATGTCTGGTCTATGGTCTCGGGGCCGACCTTAACTGGCACCCGCTCATAAATCTGGAGTTCAGCGGAAGACTGGGCGCGGAACGGATTCCCTACAGGGATGATTATCAGCAACAAAAACGTATCGAAAAAATCTACCTTGCCGAAACTGCCCTAACCTGGCGGAGTGGCAACTGGTCAATCTCCGGCATCTGGAGCTGGAATCGCAGAGATTCCCGGATAGATGAAGATGACTATCAGAGAAACCAATGGCAAAGTCGTGTAACCTATTCCTACTGACGCTTATCTGCTTAAGCCTGTTTTTCATGTTCGGAGGGGTGCGGCCCAATGAAGCCGCTGCCTGGGAGCTGCTAAGCGGCCAGGTCAAAACCATGGTCGCGGTTGGCGATAAAATCCATCTGACCATCCTGACTGAGCCTCAAACTGAGGTGAAAGCGGGAGCCGACGACCCCTTCAGCGCAAAAGCGGAAATCCCGTCCACCCTCGATTTTGAAGTTCTGCGCGAGGAGTTGCCGCCCCGCCTGCAGGAGGGCGATTTCGTCCGCATCTGGCAGGCGGGTGATAACCAGCTTACCCCGATCCGCATTACATCAAGCCGCGGTTACGATCCGACGGGGGTTCGTGCGCGCTTAAGCGGTCGCGGCCGGCTTTCCGGCGCCAGCCGCGGCAGCGGAAAGGGAGGCCATGGCGGCGGACACTAAGCGGCAGCAGCGACAGGAGATGTTTTTTCCGCACAAGCAACCTGATAAATCTATGGCCGGCGGAGCCACCACCCGATCCATAACGGAAAAGTACCGGCTTCCTTTATGGCTGGCCAACCTTCTTCTTTTCGGTGTGCTTATTCTGGTTGTACTGAGCTATTTTTTCTGGCAGACCGACCGTGAACGCCGCTCATTTTATCAGCACACCCGGGAACATACACAGCTTCTGAGCCAAATAATTCAGCTCAATGCCGGCAATGCCATGGCGGCTGACGATGTCGTAAAAAAAGTAGCCAACACCTTCATGCTCAACTCCGCCCGCTTTATCGACTTTCTGGCCGCCGTCGAGCCCTTCACCGCAACCGAGCTTACGGCTCTGGCCCAGGAGTCGGGCCTCGACGGCATTACCGTGGATGACGGTCTTAACCGGGTCAGCGGTCCTCCGGCATGGTCAAACGGCGACAGCCGGACTCTTGCCGAGACCCGATTCACCCATAACCGCAAAGCCCATATTTTCACCCTCTCCTATCCGCGTAAAGAGGGCAGAGGCACTATCTGGATCGGGTTCGGAGCCCAGAGACTGGAAGCTCTGCAGCAGCAGGTCGGCGTCGATAATCTTCTTAAAACCTTAAGCAACGTCTCCGGAATCGCATATCTCAATCTCGCAGACGAATTTCCACCACCGGCATCCTCCCCGGCTCCTTTGAGAGAGATTGCCACGGCGAAGGGAATGATTGTGGAAGCCCGCCTGCCTGTCAACGGCAGGACGCTGACCGCCGGCTTTAAATCAGATTTTCTGGTGGCCAGAAAGCAGAGCCTCCGGCGTGATTTTTTCCTTTTTGCCCTGCTCCTGGCCGCTCTCGGCAGCTTTTGTTCGTGGCTTCTCTATCGCTATCAACTGGCATCCTTGTTAAACGCCCGCCGCTACGAACAAAGACTCGCCCGGGAACGTGAAGATGCTGCCCTCGGCCGCTCCGCCGCCGCCCTGGCCCATGAAATCCGTAATCCTTTAAATGCCATCAATATCGGCCTGCAGCGCCTGGAGATTGAAGAGAGCGGCCTGACCGCAGAATACACTCCCCTGGTAACCGCGATGCGCAACGCCGTAGCCCGGGCTGACGGCATTGTCGGTGATCTCCGCCGTTTTGCTCAACCTCTGCAGGCGAAACCGGCAAGAACCGAGATCGGCGCCCTAATTTCCGATCTCATTGCCCTTTACCAGTCAAAAAGCCAGGATTCGGGGGTTGATATTTCTCTGACGAACAACTTATCACCAGCCGACAATTATATCACGGCCGATGCCGCTCTGCTCGGTCAAGCTCTCGAAAACCTTTTTAAAAACGGACTCGAAGCCCAGCCGCAGGGCGGATTTCTTAAGATCATACTGCAGAAAAACGGCCAGGAACTAGAACTTATTTTTGAAAACGGCGGGCTTGAGGTTCCGGCAACCGAGGTTAAAAAGATTGTCGAGCCCTGGTTCACCACCAAAACCCGGGGGACCGGACTCGGTCTGGCCATGGTCGAGCGGATTGTCAGAGCCCATAACGGTCGTTTTACAGTCGAAGCTGCCGGTGCCGACATTTTGCGGCAGCGTATTTTTCTGCCCCTGTTGCCTAGATAGCAGAGCAACAAAAACTCATTCTGGAGAGAAGAAACTTATGCATATACTGGTTGTTGACGATGAGCCGGATCAGCGCGAGATGCTGGGCGGTTTTCTGAGAAAGCAGGGTTTTACGATCTCTCTGGCGGCGACCGGCAAGGAGGCTCTGACTTTAATGCAGCAGCTCAATATCGACCTGGCCCTGCTCGACCATCGCCTGCCCGATATTAATGGTGACGCACTCCTGCTTGAGCTGCTACAGATCAATCCCCTGCTTCGCACAATTATGATCACAGCCTACGGCGCGGTTGAAACGGCCGTCAGCGTCATGCGCTCAGGAGCCGATGATTTTTTTGAAAAACCGGTTGATTTAAGCCAGCTGCTCGCACGTCTCAAAACGCTTGAGCAGGAGATCATGGTCGACTGCGATGCCGCAGAGGTCGGCGCAGCGCTCTCTCTGGAGAGTGATCTCCCACTCAAAATGGTGGGCAAAAGTCCGGCCATGCGCGAGCTTCTCTCCATCGTCCGGCGGGCGGCGCCGACCCCGTGGACGGTTCTGATTCGCGGCGAAACCGGCACCGGCAAGGAGCTGGTTTCGCGGTTACTGCATTTGTTGAGCCCTCGCCGCGAGCATCCGTTTGTGGCACTTAACTGTGCGGCCATGCCCGAAAATCTGGTTGAATCGGAACTTTTCGGCCATGAAAAAGGAGCTTTTACCGGAGCCGCCGGCCGCCGGCGCGGCCATTTTGAAATTGCCGGAGGCGGCACCCTGATGCTGGATGAAGTCGGTGAGCTGCCGCTCGCCACTCAGGCCAAACTTTTGCGCGCCCTGCAGGAGAAAAAAATCACCCGGGTGGGAGGAGAAAAGGAGATCGCGGTCGATATTCGGCTACTGGCCGCCACCAACCGCGATTTAAGTGAGATGGTCAAAGCGGGAACTTTTCGTGAAGATCTTTTCTACCGTCTCAAGGTCATTGAAGTCGAAATTCCGCCGCTCCGTGAGCGCCGCGAAGATATTCCGGAGCTGATCAAAGCCCTGCTGGAACGGCATGGACTAGAGGGAATCGAGTTCAGCAACGAAGCCCTCAATACTCTGGCCCGCTACCACTTTCCCGGCAATATCCGAGAGCTTGAACATATTGTCCAGCGCGCTTCAACCATGGCCCGCAGTTCTCTGATTCAGGCCGCGGATCTTCCCGGAGAAGTCCGCTTTCCCGAACCCAACAGTGACGGCTCCCTCGAAGAGCGCCTTGCCGCCATCGAACGACGCATCCTTATTGAAGCCCTGGAAAAACATGACTGGATTCAGACCCGGGCGGCAGACTCTCTGGCCTTAAGTGAACGGGTATTGCGCTATAAAATCGGCAAACACAAGATTCATAAACCTTGACAAACGTTGCTCAAGGCTCAGTTTTGCGCAGGAGCTGATAAAGTTCTGCAGGCGACCGATTATTACTTTGAGCCAGTTCCATAAACTTCTGCTGTCCGTCACTCTCGATAGCGACAGCTTTAAGTCTTTGCAGAAGAGTTGGTAGAGAAAGTTTATAAACCTCGGCAATCTCAACAAGGGTCATCCGACCGAACCCTGGCGGGGGAAATTCCGGTAGACCGGAAGCCTTCGACAGAGGGCGCATGAGCTGAAAAATCTTTTGCGGCGAGGTTTGATTAGCCTGGGCTAAAGCGATCATGGTCTGTTTGCCGTCAGTCACAACCAGTCCGGCTTTGCGCAGGGATTCCAGGGCTTGTTCCAGATCAAGCCGGGTTCGCTGCGTAAACTCCGCCAGGCTGGAGAGCTCGGCATGACCATAGGGCGGGATTCCCAGGGTGAGGGCCGCACGATCCTTGATTTTTGCGTTAAGAGCAAGCGGTACTGAGAACGGCGGCAGTTTGAAAAGGGTGCCCAGCGCAAAAACCAGACAGATAACCGCAGCCAGAAACAGCTCACGCAGAGATTTTTTCCCGACCCGGGCTGCCGTCCGCCCCATGTAACTCATAATCGGCCGCCAGTTATATAACGTATGCAGTCCTCCGGCCAGCAGAAAAAGCAGTCCTAAATTGATATGAAGATAGCCCCACTGCTCCTTGTCCAGGCCCCAAAGCCGCCAGTCCGCCCAGAAGGCCACCCGGCCCTGAGGGGTAACATAGAGAATAAGGCTGGTCAAAACCAGCAATAGAAAAGAGAAAAAAAGCAGCAAAGAAACCAAACGTCTTAATTTCATCAAATAACCTCAGCTTCACAGGTAAAAATTAAATGTTAGAAAAAATTGTTGCCGATCTGCATAATCACAGCACCGCCTCCGACGGGGAGCTGACCCCGGCCGCCGTGGTCGAGCAGGCGGCCGGAAGAGGTTTGCGGGCGGTCGCTCTGACCGACCATGACACCCTGACCGGGCTTGACGAAGCTTTACAGGCGGGGCTCAAGTCGGAAATCATGGTAATCCCGGGGGTCGAGCTGACCCTGCGTTTTCGCCGGCCGCTATTTGTCGGTTCACTGCACCTGCTCCTCTATTTCAAACCGCAAAGGCTGGACGAGCCTGCGTTCATGGCCGCCCTCGAAGGACTTTTTGCCGCCGGAAGAGGCCCGGCCCTGGTACGGGACCGGGTTTATGCCATCAATCAACATTTCGGTCCGGAGTCACTCACGCCTCTTCTGCAAAGACCTTTAACCGCAGCTGAGATTGAAGTTTGCTCCGACAATATCACACGTCGCCATTTTGCTAAAGTTTTAAGCGAAAAACACCATCTTGAACGCCATCAGGTCGATATGATCATGGCCAACCGGAGTCCGGCTTATCTGCCTTCAGGCATCGACACGGAGATGGTTCCGGGGTTACGGAAAAAATTCCCTCTGCTCGCCTTTCTTGCTCATCCCGCCGCCGGCTCATTCCCGCCGCCGTCGCACTACCGGGAAGTGCTGCCGCCGTGGCCGGTCGTCGCCGAAATGTTTCCGGAGTTTACCGACCCGCATGGGCTGGCCATCGATGGTCTGGAAATTGATTATCCCGGCCATCGGCAAAGTGAAAAGCAGGCATTGCGAGAACTTGCCGCCAAACACCGCCTTTTAATCAGCGGCGGTTCCGACGGCCACGATCTGCAAGAACGGCCCTATGGTGTTAGCGGCATCAAACAGAAGGATTTTTCCCGGTTTATGGAAAAGTATGAAGCTTTATAACTCAGCAGTGCACTAAAATCCCAAAAAACGGCCCACCTGATAAACCCCGGTCGAGAGGATAAAAGCAAAGGTGGTGCTGTAGCCAATCGAAAAAAATGCCCATTTCCAGGAACCGGCCTCGCGCGCGATACAGACCACCGTAACAAAACAGGGGGCGTAAAAAGCCATGAAGAGCAGGGCACTCAACGCCACGAGCGGGCTCCATGCGGCATCGCGGGCCAGACGCTGACCCAATGAAGCCGCCGCTTCGGGATCAACATCCCCCATTGAATAAGCCGTTCCCAGAGTTGAAACCACCACTTCTTTCGCCGCAAAACCCCCAAGCAGAGCAATATTGGTGCGCCAGTCAAAACCACTCAACCAGGTCACCTTTTCCAGGGCCACACCAATCCGACCGGCTATCGAGTGCTGCAGAGCGGCGGCTCCCCGACGCCCCTCAACTTCCTTAAGCAACCTCTCCCGCTCTTCACTCCCAGTTTTGTAACGAGCAGATATCTGCTCTTTTTCCTGGACAAAAGCCGCCTTCTTCTCAGGGCTCAGGCCGGGATAGGTCATCATCGCCCAAAGCAGTATCGAGATCGCCAGAATCACGGTTCCGGCCTTTTTAATATATTGCCAGGTGCGCTCCCAGGTATGAATTAAAAGCCCTTTAAAGGTCGGGAAACGATAAGGCGGCAGTTCCATGACAAACGGGGTCGGCGCCCCGCGCAGCACTGTAAGGCGCAGAATCTTGGCCGCCACCAGAGCGACCACCCAACTGAAAAGGGTAAAGCCGAACATATACATAGCCTGATGCTCGGCAAAAAATGCCCCTATCAACAAAGCCATGATCGGCAGCTTGGCTCCGCAGTTCATAAAGGGTACGGTCAGCAGGGTGGCCATGCGCTCTTTCGGTGAACGCAGGGTGCGCGCCGCCATTACCCCGGGCACGGCACAGCCTCCGGCAATTCCCCCGGAGACAATGAAAGCCATGACTGAGCTGCCATGCAGACCGAAAATTCGAAAAATCCGATCCATCATAAACGCCACCCGGGCCAGATAGCCGGAATCTTCGAGTATGGCAATACAGAGAAACATCAACATAATCAAAGGGACAAAGCCCAGAACCCCGCCGACCCCATCAATCACGCCGGAGATCAGCATCGACTTTAACGGACCATCCGTCAGGCCTGCATCAAGCACTCCTCCCAGCCAGCCGAAAACCGCAGCGACCCAGGAGACCGGCAGCGCACTGAGACTGAAAGTGATCTGATAGATCGAAAAAAGCACCGCCAGCATGAGCAGAGGCCCGGCGAAACGGTTGGTTAAGACCTTATCAATCCGATCCGAGGTATAGAGCCGGTTCTCATCATAACGATGTGTAATAATGCCTCTTTTGAGAATGCCCTTGATAAAGCCATAACGATGATCAGCAATCACCGCTTCCGGATAGGTATCAAAGGTCTGCATCAAGTGCTCGGCCACCAGCTCCGCCTCATGCAGCAGGCGGGCGCCAAGTTCAGGATCCGCCGCCTTGACCTCGTTGATCAGCATTTCATCATTTTCGACTATCTTGACCGCGATCCAGCGGGCGGGATATTTACCTTTGAGCAGACCACTATCCCGAATCAGACCGGTCATGGTCAAAAGGGTCTGGTCAATATCATCGCCATAAGAAATTCTGACTTTAGCCGGATCCGGCGGCGCCAGGCGGCCAGCGGCCTGAGCTTTGACCGCCGCCATCAGATCATCCAGCCCCCGGCTGCTGCGCGCGACAATCGGCAACACCGGCACTCCGAGAAAGGCCGAGAGCTTATCGATATCGATCTCCATGCCGCGATCTTTGGCGACATCCATCATATTCAAAGCCACCACCAGGGGAACTTTAAGTTCGAGCAGCTGACAGGTCAGATAGAGGTTGCGCTCGAGGTTGGCGGCATCGAGAATGTTGATCACCACCGCCGGTTTCTCATTGGCGAGAAAATCACGGGCCACCACCTCCTCTTCGGAATAAGCGGTCAGCGAATAAGTGCCCGGCAGATCAACCACCACCGCGTTAAAATCATCCTTGTGATAGTCGCCCTCTTTTCTCTCAACCGTGACCCCGGGATAGTTCCCGACATGCTGCCGGGCCCCGGTCAAGGCATTGAAAAGCGTGGTTTTACCGGCGTTGGGATTGCCGGCCAGAGCCAGAATAATCTTGAGCATCAATTGTTATTCCTTAATCGGCCTTATCAACTTCAATCTCAACCTCGATAAAGTCGGCCTCGTTATTACGCAGGGTCAAAGTGTTGCCGCGAATCCGCAAAGCCACCGGATCATTAAGAGGAGCCCTCCCCTGAACGGTAATTTCGGTCCCGGGCACCAACCCCATATCGCGGATCCGACGCCCGAGATCGCCGGCCACTTTGACAGCGGTAATTGTGCCCCGCTGATTTTTAGCCATGCGCCGCAGAGAAATTCTTTCCAGCATCGATTACTCCAAAAATGTAGTCGGCCCACAGTTAGAAGAGGCTAACTGAAAACCACAAAAAAAATCCTTTTGCGGAAGTATTAAACCACAAAAGGAAATTTATCAGATATCAGATTTTTATAACAGGATCAAGCAGCACTTACAAGAATATTTTCCGCCGCTCCATCCCCCAGACTCACCGTCGAACCATTAAGCCGCACCAGACAACGCGACCGATCCGCAGCACAGACCAGCTCAACTTCCTGGCCCGGGAAAATCCCCAGCGCCGCCATCCGGGCACAGACTCCGCGCCCGCCGTCAATGCGACAGACCCGAAGCCTTCGACCGCAACCAGCCAGGGTCAGCGGCCGTTCCCCGTCAAAGGTCAGCCCCCGCCGACAACCCGGCCGCTGAGTTTCGCCCTCACCGGCGATTCGGCGACAGTGTCGATTTCTACCATATTCTTCTCCGGCCATGCGGGTCACCAATTAAAATAAAACCACTCAAGTTATAGTTGACTACCAGGGTTAGCCTTAGCAAACTTTTACAGCCAAGTCAATAAAATTGTCGACAAGTATGCTGGGAGTAATAATAATATAAATACGCGACTCCAATCTAACAAGAGCCGAACAAGAGCGGAAAAAATAATTTTTCGGACAATTTCAACTTGACTGTTTATTCCCGGGAATGGTAAAGATGATAAAAACTATCCTGATAGTCATCTTAAACTGGCGCAAAACCTTAAAAAATGTTTGGCAAGAGAAATGTCAACAAACATTGTCAGGCAGAACCCGCCAACTTATAATTAAAAAACTGATATTTTTTTAAAAATGAGTCTGTTTTTCATACTTTTGTCTGATTGTTTTTTTTGGTTTATATGTTATAAATAGCGAATATGGCAGAACTGAGCTTACAAGATTTTAAATCTTTTAAAATTTGAAGAATCTCTTCAGGAGGGCATCATGGAAAAGAAAACAAACAAAAGAAGCTGGCTGGTAGGTTGGGTGGTTGGTCTGGTGCTGCTGGTCGGGGCAATGCCGGCAATGGCCTATACTTATGGGGCCTATGTCGGCTCCAGCGACATGACCGGCGCCTTAAGTGCTGTAGCTTCAACGGATGGTTCTACGGGAATAACCACAACTAACATTCATACCAACAACTGGGTCGGTGACACTTTGACCCTGAATTGGGAGATCACAAAAGATTCTTCCAATTTGTATACCTATAATTATACGTTCACAACCACCGGTGCTCCTGATTTAAGTCATATCATAATCGAGGTAACTGACTGGACTCAAACATGTGCTTATCCTGATCTTGGCGGCGGTTCGCTTGCTCTCTACTCTTCCACTTCTGCCGGAGCTTCAAATCCGGGCATGCCTTCAGAGATCGATGGTATTAAATTCGGCACAGGAACAATTTCCTTTACATCTTACAATGCTCCTGTCTGGGGTAATTTTTATGCTAAAGGTGCGGTTGAAGGTGCTTGGAATACAACTTTCTCTGCCGATGGAGAATATTTGATCGCCAGACCTGATGGCGGACCGAATCCATCCGTCCCCATCCCCGGAGCTCTTTGGCTCTTAGGTTCCGGTTTCGGGGCTCTCCTGATTGGCCGGAGAAAGAAGAAACAGGCATAATCGGAAAATAAGAAAAAAATCCAAACGTCAAAAAGGCCCGGTGATAGCTCACCGGGCCTTTTTATTTACCGATTCTCTATTGAATTCAAACCGACAATCCATTATAGAAAGGGCACAACCTTCGTGCTGCAAGGCAGACTACGAATTATTTTTTTTAAACATCGAGGAAATCATGAGCGAAAAAGAAAATCTTATCTGTGCCTCAGAGACCGAGATCAAGGATCTTTTCACTAAAACGAAAACCATTGCCATTATCGGGCTCTCGCCCGATCCCACAAAAGACAGCAATAAAGTTGCCAGATATTTGCAAAAAGTCGGTTATAAAATTTATCCGGTCTACCCCAAAGGCGAGGAAATTCTTAACGAAAAGGTCTACCGCAACCTCAGCGAAATTGATCAGCCTGTCGACATGGTTGATGTCTTCAGAAAAGCGGAGTTTATCGCCAAGGTTGTCGATGAAGTTTTAGCCAGAGATGATGTCAAATGCGTCTGGACCCAGCTTGATTTGGTCAATAATGAGGCCGCCAGAAGAGCTCAAGCTGCCGGAATTGCAGTGGTGCAGGATCGCTGCACCAAGATTGAACATCAGAGAATGTTCCCTTTCGCTTAATATAAGCTCAACCATACCCCCGGAGGATAACAATCATGAATTATCAGGAAATTTCATTTACCCGCAAAGGCCCGGTCGGTTATCTCACCCTCAATAACGCCGAAAAAGTCAATGCCCTCTCGGTTCAGATGATTAAGGAGATCATCGCTCTGCTCAACGAAATCGCCGGTGACGATTCACTTAAAGTAATCGTCCTGAAAGCCGCCGGCCGTCATTTTTGTGCCGGACATTATCTGGCCGAGATGGTTGATGCCGGAGTTAAGGAGTATAAATTCATCTTTGACCAGTGCACAAAGATGATGATGCTGATTCATGAGATTCCCCAGATCGTCATCGCTCAGGTCCAGGGCATCGCCACCGCCGCCGGCTGTCAGCTGGCGGCCTGGTGCGATCTCATCGTGGCCGAAGAGGGGGCCCGCTTTTCGACCCCGGGGGTCAAGATCGGACTTTTCTGTACGACTCCGATGGTTGCCATCACCCGGGCGATCGGCCGTAAAGCGGCCATGGAGATGCTGGTCACCGGGCGTGAATTTATGGCCGCCGAAGCCAAAGAGATCGGCCTGGTCAACAAGGTGGTCGCTTTGGCCGACCTTGACCAGACCACCAGTGAAATGGCCGAACAGATTGCCAGCGCCAGCGGCTTCGCTCTGGCGGTGGGCAAACAGGGTCTCTATGCTCAGGCCGATATGAGTGATGCCCAGGCCTTCCACTACGCCAAACACACCATCGTCATGAACAATCTTTCCGAGGATGCCCAGAATGGGATTAAAGCTTTTCTGGAAAAAAGGGAACCGGAGTGGCAAAACCGTTAAGTTTTACCCCACCAGCTATCGCAACGTTGCACCAGGTTGTTCAAGGAATTTTCGATCTTCAGACGCAACCCCTCAAGATCTTCATTTGAGGCCGTTTCAGGAACCATGATCGGTTCGCCAAAGATCATCACTAAGGGAGAGAAAGGCAGCGGGATCATGAAACGATCCCAGGATGCAAAAAACTTACAACGTTTGGCCCCGTAAGCAAAAGGCAGAACCGGCACCCCGGTCGCCTGAGCGATTTTCAAGGTGCCCATCTTCAGTTTACGAGCCGGGCCCCGGGGTCCATCCCCGAGCATCCCGGCACAAACCTCAGGCCGGACCCGCATTATTGCAATGAGCTCGTTCATGGCCGTGGCTCCGCCCCGGCTGGAGCTGCCGCGAACACTGGCGAACCCTAAATGCCGGGCCGCTCCGGCGACCAGATCACCATCGCTGCTGCGACTGATCATAATGGTTATCGGACGCCGGTAGCGGAGAAAATAGAGATTGAGCAGGCGCTGGTGCCAGGTCACATAGACGCAGCCCCGGCCCGCCCCGGCCCATTCCGCTTCAAGCTCGCCGTCAACAACCTTAATCGCCGAGCAGGATTTTCCCCAGCCGGCGATTAAAAGTGCGACCGTTCCCGGCAACAGTCGCAGAACTCTGCTTTTCAGCCTGCGGCTGAGAGATAGGTGCGAAGCCATTAACGCTTACTGGGTGTACTGCGTCAGAACCTTAAGCAGATGAGTTGCCACCGGCGGAATTTCGCTGATGCGATTTCCCGTAAAAACGTCCGTGGCGGTCAAGCCGCTCAAACCGTAGAATTTGTCAGTCGCGTCATAATCAATCTGCAGACCGGAACCTTCCAGCGAGACTCCGGCAAAAAGCCCACGCGAACGTGAATAGGTGTAAACCTCGGCTCCCAACGTGATATCAGTTCCAGCCGACATGCTGCGCCCCACAGGACCGGCCGCCGCCGCCGCATCCGCGCCAAGCGTAAATTTCCCCCGGGCCATGCGCTCAACACTCTGCCGGCTTTTAAAGACCATAATCGCATCAATCGACTGGACTCCGGCCTGAAAACCGAGACTGCCGCCGGCCAGGGTCACAAAAACCGGCTTCGACCAGCTGCCATCCTCCTGACGGACCATTACCACTCCCCAGCCATAACTTCCCCCGGCGATAAAACCGGCCTTGATAATGCCCGGCACAATAGCAATAGCCTGAGCATTGCGCAAAAGAACGGGCGGCGCCGCGTTATCCGGAATCTTGACAAACTGTTGAATCACATCGGCACAGACCTCAACCTTAGCAATCTCTTTACCGTTCCCGGCCCAGACCCCGGTTCCCGGCAGAGTAAAAACCATAACTAATGCGGGAATAATCCCGCAACCCAAATGGGCCTTCACGGCCCGCAAATAAGTACTCTTATCAGAACATTTTCT
>JAFGVI010000019.1 GCA_016938065.1 Deltaproteobacteria bacterium | reverse complement strand
TTATCACAGAGTTTGCAAAAAATTTTGAAAGTTTCATGTTATCACCTCATGTCAATGCCGGTTATGAGCGCACGCTTTTGAACTTTATTCGGGTTAAAGCTTGGGGCCGATCTTACTTTGCACGGTGCGAACCCCAGCCTTATTAAGATTGTTTCGTCGCGCTCGGGTTCTGGTGCTGTAATAGTATGAATTGAACATATTAAAGGAGTAGCCCGCGCTTAAAGTGGGGCGGTAAAAGTGGTAACGGATAAAGGCCCGATAGGATGGAGGGTCAACGATGGTCGTCGGCAGCCCGGGAACGCTTTCGTCGATGTTGTCAGTGTCGTCATCTTCAAGTGTTGCCGGTGCGGTAATATTAGTGACCGGTAGTTCATTCGGTTTAGAAATACGCGGGACTTCCAGTTGATTGGTGCCGTCGGCAATAAAAAAATCCTTATTGAGATTGCGCTGATTACGGGATATTTGTCCGTCAATTGTCGAATCGGTGGCGATGCCGACGGCGAGCATGGCTGCAACTGCCATGATCAGCAAGCAAATAACCAGTGCTATGCCTTTTTCGTTGTACTCTCGGAAATGCATTTATCTGTCCATTTTAAAAGTTAATACATTGGGGCCGAGTTTTACCGGATTGTAGCCGCCGATCGAAATAGTATTGTTTTTGGGATCTTTCTTTTCAAAGGCAGTAAAAACTTTAATTATTTTAATGTCATCTTCCGGAGTTCCTGTGACGTCACTGTTTCCGGTCAGAACTTCCCAACGGACAAAATAACGTTGGTTTTCCTGGAGAATCTGGTACCATTTTTTGGTATCAAAAGAGGTTGTCTGGGTGGTTATAGTGTAAGTTAAATCAAAAATCGTGCCAGTGTCGCCGTCGTCGAGATCGCTGTTCGGATAGTCTGTGACGGCTGTATCTGTTTTATCATCAATCAGCAGGTTGTCTTTGTAATCCAGCCCGGACAGGCTTTCAGCAAACCGTTCCGCCACCACCGCTGCCCGATTGAGGTCGCGCGAAAATGTGCGGTTTTGCAGAGCCCGGCTGTTCAGAAAGCTATAGCCGAGAATGCCGAAGGCCATCACCGCCATGGCAATCATCAACTCAATCAGGGTAAAGCCTTTGATTTGTTTGCGTTTTATGGCTTTCATGGCTTTTGCCTTGGTGGTTTTTACAGGTTGAGGTTTCTGATATAGATTGTGGATTCGAGCAGTTGGCGATGGAAGTGATCATTGAAGGGGCCAACGGTAATCCCGGCTATGGTGTAGGTTTTTCGGTCGGTGTATTCTTTATCTGTCTTGCTGGTGCAAGCCAGAATGAATATTTTTACAGCCTTGATCTGTCGGAGGGTTGCCGTATTGTCAACCCAGCTGTTGACCTCTCCATCGTTGTCGCTGTCTATACCATATTGAAACTGCAAATCTTGAATGTTGCTGGCCGCTTCCAGATTAGTAGAGGATGTATCGACATTGTCATCAACTCTTAAATTGTTATTGGTTAAGCGCAGAGTGAAAGCTTGAACCTGATAGACTTCGTCATCAATTGCCGCTGTTAATGGGTTCAGTAGTGTTAGAGTGTTACCTGTTATACCGGTGACGGTTTGGTAAATGTTTGATTCGCGTGGAGAGACAAAGATAAAACTTTTGGCAGCTACGTCTCCATTGCTTTTAATGTTAGCCCGTAATTCGTCCAGAGTGATCTGATTGGTAGCGGGCACAGCAGTAATAGTTCCAACATGTTTGATTGCGCCGGCCAGAGTCAATTCGTCAGGGGTCGGTGAGTCGTTATCACTGATTAAAAGCAAATTGGTAAGTGGGTTTGGGGCAACATCTCCATTAGTGACCAGATTGCCAGAGCTCAGGTTCGGACCGAAGGCGTCTTTGCAGCCGTAGCCGGCCATGCGTATAGTGCTGCAGATACGCTGCATGGCTACCCGAGCATTCATCTGCATATCAATAATGTCTTCTTCACTGTGATAGACTTTATTTTGTCCGGTGATGCTGGTTATGGCTCCTACAGATATAATCCCGAGGATGACCAGAACGACCATCAATTCTACCATTGTGAAGCCTGTATTTTTTGATCTCACCTTGCGAATCATCGCCATTCGCCTCCACTGGTGACGTAGCGTTGTAGCTGAATCCTGCCTACATTGTTGGTGCCCACTGCGTAAGTGCCAGCGGAATCATTTGAGGTAGTGAGGAATGCCCAACCGTTTGAACTGGTTCCTCTTGGGTCAAAACATAGACGGTCGCCGCCGTAAGAAATGCCGTCGGTTGGAGGGGATGTCGTACTGGTTGGGCTTGGACTGGAGTTGGGCCCTCCTTTAGAGCTGCTCACAGCACCGAATGAGATGTTGTTTGGAAGCGTAACAGTCTCAATGAGTTCTGCAGGGTCATCATAGTTGGAGTCATTGTTTCCGTCACGCCATAGCGCATATGAGGAGTTTACTGTGCCGTTTCCGTCAATATCGAAGTCAACATAGACGTTGCAATCCTCTTTGATTGCTAAAAGCCTCGCCTGCTGCATTTTAGCCTTTAAAGTTTGTGCGGCACTTTTTAATTGATAACTGGTGGAGTTGATCTCGGCAACCGTAAATCCGGCAATAATGGCAGTGATCGCGACGACAACCATCAACTCAACCAAGGTGAACCCTTTTTCAGCGGTTGATTTGCTGGCAATTTTTTCAAGAATGTTGATCATTTTACGATAAATTCCGTAGCCATGATTACGAATATGTTATTTGCAGGATGGGCTGATTGAAATCTGTGGGCAGCCCTTTAATTCTATGGTGTCGACCGGTAAACCGTGTCATTGTTCTGGCTGAAGTTTAGTTTCAATCTAACACAAGCGCGGTCCGACTGCAAATATTACATGGAGTGATAAATTTTCTGCAAATTATATTCCGGTAAACTGCTAGGCTATAATTTTACAGCATAATTGGGTTGTCGCAATGGGGAAGAGTGCCCTGCGATTGAGAAAATTTACCTTGACTAAGCTGGTCAATTTGTTTATTGCGGCGAGTTCGATGTTCTGTTGGTAGCAGATTATGAAGGGATTTTGTCGCTTTTCTTTCCTTTTCCGGCGCTGAAAACAGGTTGATGATGGCTCGACATGAGTCTCTGGATTACTGGCTGGCTCTGACTTTAGTGCCGGGGCTCGGGGCTTTGGGGATTGCCCGAGCCTGGCGTAGTTTAGGTTCGGTCGAGGCAATTTTTGCGGTGCCGGCGGCGACGCTGGTCGCTTTCGGCATGCGGACGGCAGCAGCTTCAGCCATCTTGGCTTTTTCAGCTTGGCCGCAGGTTGCTTCTCTCAGGCATAGGGTTCGTGAGATTGGCGGTGAGATTATCTCTTTGGATAATCCCCTTTATCCGGAAAACCTGGCGCAAATTAGCGACCCACCCCCGATTTTATTTCTCAAAGGAGATCTTTCAGCTTTGCGGTTGCCGGCGATTGCCGTGGTTGGCGCCCGGCGCGCTTCTGAATTGGGGCGGCGTTTTGCTTTTTCCTTAAGTTCGCGCCTGGCGGCGCAGGGACTTGCCGTAATCAGCGGTCTTGCTTTAGGGGTCGATGGAGCGGCGCATGAGGGCAGTTTGCGGGGCGGTGGCCCAACAATTGCCGTGCTGGGTACCGGGCTTGATGTGGTTTATCCGGCGGCGCATCGTCATTTGAGTGAAAAAATTATTGAAAACGGGGTTCTGCTGACCGAATTTCCGCCTGGTGCCGGGCCTGATAAGCATCATTTTCCTCGGCGTAACCGATTGGTTAGCGGTTTGGCCCAAGGGGTTGTTGTGGTCGAGGCGGGCGAAAAGAGTGGTTCTCTGATTACCGCCCGTCTGGCTCTGGAGCAGGGGCGCGAAGTTTTTGCCGTACCCGGGCCGCCGGGATTGCCGGGAAGTCGGGGCGTGAATCGACTTCTGAAAGATGGGGCCCAGCTTTTAGAATCGGTCGAAGATATTTTTTCGGCTTTGCCCTGGTTAAGTTCGGCAAGCACTAGCGGGGCGCTTGCCGCAGCGCGAACCAGACGTTTGTCGAAAAGGCCGGCATTAAGTTCGGAACAGGCTTGTCTGGTTGCGGCCTTGGGGCCGGATGAAATGACGTTTGATGCTCTGCTCGAAAAACTGGCTTGGGAAAATGGTCTTTTGAGTAGGGTTTTGCTGGAGTTGGAGTTGTCCGGCATGTTGCTGAAAGGTATCGGCAACAGTTTTCGCCTGGCTCCTGAATATATCGGTGAAGATAGCGTAGTTTAGGTTGTTTTTAAGTTGGCGGCTTCGCCCGGATATAGAATTTTAATTAAGTTCTGATATCTGGTCTGCACTGCCGTTAAATTGGAGTTAGAGTTAATGTATCAGCGGGTTATGGCCATAATCGGGATAATTTCAGATTATCTGACAGATGATGTCGATCTTTATGAACAGGAAGAGGAGATCGTTGACGATCTCGTCTCTCTAGGGTTTGATTTTCCTGAGATTGAGACGGCTTTCAGCTGGATTGCGAATCTGTCGCAGGGTAAGGAGCTTAATCTTCAGCTTTTAGATCTGGAACCGGAAAATGGTTTTCAAAGACTTTTTACGCTGGAAGAGCGGCAATCTTTAAGTCAGGGGGCGCGCACCTGGCTTTCAAAATTAAGACAGATGGATATCGTCGACCAGGCAACGGTTGAAGATATTATCGACCAGTCGCTGTTTTTGAGTGGTTATCGGGTTGGTCTCGAAGAGATCAAGGTGATTGCGACGATGGTGGTTGTTGTCGGGCGCACGGATACTGGTCTGCGCGATCGTTTTTTGAGTTTTCTAGAGAATGATCACAATCTTGTGTTTCATTGAAGTTTAAAAGAAGTTTAAAATTTTATGTCACAAACCTTACTGATTGTTGAATCACCTACCAAGGCTAAAACCATTGGCAAATATCTTGGCCCTGAATATGTAGTCAAGGCGTCGGTGGGACATGTTCGTGATCTGCCGGCCAATGAGCTGGGCATTGCCATCGAGGGTGATCATTTTGAACCCTGTTATGTGCCGCTTAAGGGTAAAGGCAAAATAATCAGTGAGCTCAAGAAGGCGGCGCGTAAGGCCGATCGGATTCTGCTGGCTCCCGACCCCGACCGTGAAGGTGAGGCGATTGCCTGGCATATCGCCCATGAACTGGGAGAAAGTAAGCCCATTCAACGGGTACTTTTTCATGAAGTGACCAAGTCGGCAATTTTAAAAGCGCTGCAGGAACCTCTGGCCATTGATATCAATAAAGTTAATGCTCAGCAGTCACGGCGTATTCTTGACCGTATGGTCGGCTATAAAATCAGTCCTCTGTTGTGGAAAACGGTGCGGCGCGGACTGAGCGCCGGGCGCGTGCAATCAGTGGCGGTGCGTCTGGTCTGTGATCGTGAGGCCGAGATCAAAGCCTTCACGCCGGTTGAGTATTGGAGTATTACGACGTTGCTCGCGGGTGCGGTTCCGCCTCCTTTCGAAGCTAGACTGCACCAGATCGATGGTGAAAAAGCTGAGGTCGGCGATCAGGAGACAGCCGATAAAATTGTTGCCGATCTGCAGAATGCAGCGTTTAAGATCTCTAAGATTGAACAGAAAGAGCGTCAGCGACGGCCGACACCGCCGTTTATCACCAGCAAGCTCCAGCAGGAAGCCGCTCGCAAGCTGGGTTTCAGCGCCAAAAAGACGATGATGGTGGCCCAGCAGCTTTATGAAGGCATCGAGCTCGGCACTGCCGGGGCCGTGGGTCTGATAACCTATATGCGTACCGATTCCGTTCGGGTCGCCGATTCTGCCGTGGCTGAATGTCGGGATTGTATCCTGGCCCAGTTCGGTAAAGAGTATCTGCCGGAAAAATTGCCGGTATATCAAAACAAGAATGCTTCGCAGGATGCGCACGAAGCCATTCGTCCGACTTCTGTCGGCTATCTGCCGCAGGATATTGAGAGTTATCTGAATCGCGATCAGTTTCGGCTCTACAGTCTGATCTGGCGGCGTTTTGTTGCCAGTCAGATGAACCCGGCCCGATATTATCAGACGACGGTTTCAATTATGGCCGGAGAACGTTATCAGCTGCGCGCCGTGGGCCGCCGGCAGCTTTTTGACGGCTTTCTGATTGTTTATGAGGAGGGGCGCGATAACAACGGCGAGGATAAGGCCGAAGATACGGAGCTGCCGTTTTTAAGTGAAGCTGAAATCCTCAATCTTGATAAAATTCTACCCAGGCAGCATTTTACCCAGCCGCCGCCGCGTTTTACCGAAAGTACGCTGGTTAAGGAGCTGGAGGAGAAAGGCATCGGCCGGCCTTCAACCTATGCTTCGATCATGTCGACGATTCAGGAGCGCGGCTATGTCGAAATTCAGGAAAAACGGTTTTACCCGACGGATTTAGGGGTGCTGGTTACGGATCTTTTGAAAAAGACCTTTCCTGATATTCTTAATGTCTCTTTTACGGCATTGATGGAGGCCGACCTTGATCGTGTCGAAGAGGGCGGGCGCGACTGGCAGGCGCTGCTGGCCGATTTCTATCGTCCCTTTTCAGCCCTGCTCGACACCGCTCTGCTGACCATGCGGGACGCCAAAAAGGCGGGGGAAGAGGTTACCGACGAGATCTGTGAAAAATGCGGCACCAACATGGTGGTTAAATGGGGGAGAAACGGTCGTTTTCTCGCCTGTCCCAACTATCCTGAGTGCAAAAATACCAGAGATCTGGGGTCTGCCGGAGAATCTGGCGGCGATGCTGAATTGCCGGGCGATGCCGGTCGGTGTCCCGAATGCGGCAGTCCTTTGCAGTTGAGGAATGGGCGCTATGGACGGTTTGTTTCATGTTCCACCTATCCTGAATGTAAATACACAAGTTCCGTTGGTACCGGTGTGGCTTGTCCGCAGGATGGCTGTGATGGTGAACTGGTTGAGAAAAAATCCCGTAAGGGAAAACTCTTTTACGCCTGTAACCGCTATCCGCAGTGTACTTTCGCAATCTGGGATAAACCTTACCCTATGGCCTGTCCCCGTTGTGAACATCCCTTTCTTGTCGAAAAGAAAAGTCGAGGCGGTGCCGATAAAGTCTTGCGTTGTCCGCAAAAAGGTTGTAATTACGAAACCAAGGTGCCGGTAGTCGCCGGCAAAAAAATAGATTCCTGAAAATACTCTGCCATAAGCGCCAGTAGCTCAGTTGGATAGAGCAACGGACTTCTAATCCGTAGGCCGGGGGTTCGAATCCTCCCTGGCGCGCCAATAAAATCAAAGCTCTGCTTAGCATTTGTTAGGCAGGGCTTTTTGTTGCTTGGGTTTGTCCGCCACTTTGTCCGCCAGAGCGGTGCTTAACGTGGCACGATAAACTAGATACATGGCCACTGTCTCTGGGCTGTTTTTTCTCTCTTTCAATATAAAATTCGATACTTCATATCGCCGTGTGGCTTCTATGAGAGATATGTTACTTTATTAGACCCTCCAACCTGCTTGTATACCTGGCTCCCCATCCAGTCTGAGATTAATTCTTGCAAGTGTGGCTTACTCATATAATCTGTAAAAAGCTCTTCGTTAAGCTCCATTCGCTCTATGAATAGTGATTCAAGAACTTGCCTGAATACTAATTGGAACTTATCCAGCGAGTTAACCTCCGCCGCCTTCCTTAACATTTCATTTTGACTGGCGGCTTCAGCTATCTGGTCAAAAAATAGTTGATCAGCTTCAGTAAGTTCAGAACCGAAACGTTCATTGATTATATCAATCAATTTGGATAATGAAACCTGTTCCTCACGCACTACGCCTGAACCGACTTCGCGTGGCCCATCGAGCGGTTTGGCATATCCTTCGGCTAAGTTGATCGAACCTTCACTGATTTTCTGGAGCCGATAATAGTTGAGCTCTACTTCATCATCAAACTGATACTCCGGTCCGATTTTGCGCTTGGGTAACTTCAAGGCCAAGTGACGAAGATAGGTGAAAAGCTTTTCCAAGTCACTGTCCTGATAGGGGATTACCTGACTCAAAAAGCCGTAAAGGTTACGGAACGCCTGGGCTTTCCCGCGCCAGAGTTCGGCTTCATTCTCTTCATTATTTTGCAGGTTCGTGAAACGGGCAACTGCTTGATCAAGGATGGCGTTCATATTTTTATGATCAGTCGGACTCTGGCGGCGTTTGGGTGCGAAGAAAATTCGAGAGAACTCAACAACCTCATTTTGCAGGTAAATCCCGGATGCATCTAGTTCCGCCTTAACCTCATAAAGTCTGTCTGGATCGACATCTTCACCCATGAC
>JAFGVI010000130.1 GCA_016938065.1 Deltaproteobacteria bacterium | reverse complement strand
CTGCAGGTCTTATCCGTCATTGCCGCCGAAGAGAAATCCCTGGCCGAGCTTGCTTCAGTCATGGAAATTTTTCCCCAGATACTGCTCAACGTTCCGGTCAAAAAGAAGACCCTGATCACCGAAGTACCGCTGCTTTGCCGCCAGATTGCTGAAGTTGAAAAAATAATTGAAGGCCGCGGCCGTCTGCTGATTCGCTACTCAGGCACGGAAAACAAACTGCGCATCATGCTGGAAGGGGAAAATTACGACGAGATCAAAAAACATGCGGAAGACCTGGCCGGAACCGTCCACAAAGTCATGGGCTGAGCCCGGCCTGCCCCACGCAGAAAGTTTATATAACGAAAATATTGCAAGAATTTTAGAGCCGCGTCAGCCGCCGGGGATCAAAAGCATCACGAACTGCCTCACCGATAAAAACCAGCAGACTGAGCAGCATCGCCAGCACAAAAAAAGCAGAGAGACCAAGCCACGGAGCCTGCAGATTGGCCTTACCCTGGGCCAGCAGTTCTCCCAGTGAGGGTGAGCCCGGCGGCATGCCGAAACCGAGAAAATCAAGCGACGTCAGGGTCGTAATCGAAGCGTTTAGAATAAATGGCATAAAGGTTATAGTGGCAACCACGGCATTGGGCAGAATATGGCGAAACATCACTGTCCGATCATTGGCGCCCAGAGCCTGAGCAGCCCGCACATAGTCAAGATTACGACCTCTAAGGAATTCGGCCCGGACGACTCCGACCAGACTCATCCAGGAAAACAGCAGCATAATCCCGAGCAGCCACCAGAAATTAGGCTGGACAAAACTGGAGAGAATAATCAACAGATAAAGAACCGGCAGACCGGACCAGATCTCCATAAAACGCTGACCAAAAAGATCCACCTTACCACCATAATAGCCCTGCACCGCCCCCGCGACAATCCCCACCAGCGAACCAAAAAAAGTCAAACAGAGACCGAAAAGAACCGAAATACGAAAACCATAGATAAGTCGGGCCACGACATCACGGCCTTGATCGTCAGTGCCGAGCCAGTTCGCTGAACTCGGTGGCGACGGTGCTGGAACTGCAAGTTCATAATTGATCGTATCATAATGGTAACGCACCAGGGGCCAGACGATCCAGCCGCCATTTTGTTCTATCAGATCAATCAGGTAAGGGTCCCGATAATCGGCTGCGGTCGCAAACTCACCGCCAAAATCAGTTTCCGCATAGGATGCCAGCACCGGGCAGAACAGTTCGCCATGATAAACGATCAACAAAGGCCGATCATTAACCAGAAACTCAGCCCCGAGACTCAGCCCGAAAAGCAGCAAGAAGATCCACAACGACCAGAAACCGCGACGATTGGCGGTAAAGCGCTGCCAGCGCCGCCGGTTAAGCGGATTTAATTTACAGAATGAAAAAACCGACATTAAAATTTACGGGCCTCGAAATCAATTCGCGGATCAACCAACATATAACAGAGGTCACTTAAGAGATTGGTCAGAAGGCCGATCAAAGTAAATATATAGAGAGTGCCGAACATCACCGGATAATCTCGGCCAATGGTGGCTTCAAAACCTAAAAGACCTAAACCATCAAGGGAAAAAATGACCTCAATCAGCAGGGATCCGGCAAAAAACATACTGATAAAAGCGGCCGGAAAACCGGCAATAATAATCAGCATGGCATTACGGAAGACATGACCGTAGAGTACCTGATTGCGACTTAGACCCTTGGCCCGGGCCGTCGTCACATACTGCTTGCCGATCTCATCAAGAAAAGAGTTTTTAGTCAACATGGTCAAGGTCGCAAAACCACCGATCACCATGGCCGTCACCGGCAGGGTCAGATGATAAAAATAGTCGATGATTTTTCCGCCTAAGGTGAGATCAGCAAAGTTATTTGAGGTTAAACCCCGCAGCGGAAACCAGCTGAAATAGGTGCCGCCGGCAAAAAGAACCACCAGAATCACGGCAAACAGAAAAACCGGAATGGCGTTGCCGACAATAACGACAGTGCTGCTCCAGACATCAAAACGGCTGCCGTGACGCACCGCCTTGGCAATACCCAGAGGAATCGAAATCAGATAGATAATTAACGTACTCCAGAACCCCAGAGAAAATGAGACCGGGAGCTTCTCGATCAGGAGATCAACCACCCGCCGGTCACGATAAAAACTCTCGCCAAAATCAAAGCGTATATAATCCCAGACCATTTTAAAATAACGCTTATAGAGCGGCTGATCAAAACCATAGAGTTTTTCGATCTCGGCCACCAGCTCAGGATCCAACCCCTGGGCCCCGCGATAACTGCTCTCACCGCTCGAACCCCGGGCGGCGGTTCGCCCCTTCAACTCCGCCGTCTCACTGCCGGCCACCCGTACCGTCGCACTTTCAACCGTAGACTCAAGGCGGGCGATCATCTGCTCCACCGGCCCTCCCGGTGCCGCCTGAATAATAAAGAAATTAATCGTCAGGATGCCGAGAATCGTTGGTATAATCAGCAGAAGTCGACGCAGGATATAGGAGATCATGGCTTATCTTTATTCCACCAGGTCATCAGTCCCAGACCATATTGGGGTGCCTGCGCCGGCTGAGCAAACTTGTCCCAGTAGGCGATACGAAAAGTGCTGATATGCCAATGCGGAATCACATAAAAACCCCACTGCAGAACCCGATCCAGAGCCCGCACCCGGGTAACCAGTGACTGCCGATCGCCGGCATGAATTATCTCTTCCACCAGGGCATCGACCACCGGATCTTTGATTCCGGCCAGATTGCGGCTGCCAGCCACATCCGCCACACTCGAATGCCAGTAATAACGCTGCTCATTGCCGGGAGAAAGCGACTGGCCAAAAGTCCAGACCACCATATCAAAATCAAACTCACGAATCCGGTTTAGATATTGCGCCGTATCGACCACCCGAACCTGAGTCTCAATGCCGAGACGATCAAGATTTTTTTTAAAAGGTAAAACAATCCTTTCAAAGGCCGGTGACGTCAGAAGAATCTCAAAATTAAAAGGACGGCCGCTGCCGTCAACCAGTTTTTTATCCTTAATCCGCCAGCCGGCGCTCCGCAACAGGGCCGCGGCCTGCCGCAGATTCTGCCGGTTATTGCCGAGGCCGTCGGTCTGGGGCAGATGATAGCTGTCGGTAAAGACTGCGGCCGGCAATTGCCGGCGAAACGGTTCTAAGAGAGCCTTTTCCGCGGCACTGGGAGGCCCGGCTGCGGCCAGTTCCGAATTGCTGAAATAACTCTCCGAGCGTTTATACTGGTCATAAAAAAGATTCTTATTACTCCACTCAAAATCAAAGGCGTAGATCAGGGCTTCACGCACCCGGCTATCAGCAAACAGTGCCCGTCGGGTATTAAAGACAAAACCCTGCATCCCCTGAGGAATCGCGTGCGGGATCTCCTTTTTAATAATCCGCCCATCCGTAAACTGCGGACCGTTATAGAGGGTCGCCCAGTTTTTCGAAACATTTTCATGCCGGAAATCATACTCTCCCGCCTTAAAAGCTTCAAGGGCCACAGTCGCATCACGATAATAATCATAAACCAGGGTATCGAAATTATAACGGCCTTTATTGACCGGCAGATCCGCCGCCCAGTAGTCGGCGACCCGTTCGTAGGTTACGGATTTTCCGGAGATAAAACTTTTAATGCGGTAAGGACCGCTGCCCAGGGGGAGATCGAGTCCGGCCTGATTAAAATCTTTACCCTGCCAGAAGTGCTGCGGCAACACCACAAGCTGACCGACAATCAGCGGCAGTTCGGCATTATTACCGTCTTTGAAAATGAATTTAACCCTTAGCGAATCTAAAGCCTCAACCCCGACAACATCCGCATAGTAGCGTTTGTACATAGGCTGGCCCTGCTCTAAAAGCAGGTTAAAGGTAAAAACCACGTCGGCGGCAGTAACCGGCTGACCATCATTAAAACGAGCCCGGGGATTGAGATGAAAGATGACAAAAGTCCGATCAACCGCCAGTTCAACCTTCTCGGCCAATAGACCGTACTGGCTGAAAGGCTCATCTTCGGCCGCCGCCATCAGGGTATCGTAGATCATACCGATCCCTTCCGCCGCAATGCCTTTCAAAATAAAATCATTGAAGGTATCAAACGTGCCGATCGCAGCCTGGCGCAGAGTCCCGCCTTTGGGAGCTTTCGGATTGACATAGTCGAAATGTTTAAACCCGGCCGGATATTTAAGCTCACCATAGAGATCAAGACCGTAACTTAAAACAGTTTCCGTGGCAAGGGCAGATAAAGGAAACATTATAAAGATAAAGAGCGTTAAAAGAAACCTTCGCCCATGTCTGTTTCTTTGCCGACACATGTAAAACCTCGAAACCACCCCAAAGAAAATTTATCAAGAGAGATAATCAAACAGTGCCTGAAATTAACACAGGAGCTTCACGCTGTCCAGAAGACATTGCAGAGAGAACTTGACTTTAAGTTAAAGATGATTGTATCACGTTATAATTCGGTATGGTTTTGCCTTTCTTGGTGTCTTTGCGTCTTGGCGGGGAAACGCTTTTTGTCTCCCGCCAAGACGCAAAGACGCCAAGAAAAACCTCACGGCAGAACTGTCCGTAAGACATTTCATTAATATTTTTTCCCACTGAAAAACATAGTACAGAAAATTGAACTCACATGAAAAACTGGCAGGTCTATATACTGCGCTGCGGTGACGACACCCTCTACACCGGCATCACCAATGATATGACCGGCCGTCTGAGGTCACACAACGAAAAACGCGGGTCCCGGTACACGCGGGCGCGCCTGCCGGTAACTCTGGTCTATCGGGAAGAGGCTCCATCCCGCAGTCTGGCAAGCCGGCGCGAAACAGCCATCAAAAAACTGACCCGCAAACAGAAACTGCAACTGATTGCGACAGCTGAAATCACATTACAAGAGGCCTGTAATGACCCCGAATAAAAATAATGCTGAAAAAGTGCTAAGCTATCGCTGGCTGATTTTTGCGGTTTTGACCACAGCCTACTTTCTGGTCTACTTTCACCGCCTCGCCCTTTCGGTGGTGGCCAACGATCTGGTTAGAGAATTTGAGCTCTCGGCCGAAATGATGGGTCTTTTAGGCTCGGTCTATTTCTACTGCTATGCGGCCATGCAGCTGCCCGCCGGCCTCCTTGCCGACTCTTTGGGGCCCCGAAAAACCGTTAGCGGTTTTCTCCTGATCGCCGCCGTCGGCAGCCTGATTTTCGGCCTGGCCCAGAATTTTACCACCGCTTTCATCGGCCGCCTGCTGGTCGGCTTCGGCGTCTCCATGGTTTTTATTCCAACCATGAAGATTCTCTCCCAATGGTTCAGGGTTCACGAATTCGCGATTATGG
>JAFGVI010000129.1 GCA_016938065.1 Deltaproteobacteria bacterium | reverse complement strand
GCCAGTAAAGTCACGGCCTCACTGACGATTAGATTGGTCGAGCCCCAGCTTAAAAGCAGAATCTTATAATCCGACGCCCCCACCAGGGTGGGCGGAACGACGGCATCTGTTATCTTGTCGAGTTTTTTAAGACGTTTATCGACCATTTTCACCCGCATCTCCAGATCTTCGGTAATATGGCCGGCTTCGTTGTGTTCATCGCTGTCGACGCAGACAAGTCCCGGGCCTCCGGGAAGCCCCCGCGGCGAGATACCATCCTCAGTCAACTGGTAACGCTGATACGCCTCAGTGGTCTCGACAACCTGGGACTCCACTTTAAACCCGGCCACCGCGAAAGCCGGCGTATTGTAATAGGTATCAACCAGGTACTGATCCGAGAGGATAATAACCGGCACCTGAAACTTATCCGCCAGATTGAAGGCCTCCCGGCTTAGGACGAAGGCGCTGGCCAGGGATTCAGGAGCCAGGATGATCCGCGGAAATTCACCGTGCCCAGCGTAGAGGGCCAGTTCCAGATCCCCCTGTTCGGTGCGGGTCGGCAGACCGGTGGCCGGTCCCGGACGCTGAGCGAGATGGATAACCACCGGCAGCTCAACCATGCCCGCCAGGCTGATACCTTCACTCATCAGGGCAAAACCGCCGCCAGAGGTTGTCACCAAGGTTCGGGCCCCGGCATACCAGGCCCCTAGAGCCATATTGATGGCGGCCAGTTCATCTTCGGCCTGTTCGACGAGAAGATCAAAATCGTGCATATGCTGAGCCATAAAAGTAATCACCCCGGTTCCCGGGGTCATGGGATAGGAGGTTATACACTGACAACCCCCGGCGATCGCCCCCAAGGCAATTGATTCGGAGCCGTTCACCATAATTTCATTACTGATATCGGAGCGTTTGATTTCGGCTAAAGCCACCCTGCCGCCCTGCCGCAGATCAAGGCCTTTCTCATATCCCTGACGGGCCGCCTCGATATTTTTTTCGACTACGTTCCGACCTTTATCGGCAAAGCGCTTTTCCAGATACTCCTGCATAACCTGAAGCTCGGCCTGCAAAAGCCCGAGAATCATACCCAGGGCCATGGTGTTGGCATACATCGCGTCACCAAGAGCTTTGGCCATTTCTTTAAACGGAATATCAACCAGTTGCCGGTCCGTTTTCAGAGTTTCCTGATCACCGATGATGATAGTTTTTTCAGAAATTCGTGAGTGAAGGTGGGGAATAACATCCGAATCAAGGGGAATCAGCAGATCAATGCGCTGCACCGGAGCCTGCACCGGATGCGATGCGACCCGAATACTGATTGAGTTAGTCCCGCCCCTGACCCTGGACATATACTCTTTGGTGGCATAGATATGGTAGCCGTCCAATTTCAGAATTTTAGTCAGAAGCTGCTCAATCGTCTGAATCCCCTGACCAGCTTCGCCTCCGAGAACGATGGAAATATCATGTGCCGGCAGTTCTGTCATTTTCTTACTCCTCTTTAAATTTAGATAAAGTATTTTTCCTCTTCGCAACCTTCGTGTCTGATGTAATAAAATTTTGCTCGCGGGATTTGTGCCCGCATTTGGCTTAGCGGTTAATTTATTTGATCGCGTGCAACAGTTCTAAAAAATCATCGATAAGAAAGTCGGACTCGACATCATCTTTTTCCTGAAGTCCCTGATTCGATTTGAAGAAAACCGTTTTGATACCGAGTTTCCGGGTGCCGTAGATGTCGCGATACATATCGTTACCGACAAAGAGCTCTATGCCCAGACCCGCAAAAACCAAATTTTCAAAAGACCTGCCTTTGTCAACACCCTGACGCTGCAAATCATTACCCTATATAGCGGCCGGGCTTATTGAACAATGGATTGAGTCCAACTCACCTGCCATACCTACGCCTTAAACCTATTGGTTCTGGGTCGGCTCAATCCTTATTGGTTATGTGTTTGATTCATGGCAGGTACTCAAAACAGTAAAAATTTAAAGCCGATTGCGATCAGTATTACGCCGCCCAATAGCTCTGCTTTGCTCTCCAGCCAGACTCCACTCTTGGCACCCACAAGCACCCCCACCCAACTGAAGATGAACGTTGTTACTCCAATTATGCCGCAAGCAATAAACGGATTAACTTCAAGTAGAGTAAGAGTAAATCCTGCTGCCATTGCATCTATGCTTGTAGCGAAGGCAAGCATTAGCATCACTTTGTGAGTAATCTGAGCAATATCTTCTTCTATTCCCTCAGTAACAGATTCATAAACCATTTTCCCTCCAATTAATACGAGAAGAAAAAACGCAATCCAATGCGCGTAACTTTCAACCCAACTAAAAACTCCCTTGCCACCAAAGTAACCAATCAGGGGCATTAAGGCTTGAAAAAGTCCGAAGTAGATGCCGGTCTTCATGGCAAGGACATTTGTCTTTTTAGCGTTTTTTGATCCGAGCCCCACAGATACTGCAAAAGCATCCATACTGAGCGCTACAGCCAGCACCAATACTTCAACCATTCAATGCTCTCATGT
>JAFGVI010000128.1 GCA_016938065.1 Deltaproteobacteria bacterium | reverse complement strand
CTGTAAAGAGTGTGGTAGCCCGACCTGTCTGGCTTTCGCCATGGCCCTGGCCGGTGGTAAAGCAGAACTCGACAAATGCCCCTACGTTTCGGATGAAGCCAAAGCGACCTTGAGCGAAGCTTCGGCCCCGCCGATCCGTGGCGTAAAAATCGGTAGCGGCGACAACGCGAAAAAAGTTGGTGAGGAGCTGGTTTTCTATCGTCATGAGAAAACCTTTATCAACCCGACCGCAATCGCCTGTCTTGTCACCGACGAAATGGCTGATGCTGAAGTCGATGCCAAAATCAACAACCTTAACACAGTCTGCTTTGAGCGCGTCGGCCTTAACCTCTGTGCTGACCTGCTCGCCATTCGCAACAGCAGCGGTGATGCCGGCAAATTTGCCGCCCTCGTCAGCAAGGCTCTGGGAGCGACCCAGAAAGGTCTGATCCTGATGAGCGACAACCTTGAGGCTCTCGAAGCCGGCGCCAAAGCTGCCAATGGCAAAGGGGCTCTGCTCTATGCTGCAACCGCAGATAATTGCGAAAAAGTTGCTGAAATTGCTAAAGCCAATGGCGCCTCCGTCGTTGCTAAAGGCGCATCGATTGAAGAAGTTTCCAATTTTACTGCGAAAATTGTTGCTGCCGGCGTCAAAGACATCGTCCTCGATTGTGGCGCCAGAGACCTGAAATCGATGTTCTACAATGATAATCAAGTGCGTCGTGCCGCCCTTAAAGGCAAAAACCGCGACCTCGGTTTCCCGACGATCGATCTCGTCTGCGACATGACCGATGATCCGTATAAGGAAGCGATGCTGGCCAGTATCGCTATCGCCAAATATGCCGGCATTATCGTCATGAGCGATATCGACAAAGAGCGCATGTTGCCGCTTCTGGTCCAGCGCCTTAACATCTACACCGATCCGCAGCGTCCGATGGTCATGGATCAGGGAATCTACGAGATCAACAAGCCGGGCCCCGATTCTCCGGTTATCATTACCACCAACTTTGCTCTGACCTACTTTATCGTAGCCGCTGAAATTGAAGCCAGCCGCGTTCCTACCTGGCTACTGATCATGGACGTAGAAGGTATGTCGGTTCTGACCGCCTGGTCAGCTGGTAAATTTGTCGCCGACGCAATGGCTCCTTACGTCGTCAAGAGCGGAATCAAAGACAAGATTTCCCACAACAGAATTATTATTCCGGGTTATGTTGCTCAGATTTCCGGTGAATTCCAGGAAGAGCTCGGCAGTGACTGGGAAGTCGTCATCGGCACCCGTGAAGCCTCCGACCTGCCTGCATTTCTGAAAGCCCTGTAAGATAAACCATTTTTCGTAAAAGATAGGACTGTGAGGAGGATTTTCTCCTCACGCCTGTCTTTTTTAATCTATTATAAATCACGCAAAACAGATGAACGGAGGACGATATGGCATCATGTCTTACCATACCCGAAAGTATTAACATCATGTCCAAAACCATTGGACCGGCGATCAAGGAACGTGATCCCAAGCCGATTCAGAAAATGGCCAGAGAACAGCAGGAAGCCGGCGGCAATATTCAGGACCTCAACCTCGGACCAGCCCGTAAAGCCGGCGACGAAATGATGGCCTGGCTGGTTAAAACCGTTGAAGAAGTCTCTGATCTGCCCTTGGCTCTCGACACCACCAATACCGTGGCCATCGAAGCCGGTCTTAAAGCTTCGAAAACCCCGGAAAGATGTATCATCAATTCGATTTCAGCCCAGCCTGCGAGCCTGGAAGATCGGATGCCTCTGGTCAAGAAATATGGCTGCAGTTTTGTCGCTCTGACCTTGAGTGAAGAGGGTATCCCCCGGGATGTCAACGAACGCGGCATGTGCGCCGCCGAAATTTACGGCAAGGCTCTGGAGTATGATATTCCGACCGACCGTATGTATATCGACCCGATCGTTCTGCCGATCTGCGTTGATCCCGGCCAGGTTGCCTCTTTTCAGGAATTTCTCCCTTTGATTCCCGACTTTGCTCCCGGTGCCAAGTCAACCTGTGGTCTTTCCAACATCTCCAACGGGACCCCGACTGAACTGCGTCATTTTCTCAACCGCGCCTACCAGGCGATGCTGATCAATCTCGGCATCTACTCTTCAATCGTAGATGCTTACGATAGTGAAATGATGGCCCTGTGTCAGGGGAAAATCCCTCAGGTTGAAGAGCTGACCGTAAATCTGATGAACGGCGTCGACGTTGATGCCAACAGTCTGCGTCCTGAACTGCAGGTCTACTATCGCAGTATCAAGTGCCTGATGGGCGATGTTCTCTACTCGCACTCCTGGATTGAAGATCTGGTCGAAAAACTGGATAAGAACTGGTACAAATAAGCTGCCGGTTTGAGAATCAGCTTAAAGCGAAATGTCAGCAAAAAGGCCGCACTTTTTAAAAAGTGCGGCCTTTTTGCTGACATTATAAACTTATTTTTAAGGACCAACCCATGACCGGCACCTGGAAACCCCTGCCCAATCTTGATAAATACTGTTTTGCCTGCGGCACGGAAAATAACTTCGGCCTGCAAATGCAGTTCTCCAGCAACGAGACTCAGGTAAAATCGGTGCTGACGCTACCAGATCACACCCGTGGCTGGTGTAACCTCGTCCATGGCGGTATTCTGGCGACCATTCTCGATGAGATCATGTCCTGGACGGCAATTTATCTAACCCGACATTTCATTCTCACCCGCAATATCGAGATCTCATTTAAGAAGCCAGTCTTCATCGGGACCCCGTTGACCGCCACCGGTTCCATTATAGCCCGCGACGGTAAAAAGGCTCTGCTGGGGGCTCAGATTCATGATGATAGCGGCACCCTCTGCTGCACGGCCGAAGCTGGTTTCGTCCTTTACACTCAGGCCGAATTTGCCCGCATGAATATCATTCCTCATGATTTTCTTGAAGAGATGTCCGCAAATTTTACTGGTGAATAATCTGCGACACTTGTTTTACTTTATCCAGACTCGAAAATTTCAGACTTAAAAGACCTGCTGGTCTAAATTTCCATGATTGCCATACCGTCAGCCGAAGATTTTGCCTCTTTCTTCAATTTGGCAATCATCCGCCCCAGATCATCATCGAAAATTAACCCGGGCAGTTCTTCATCTTCGATAATTTCAGTACGGCTGCCGACAAAAAGTAAAGCGGCACTGACTGATAAAAGCGAAAATTTACCGGTTTTGCCATCACGGCCGACCGATGTATAATAGCCCCGCTCCCGATCATCCTGATCATAAAGAGAAACTACACTTTCGGCAAAGGCCGTAATAATGCTGCTGACCGCAGCCTGCAGACCTTGATGGTCAAGTCTTGTATCTTCCCTTTTACCGGCAAAGAAATCATCCCCGCCGATATGACCGACGAAAAGGTCATACATAACTCCGTACTCTTTCAGAATATCACCGAAAATCAGAATCGCCCGATCTCCGAGACGAAAACCATATTTGTCGTTGAAGGGCTTGAAGTCATTGAAATCAAAGTAGATAAAAACCTTATGACAGCGGTTTTTTCTAATTCCTGAAGCAATAAATTCATTTATCAGGGAGTTTCCCGGCAGCTTGGTCAGCGGATTCAAGTCGCGAGCCACAGCTATGTTTTTTTCATGCAGGGCATTGAGTAAAACGGTCGCTGACAAGAAGCCCCGGTAGCGGTTATCTTCTGTGATGATAACCCCTTCAACATTATTGTTCTGAGTAAAAATTGCCAGGGTCTTCTCAATCTTATTGTTAATATCGGCAACTGGGATCTTTTTGAGAAAACTCATCAGATTAAAACCCATGCTGCGATTCATCAGAATATCCTTGCCATACGGCGAGTAAACGTACTCTTTCAGATCAACATCCCTGATAATACCCAAGGGTTCTTCATCCTGATTGATAACCAGCAGAAAGTTACTATCTTTATTTTTGCCGAAAGCCTCAATCAGATCCTCCATCTGATGATTAGGCGCGACCAGAGGTTCGAGATAGACCAGGGAATTTTCTATCAGATTTTTATCTGTACTCTTATTGCGTCGCTCTTTTTTATTGAGGACGGCAACCTCTTCGTAATAACTGTTGAGAGTTGAGATTTGGGTTGTGGGCCGCTGAATCAGATAACCCTGCACATAATCACAACCGATCTGCCGACAGGCAGAAAACTCTTCGGCGGTTTCAACCCCCTCGGCAATCACTTTGATGGCAAGGGTATGAGCCATGTTGACGATCGTCTCAATAAAAAGTCTTTTACGGGCATCTTCAGCAATTCCAGTGATAAAAAAACGGTCGATCTTAATATAGTCAGGCTCAGAACGATAAAGCAGTTGCAGACCCGCGAAACCCGCGCCAAAATCATCCACCGCAATCTTGTAAGTTCGTTTGCGAGCCAACCTGAGGAAGTTGAAGGTACTAACATGGGACTGAAATTCATGCCGTTCGGATAGTTCAAAACAAATAGAACTTTTTTTCAAACCATACCGTTCGAGCAGATCGCACATACTTTGGGGCTCAAAAGCAGGCAGGATCATGATACGATTATCAATGTTATAAAAAATTTTTACTTTCTGATGAAACGGAATCTGCGCAAATTTTGCAAAGACTTTTTCGCGTAGCATCATGTCTACCTGAAAAAGATAGTCGTCATTGAAGGCACTGTCAAAAAAAGCCTGAATCGAACCAAACCCGGCCTCGTCAAAATTCCGCAACAACGCTTCAAAACCAAAACAGACACCAGTGTAAAGATTAACTATCGGTTGAAAGGCAAAATCAACCTCCGTAACAGCCTGCTGCCACTTTTCAGCCAAATGTTGTACCATCAAAATCTCCTAAAATTAAAAAACTCATCCGCCGTAACTAACTTCCAGACCGAGCAATCACATTTACTGATTAATCAAATAAATGTAAATTTTCGATAAAGCCTGCTGTTGTTTACAAGCCACCTTGAGGCAACGTAATTAGCGACCAGTGAAAGAGCATCTCTTTATTTAGAATTTATTTATTCATGCTACATCAGCCCTCAGTTTACTTAATAAGATTTTTGAGGAGGATTGTCATGGCGATAACGCACAAGAACGACATCACGCTAACTTTGGCTTCCGCCGATCAACTGATAACCGACTTGATTGATCTGTTTGATCGCTACCACCCTCTGGACAGCAACGCTTTATTCAGACAACAGAGCGCTCCTGAAGAGTTAAAAATTTCAGTTAAAATAAAAGAAGACATGGCCCGGGCCAAAATCAAGCTCTCTTTCCCAGAAAATTTCACCTATGACCCGGAGCTGGAAAAAGAGACCTTAAATGATCCTAAACTCAAATACAGCGAACTAAAAAAAATGATGAAACAGTCGTTTGCTGCCCTTAATCGTGCCCTGATTGATGACGAGATGCCAAACACCAATCTGGTCGCCGCCTTTCTCCAGCAGTCGGCGAGAATGACAACCTTCAGCGGCCACGGCGATGAGTTCTATGCCCTGTACAGCGATGCTTGCTACGAATTCAAACTGGCCTTTGATGAAGGTAATATGGTACGGATGCAGCTCGGTCTGGAAAATTTACGCAACATAAAGCGTAGATGCCATGAGCGCTTTAAATAGGAGAGAACAATATAACTTATGAAGCTGGTTAAAAATACTGTCGTGGAGCATCTTTCCGCAATCCTGCCG
>JAFGVI010000127.1 GCA_016938065.1 Deltaproteobacteria bacterium | reverse complement strand
TTCCACTTTGTTCCTCGGTAGCTCAGTCGGTAGAGCGGGTGGCTGTTAACCACTAGGTCGGCGGTTCGAGCCCGTCCCGGGGAGCCAGATATCAAAAAGGCCGTTTTCTTCACAGAAAGCGGCCTTTTTTTATTCCATTCTCAAAATAAGCCCGATTTGCCCTGGTATGGTTGTCGATCTTTCGTAAATTATCATCTATTTCATTTCGCCACTCAAAATATTTCCTATCGTAAAAATCCTGTTCAATTTGGACATCCAGTTTATCGAGATACATTGATAACTTACACTTGTTTTTCTGGGAGAAAGCCGGCGAAAGTGTTTTTATCGTTGGCTTTCTGGTGGGCCTCCTGGGGGGAGATCTGTTTTTTCTGAAGGAACTCCATAATGGCCGTATCAAGCAGCTGCATGCCGTCTTTTTTGCCGGTCTGCATGACCGAAGGAATCTGAAAGGTTTTGCCTTCGCGGATCAGATTGGCAATCGCGGTATTGCAGAAGAGAAGTTCCAGAGCCGCCAGGCGGCCGGGTTTGTCGATGCGTTTCATTAACTGCTGACAGACCACCCCTTTCAGGGATTCTGAGAGCATTGTGCGGATCTGAGCCTGCTGCCCGGCAGGGAAGGCGTCGATGATGCGGTCAATGGTTTTGGCGGCGGAGCTGGTATGCAGGGTTCCGAAAACGAGATGGCCGGTTTCGGCGGCGGTGATGGCCAGTTCGATGGTTTCCAGATCACGCATCTCGCCGACGAGGATGACGTCTGGATCTTCGCGCAGGGCGGCTCTTAAAGCGGCGGCGAAAGATTGGGTATGGGTGCCGATTTCGCGGTGATTGACGAGGCAGCCCTTATTCTGATGCACAAACTCGACCGGATCTTCAATTGTCAGAATATGATCTTTGCGGTTACGATTGATATAGTCGATAATTGCCGCCAGGGTTGTTGATTTGCCGCTGCCGGTCGGTCCCGTGACCAGCACCAGGCCTCGGTTCAGTTGAGTAAATTTTAGAATCTGTACCGGTAGTCCAAGATCTTCAACCGATAGAATTTTTGAGGGAATAACCCGGAAAACTGCGGCCAGACCTCTCTTCTGGAGAAAGTAGTTGGCTCGGAAACGGGCGACGTCGGGAATCTCATAGGCAAAATCGAGATCGTTGGTTTTGAGAAAACTGTTTTTCTGCTCTTCGCTGATAATTTCAAAGAGCAAGGTTTGCATCGCCTCATTCGAAAGCTCCGCATAGTTAAGCTCTTCCAGTTCCCCGTGCTTTCTGATTTTGGCCTTGGAGCCGGCGCTCAGATGTAAATCGCTGGCATCATTTTCCAGCATGTATCTGAAAAAAGCATCAATTTTTGCCATATAAACCTTGCTCCTAAATAGGAAAAAAGGGGAGGCGTTATCTGTGGACGCGCTCCCCCTTTTGGGTATTATGCTGAATGTCGGCGGCCGTTCTACTGCAAATTATAGAAAACCCGGGCGCCGTGGAAGGCGCTCTGGTTGGAGAGCTCCCGCTCAATCCGTAAAAGCTGGTTGTACTTGCAGATCCGGTCGGTGCGGCAGGCGGAGCCGGTTTTAATCTGGCCGGTGTTCAACGCGACGACGAGATCGGCGATGGTAGAGTCTTCGGTTTCGCCGGAGCGGTGGGAGACGACTGCGGTATAGCCGGCTTTTTTGGCCATGGCCACCGTTTCCAGGGTTTCGGTCAGGGTGCCGATCTGATTGAGTTTAATGAGGATGGAGTTGGCCGAGCCCTCGACAATGCCTCGGGCCAGACGTCTGGGGTTGGTGACGAAGAGATCATCGCCGACAATCTGAATCTTTTTGCCGAGTTTATCCATCATCATTTTCCAGCCGGCCCAGTCATCCTCATCAAGGCCGTCTTCGATGGAGATGATCGGGTATTTCTCGACCATGGCGGCATAGAAATCAATCAGGCCGGCGGCATCAAGGGATTTCCCTTCGGCCTCAAGGTTATATTTGCCATTCTTGTAAAAAGAGCTGGCTGCGGCATCGATCGCGATCAGCAGATCCTTGCCGGCTTCATAGCCGGCGGCGGTGATGGCTTCAACAATCAGCTGGAAAGGTTCTTCGTTGGATTTTAGGTTGGGGGCGAAGCCGCCCTCATCCCCGACGGAGGTGTTATAGCCTTTGTCTTGCAAAACCTTTTTCAGGGCGTGAAAGGTTTCGGTGCCCATACGCAGGGCTTCGGCGAAATTTTCCGCCCCTACCGGCATAACCATAAATTCCTGAATATCGACGTTGTTGTCGGCATGCTGACCGCCGTTAAGGATATTCATCATGGGAACCGGTAGAAGATGAGCGTTGATGCCGCCGATATACTGATAGAGGGGCAGGCCCACAACTTCAGCCGCAGCTTTGGCTGTCGCCAGGGAGACCCCGAGCAGGGCGTTGGCTCCCAGGCGGCCCTTGTTTTCGGTGCCGTCCAGCTCAATCAGAGTCTGATCGAGTTCACGTTGGCGGGTTGCGTCAAAACCGATGATCCGGTCGGCAATTTCGCCGTTTACATTAGCGACGGCCTGAGTCACCCCTTTTCCCAGGTAGCGCTGTTTGTCGCCATCTCTGAGTTCAACCGCCTCATGAATACCGGTCGAGGCTCCGGAAGGGATCGCCGCTCGTCCGATGACGCCGCTTTCCAGGGTTACTTCAACTTCTATGGTCGGGTTACCGCGTGAATCAAGGATCTCCAGAGCTTCAACATCAACAATAAACGACATGTTTTCCTCCATTTTGCACGAATAGGTTGGATCTAAAATTTTAAAAAACCGTACCTTTAGGGACGATGACAACGCCTCCGGGTGAAACCGGAAATCTCTGCCGATCTGTTTCAAGATCGTAGCCGATCTCGGTGTCCGGCGGAATGCTGACCTCTTTATCGATGATAGTTTTACGGATTCTGGCATTACGTCCGATTTCAACGTGATGCATGAGAATAGATTCGTAAACCTGGGAAAAACTGTGAATCCGCACCCCCGGCGACAGGACTGAGCGATCGACCAGGCCGCCGCTGATGATAACGCCATTGCAGACGAGCGAATCCAGAGCCCGTCCGACCCGTTGTTCGCGGACATTGGCAAAGACAAATTTAGCCGGCGGCATCTGCGACTGATAGGTGCGCAGCGGCCAGTCGCTGTCGTAGAGGTTGAATGTCGGATCGACCCCGGCGAGACTGATATTGGCCTCCCAGTAGGCATCAAGAGTACCGACGTCACGCCAGTATGAGGCGTCGCGTTTAGTGCTGTCCGTGCCGAAGGGGTAGGCAAAGACCCGCTCTCTGGGGTAGAGGGCGGGAATAATGTCGTTGCCGAAGTCGTGGCTGCTTGTCGGGTCGGCGGCGTCGGCTTCAAGCAGATCTTTCATCATTTCATAGTTGAAAATATAGATTCCCATCGACGCGTAAGCTTTGTCGGGCTGGCCGGGGATTGCCTTGGGGTTTTTCGGTTTTTCCTGAAAGCCGACAACCTGCTGTTTGTCGTCCACCGCAAGAATGCCGAAGCCGGTTGCCTCTTCACGGTCCACGGTAATTGCGGAGATGGTCAGGGCCGCGTTGTTGGCCTTATGGAAAGCCAGCATTTTGCTGTAATCCATTTTATAGATATGGTCGCCGGCCAGAACCAGTACATGTTTGGGGTGGATGATATCGATTGAATAGAGATTCTGGTAGATGGCGTCAGCCGTGCCCTGATACCAGTGTTCCCCGACCCGCATCTGCGGCGGCAGTTCATAGATGAATTCGCCCAGTTCCGGGTTGAAGATACTCCAGCCGGCCGCCAGATGGCGGGAGGCGGAACCAGATTTATACTGGGTCAGAACAATGATTTTACGAATGTTCGAGTTCAGGCAGTTGCTTAAGGTAAAATCGATAATCCGGTATTGACCGGCAAAGGGGACGGCGGGTTTGGCGCGATCCCGGGTTAAGGGGCTCAGACGCTTGCCTTCGCCGCCAGCTAGAACAACCGCAAGCAGATCATTTAACATGACTGGACTCCTTTCAGGACAGGGGCAGCAGGGTGATTACCGGTACGCGATTGGCGCTGGTGACCGCGTTATCCATGAAATAAGTAACAAACCGGAGGGGAAATAGCAAGATAAATGCAGGCTTTAAGTGATTCACACTAATTTCTTAAACCGGCAAGCAGACGCTGGGGCTTCAAAAAAAGATTCAGGGCGTCAGGCGGATTTTTAACAATCAGATCGGCCGCCGCCATGGTGAGGGCGTGGGCGCCTTCGCCACCCAGAACACAGATGCCGAGAACAGCCTCTGCCAACATCAGGTGGTCGTTGTAGCCATTACCGATGGCGGCGTGCTCTTTTTTGCCCAGTTTTCTGAGAAAATCGCGTTTGGCCGAAGCGCCGCTGCTGCCCTTAGGGATGCCCACGAGTTCGACCGGCAGGTCGGAAAACATCTGCCGGGCGGTACCGAAGGTGTCGGCGGTCATGACATAAATTTTCATTATGACGGCCACCTGGCGCAGGCTTTCAGCTGTTTCCGGGCCCAGTTGTCCATCAACCGTCAAGGTGCCGTTCATGTCGCAGATAATGCCGGCAAGCTCCAGGGGTTCACGGCCGGGAATGTCAAGGTTAAAGCTCATGCGGCTCCTTGTGCAAATTACGCCATTGAAGGGGTGCAGATACGGGCCATGATGTAGTTGTGAGCGGCATTGCGCAGGGCCTCGGGGCCCATCAGGGAACAGTGGATTTTGGTTTCAGGCAGGCCGTCCAAAAAATCTGCGACTTCATCACCGGAGATCATCATCGCGTCATCCAGGGATTTGCCGGCAATCATTTCGGTAAAGACGCTGGTGGTGGCGATTGCATAGGGACATCCGGCAACCATCGCCGAGGCTTTGAGAATTACATCATGCTCAATTTTCAGGTAAAGTTCAATATAGTCGCCGCAACCGGGATCACCGCCGGTACCTTTAACTGTCGCATCTGCCATGCTCTCAAGGTTGCGGGGATTTTTGAAATAGGCTTTTACTTTTTCGTTCAAGGGTTGACCTCTCCATCTGTTTTTTCGCTATGCTGGCTTTGCTCAGGTTGTTGGCTTATTCATGTCAGTTTATTTTGTTGTCTGAAAATAATGTTCGCCGCCATGTTCGAGACTTTTAATCCGGCCCTGGGCCAGCAGAAGCTCAATGGTTTTGATGACTTCAACGGTTTTCAGGCCGAGGGCCTCTTCGATATCTTTTTTGGTGCAGGGGCGGCGTTTGAGAGTGGCGAGAATGTTTTCTACAGTCTGGGTCGGGTCGCTGGCCGGATCTCTGTCCCGGGCAAAAGGGGCAATGATTTCCGCTTGGGGGCCAAATGCCGGGAGAATCTCTTTAAGAAAATCGGGGGAGACGGTTCGGGCTTCAGGCAGCGCCCCCGGACGGACGACGGTATTGAGTTGGATCTTGTCTGGTTTGATGGCGGCTGCCGCCTCTTGCAGAAGGCTGATCTCGCGTGGGGTGTCATTCAGACCGTTACAGAATAGAATCTCCAGCCAGATCTGGCCCCGGTATTCCTGTCGTAAAGCAACCAATCCGGCAATAATTTTTTTTATGTCGAGGCCGGAAGCCGGACGGTTCACCCTTGCAAAACAGGCGGGCGAGACCGCATCAAGTGAGGGGAGAATCACATCTGCAGCCGCGGCTTCGCGGCGGACCTGGGGGTCTGTAAAGAGGGTTCCGTTGGTGAGCAGGGCGATCGGGGTTTGAGTTTTCTGGCGCAGCAGCGCGATAACGTGCGGCAGGGCCGTATTCAGGGTGGGTTCGCCCGAGCCCGAGAGTGTAATATAGTCAAGTTTTGCGGCTTTTTCGTCTGCGCTCCGGCCCGCCCGGGCAAAATAACCGGCAATCTCTTCCTCCAGATCCTGCCGGGCAACATATTCAGCCCGCTCGGTTACCGGGGTTGCGGTTTGGCCGAGTTCACAGTAGATGCAGTCTAGGGTGCAGGTTTTGAAGGGTACAAGATCAATCCCCAGGGAGAGGCCGAGGCGGCGTGAAGGCACCGGCCCGAAGATATGAGTAGCGGTTGGGCTCATGGCAAAGGGGGTTGCGGGTCGGGCCCGCGTCAGTGATCGGAAAGGATCTCTTCGATTTCGCTTTTCTGTCGATGATTATTAATCGTAAAGCGGATCGGCAGGCCCGGAGCCGCCGACTGCGCGGCCCGCTTCATATCATCCCCGAGCTTGAAAATCAAGGGGCAGACATTAGATGACGGGGTCAGGGTGATAATAATGCCACTTTCATCAATTTCCAGATTATCCAGCAGCGGCAGATCGAGCACCTGCATCCCGGTCGAGGGGTCACGAATTGTGCCTAAGGCGGCCAGCACTCTTTCACGAAGCTTTTTCTGTTCCTTGGTCATGTTTCTTTCCCTTAGATATCTAACTCTTTTTCTACCTTTTTCCACATTTCACGAACCACCTGGCTGACGCGGCCGCAATCATATTCAACCACGCTCAAGCGCGCCACCTGGGCTTTATTGACGACCTGATCCAAGGGGATTTCGCCGACCAGGGCGATTTCATGCCGGTTGCAGTAGTTGCGGATTTTTTCGGTGTTATGCAGATTGAGGTCGAAGCGGTTGATGCAGACCAGGGCCGGAATATCAAAATGACGGCAGAGTCCATGGACGCGCTCCATATCATGCATGCCCGAGAGGGTTGGTTCAGTGACGATCAGGACCATGTCGACGCCGGTAATTGAGGCCGTAACCGGGCAGCCGATTCCCGGAGGGCCGTCATTGATGAGCAATTCCCGATTCTCTTTTTTGGCCAGGAGTTTGCCCTGCTGCCGCACCAGGGTGACGAGTTTACCCGAATTATCCTCGCCGATACCGAGTCTGGCGTGAACCATTTTTCCGGCCCGGGTGTCTGAGATAAACCATTGACCGTTGATGGTATCGGCCATGGTGATCGCTTTTTCCGGACAGGCCAGAGCGCAGAGTCCGCAGCTGTCACAGGCAAAATTATTAATGGAATAACCCGAAGCTTCGGTAAATTCAATGGCGTCAAAGCGACACAAACGCTGACATTCGCCGCAGCGTATGCATTTTTCGCCGTCTAAAATGGGGCCGCGACCGCCGATGAAATCTGCCTTTGAGAGCTCTTTCGGGGTCAGGATCAGGTGCAGATCTGCGGCATCGACATCGCAGTCGGCCAGGATCTTGTTCGTCGCCAGGGTTGCAAAGGCAGCGGTCACCGTGGTTTTGCCGGTGCCTCCCTTGCCGCTGATAATGGTTAGTTCCTTCATTTTTCAACCTCCGCGACAATTTTCTCATATAAATCTTGAAATTCCTGTCGTAAACTTAAACTCTTGCTTACCGCGGCTTCACCTTTAGAGTAGGCAAAAGCCAGGTCGCGGTCGAAGCCGAGCTCCATGAGAATCGGAATCGCTTCGCGCTCGCAATATTTTTTAACCTGGTCATCGCCGCTGTCAGAGCGGTTGATGACGATACCGCAGGGAATTTTCAACTGGCGGGCAACGCCGACGGCCAGTTCAAGATCGTTCAGACCGAACGGAGTAGGTTCCGTGACAAAGAGGCAATAGTCACAACCCATCAGGGTTTGGACCATGGGGCAGGAGGTTCCGGGCGGGGCGTCGAGAATTGTAAAACAGTCGTCATTGACAAGTTTTTTGACCTGCTTAATGACGGGCGGAGTCAGCGGATTGCCGATTTTTGAAATGCCGTGGCCAAACTTGAGCTTTTTCTCAGTTACGGTGGCGGCGCTGCCGGTTTCCAGTTGCCCGACTATTTTGCTGGTTTCACTGATTGCCCCTTCCGGACAGATGAAGGTACAGGCCCCGCAGCCGTGGCAGAGTTCGGGGAAAACCATCACTTTCTTACCAATCACCGCCAGGGCGTTAAATTCGCAGGCGCCGGCACATTGGCCGCAGTAGGTGCAGAGCTCATGATCAATTTTGGGAATCGACATGGTGACGTCACGTCTGTGGTCGATTTCGGGCTTGAGAAAGAGGTGGCCATTGGGCTCTTCAACGTCACAGTCGAGATATTGCGCGGCGGGGGCCACCAGAGCCAGATTGGTGGCAATCGTGGTTTTCCCGGTTCCCCCTTTTCCACTGGCAATTGCGATAATCATATTTTCCTGCCTTATTTAAAAGAGTTGGTTTTGCCTTTCTCTGCGTCTTTGCGCCTTTGCGGGAGACAAAAAGCGTTTTCCCGCAAAGGCGCAAAGACGCAGAGAAAAACAGCGATTGAAACCGTTGCTTAGACTCGGCCGCGTCCCCGACCGCCACCGCAGCCTCGGCCCAAGCCCTGGCCACCACCGCGGGGCTGACCGCCACGGCCGCGGCCGTAAACCACGGCCGCATCAGCTTGAACGGCGCTGCTTTCGAGATTTTCGGGGTCAACTTTTCTTAATTGATCATTCAGGTTTTCAGCATTTTTTGCCGGGCGACAGTTACCCAGTCCACGACCGGTCAGCGGACCCTGGTTCTGCGGTCCTCTTCCATTTAATCCAGGCATGACTTCTCCTCCTTTATGCAAGATGTCTCCGGGAGATGTCGTAATTTCCCCAACTTTCTCTCGGAAACGGTTAAAATCTTTGTATAGCATACTCTTTCAGCTCATTCGCCTGCCATTTGGCGATGACCTCGGCAACCGGCAGCTCGGGTGGTCCGAGCAGCATTTTGATGTTGCCCGCGCCCAGAACCTGGGCCGCTTTGGGGCCGTACTGGCCGCTGATGACAACTTCTATGTTGCGGTCGAGCAGGGCCTGGGCGGCACCGGTGCCGGCCCCCGATGCGGCTTTGATGCCGCTGTTCTCAAACCATTCATAAGTTTTGCTGTCGCTGTCGTAAACTGCAAAATAGGGGCAGCGGCCAAAACGCATTTCGAGAGTGGCGTCGGTTCCGGCTTTGGTGACGCTGATGGCAATTTTCATCAGTTACATCCTCCATGGTCATGATCGTGGTCATGGCTGCAGCCGGCCGCGCCGGAGATTTCGCCATTAAGATAAGCTTTCAGCACATTGCCGACGCAGCCGCCGACCCCGGTGACTACTTCGATGCCGAAATCATTAAACATGTCAATGGCTTTCGGGCCCATGCCGCCGGCAATCATAACATTGACGTTGATTGAATTGATAAAGCGCGGCACCTGACCCGGGGTATGTTGTTTGAAGTAGGGATTTTCGATGACTTCGCTGCTTGCGATTTTGCCGTCATCGGCAACCATGGCGATAACATAGGCCGGACAACGGCCGAAATGCATACTCATTTCACCTTCGAGGCCGAGCTGATCATCGGCCGCTAACGCAATTTTTCTCATTGTTTGTTTCTCCTGATGTTCTTATGGTTGACTAACTTTTGTTTCCGAAAAAAGCCCCGCGGTAAGCGGCGCTTTTTTCGGGCCGGCCGCAGACGGCCGTTTATTTAATTTTTGTCTACATATCGGCTTCAATAAAGCAGAGATTCTGGTCATCACCGGAAACCCAGCCCTCTTCATACTGGTTACTGAAAACAAATTCACATAAAGGTTTGCGGGATGGAGCACTTTTGGCCGCACTGGCGGGAACCCCGATCGGCATCATTGAAACAACCTTGACCGTCTCCGGCAGGTTGATAATTTTACCGGCCGCTTCGGCATCAAACAGGCCGAGAATAACCGAACCTAAGCCCATGGCGTGGGCGGCCAGTGAGATATTCTGGGTTGCCAGACCAACGTCATAGAGGTACCAGTTGTCGCCTTTGCTGGTTGCTGCCGTACCTTTGTAAAAACCGGAGGTGCCGAGTTTGCCGCAGGCGACCAGAAGTACGGGGGCACTCACGGCCGCTTTGCGGGCCGGGTTGCCCTCAGGCAGGGTTTCCGCCAGTTTTTCTTTGATGGCGCTGTCGCGGACAATAACAAACTCCCAGCACTGCGTATTGGCCCAGGATGGGGCATAACGGGCCGCCTGCATAAGCTCTTTGAGCTGCTCGTTGCTGACGTCCTGATCGGTAAATTTTCTCACACTGCGTCGTTGAGCAATACATTCCATAGTTTCCATCAAGATACCTCCTGTGGTCGTTTTTTTTCCGGAAAAGTGACTTTGTGAAAATAAATGCTCTTTACTATATAAGCTCTTTTGCAGAAAAAGACAACCGTCTTATTTATTTACCGCGGCTTCAATTTTAGCCGCAATCTCAGTAAAAGCCTGGCTCGCCGGCGATGCGGCAAAAGCGGCAACGAAGGGTTTGCCGGCATCTCCCTGAACTACGATCTGAGGATCAAGCGGGACGGCACCTAAAAAAGGTACCTTGAGGTCTTGAGCCGCCTTGCGTCCGCCGCCCTGTTTGAAGAGGTCGATAACCTGGTTGCAGTGCGGGCAGTTAAAACCGCTCATGTTTTCGATGATGCCTAAAACCGGAACCTCAATCTGCTGGCTGAAAACCACGGATTTGCGCGAATCCAGCAGAGCGACATCCTGAGGGGTGGTGACAATTACGCTGCCGTCCATTGGTTTGGCAACCTGAGCGACACTTAAAGGTTCATCCCCGGTTCCCGGCGGCAGGTCGATGATCAGATATTCAAGTTCGCCCCACTGCACATCAGCGATGAACTGACGGATGACCGTATGTTTCAGCGGGCCGCGCCAGACCACCGGATTATCGGGATTGTCAAGCAGAAAGGCCATCGAAACCACGGTCAGGTTTTCCATTACCGGTTCCGGAATAATTCCGCCTTCGCTGGCCTGCAGACGTTTATTGTCAAGGCCCAGCATCTTCGGCAGGTTGGGGCCGTGTATGTCGGCATCCAGCAGTCCGACCTTATGCCCCTGTTGCGCCAGTGTGACCGCCAGGCTGACGGCAACTGTGCTTTTGCCGACTCCGCCTTTACCGCTCATAACCACGATACGGTGCTTGATCTGGGAGAGTCGGGACTGTAAAACCTCTTCTTCGCGTTTCTGTTTCTCTTCGGCCGAACAACTTCCGGAGCTGCTGCAGCTGCCGCAGGTTGCACCATCCGTACACTTTTCGCTCATTATTGATCCTTACAAACAAGGGTTAAAAAAATCTGTTGCTGAAAATTGCGCCTTAATAGCGCCCACCATGATAACCACCGGTTTTATGTGACTTCAGCTATAATAATACTGAAAATCAGCATGTCAAGGGGCAATTATAGGGCGGTGGTTTTTTTAAACCGCTGCCGGCATGTTTTTTATTGCGAAAACTTGGTCTCTGGCATAAGATGAAAAGAATCGAACATTGTATATAATGAGGTTTTTTCTATGCGCATTGCGGTAATTGATGGACAGGGGGGCGGCATCGGCAGTGCCATTATCCGCCGCCTGAAAGATGAATATGGGGAGAAGATTGAAATCTGGGCTTTAGGGACCAATGCGATCGCGACTGCGGCCATGATGAAAGCCCGGGCCAATCGCGGCGCCACCGGCGAGAATGCGATAGTCCGTTCCGTGTCTCGGGTTGAGATCGTGATCGGCACTATTTCCTTAGTTATGGCTCATGCTATGATGGGAGAGCTGACGCCGGCAATGGCCGAAGCGGTGGCTGCCGCCTCGGCCAGAAAAATGCTTATACCTTTAACCCAGGAGAATCTGACCGTGGTCGGTGTTCAGAAAGATCATCTGCCGATCCTGATTGACTACCTGATTCCTTTAATTAACGAGGAGATGGCGAAAAATGTGCGAAGTGAATGCTTATATTAAAAAAAATGGCCATGAGGTGCTGGTGATGGAGGGGGTTTTTGTGGTTCGGCCGGAAGGCGATAAAGTTCTGCTGGAAAATATTTTTGGCGAGCAGAAACTGGTGGATGGCAGAATCCGTCAGGTCTCCCTGATGGAGCATAAGATTATTTTTCAATAACTGGGTCTGCGGATCAGGCGTAAAAGTAAATCGCAGATCGGCCGGCATTTATAAGGTTGAAAATGAATAAAAACAACCGCGGACAAGAACAGTATCTGATTGATGATTTCAAGCTCGAAGAGAGCTGGAGAATGTTCAAGATCATGGCCGAATTTGTCGACGGCTTTGAGCAGCTGGCCAATATCGGGCCTGCGGTTTCGGTCTTCGGCTCGGCCCGGACCAGTCCCGAACATCAGGATTATCGTCAGGCCCTCTATCTCGGCAACCTTCTCGCCAAATCGGATATTACGGTGATTACCGGCGGCGGGCCGGGGATTATGGAGGCGGCCAATCGCGGCGCCAAAGAGGCCGGAGGCCGTTCTATCGGTCTTAATATCACCCTGCCCATGGAACAAAAGCCCAATGCCTATGCGACGAAACTGGTCTCCTTCAAATACTTCTTTGTCCGCAAGGTCATGTTGATCAAATATGCGCGCGCTTTTGTCGTCTTTCCCGGCGGTTTCGGGACTATGGATGAGATGTTTGAGGCGCTGACCCTGATTCAGACCGACAAGATTAAACCTTTTCCGATCATTCTTTACGGTTCTCACTTCTGGCGCAATCTGACCGAATGGTTTAGCGATGAACTCGTTAGTGCCGGCCTGGTCGCGGAAGATGATCTTGATCTTTTCAAGGTCAGTGACGATGTCGAAGAGGTTGTCGATATGGTCAAGGCGTGTCTCGAAGCAAATCCCGAGTGTTGATGACTCGATAACCGGTTGTCAGTTTCTGAAACTCGTGACCGGAGCCGGGATCTGGCCCTTGCGCCAGATGAAATAGTCGCTGTTTTCCGGGTGGAGCGGCACAATGTAGGCTTCTCCGAGGAGGCCGCCCCAGGAAACCTTGTCGCCGGCTTTTTTGCCGGGCACCGGAATCAGGCGTACCGCCGTGGTTTTGTTGTTCATCATGCCGATTGCCAGTTCATCGGCAATGATCGCCGAAATGGTGGTGGTCTTGGTGTCGCCGGGCACCGGAATCATATCGAGGCCGACCGAGCAGACGGTAGTCATCGCTTCCAGTTTATCAATAGTCAGAGCCCCGACTCTGACGGCTTCCGAGAGCCCGACATCTTCACTTACCGGAATAAAAGCGCCGCTCAAACCCCCGACATGGCTTGACGCCATGAGTCCCCCTTTTTTGACGGCATCGGTCAAAAGGGCCAGAGCCGCGGTTGAACCGTGGGTGCCGACCCGTTCCAGGCCCATCGCTTCAAGAATGCGGCCGACACTGTCGCCGACGGCCGTGGTCGGCGCCAGCGAGAGATCGAGTGAGCCGAAGCGCACGCCTAAGTCACGAGCCAGTTCCTGGCCGACCAGTTCGCCGGCCCGAGTGATCTTGAAGGCGGTTTTCTTGATGATCTCCGCAATTTCATCGAGGGGCAGGTCGCGGGGGGCGGCTTCGACCGTGCGCCGCACTACTCCCGGTCCGGAGATGCCTACATTCAGGACATTATCCGCCTCCTGGACGCCGTGAAAACCTCCCGCCATAAAGGGGTTGTCGCTGACCGCATTGGCGAAGACGACAAATTTGGCCGCTCCGATCGCATTCTCACTGCTGAAGGCCAGATCCCGGATAGTCCCGCCGATTTTCGCTACGCCCCGCATATTGATTCCGGCTTTGCTGCTCGCCAGATTGATGAAGCCGCAGATTTTTTCAGTGGCGCTTAAGGCTTCAGGGATGGCATCGATCAGGGTCTGATCAGCATAGGTCAGCCCTTTTTCCGCCAGGGTGCCGAATCCCCCCAAAAAATCGACGCCGACCTCGCGGGCACAGTGATCAAGCAGTTTGGCGAAATCGACCACCCGTTTATGGTCTTCGGCCGCAGCTCCGGTTAAGGCTCCGGAAAGCACCAGCGCGGCCGGGGTAATCGTCAGGCGTTTATTGATAATCGGAATTCCGAAACGGGCATCAATCTTTTCGGCTCTTTTGACAAACTGCCGGGCGGTTGTGACAATTTTTTTCTCGACCCGGCGGCAGAGCTCGGCAAAACTGTCCGAAGTACAGGGCAGCAGGTTGATGCCCAGGGTGACGGCCCGGATATCAAAATGCTCTTTTTCGGTCATCCGATAGGTTTCATAAATCTCTTCCAGAGACACATTTAACGGCATTATTTCAGTCCTCGGTCGGTTTTAGACCCGGTGCATTGCTTCAAAAATCTGATGATGCTGAATCTGGATCGAAAGCCCGATTTTTTCGCCCAGCCTGTCGAATTTAGGGGCCAGCACTCCGAGGTCACTGCGGGCGCTGGCAAGATCGACCAGCATCGCCATGACAAAGATGCCCTGCATGATTTTTTGCGAAATATCCTCGATATTGATCTCCTCCTTCCAGAGAAAATCGGAGATCTGCGCGACAATGCCGCTGCGATCCTTGCCGACGACGAGGACGACGGCCAGGTCTTTATCCCTGCTACAATTTTTTTCCATTTTAAGTTAAATCCTCAATTTTAGACTTTCCCCGCCGCCAGGCGCCAGACGATGCGGGCGCTTTCGGCCTCGGGTTGCAAGGCTGTAAAAAGTTCCGGTGCCCGCCGGCGCCGCTCCTCATAATCAAGTTGGGGAAAAAGCGAGGCGGATTGGGCTGGAATCGAGAAAAAGTCGATCAGAAATGTTTCCGAGAACGGCCTCTCCCAGGCCGTTTCCGTAACCTTCCGGCAGCATTGGCGCAAGCCCGCCAGGGCTTTTTCATAACTGGTGATGACCTGGGCTTTAGGGCGGGGAAAATTGCAGCGGTCAAAGGCTATCGCGAAAAGATCTTCGCCTGCGGCCGAGAGAATCTGGGGGTAGAAAGAAAAACCCAGAGCCCCGCCCGGTTTGAGACAGGCGGATGCGGCCAGCATACTTTTTGCTGCATCCGGAATAATAAAGATGGCGGCGTTATAGAGGGCCGCATCAAAATTGAGCTCCTCTCCGGCGATGGCACTTTGCGGATCAACGGCATCGCCGACTTCAAGGCGGATGCGCGGATCTTTGATTCTCTGGCGGCCGTTTTCAATCATTTTCGCTGAGAGATCGAGACCCACGACCCGGCATGCAAGCTCGCGGCTTAAAACTTCAGCCGAAGCCCCGTTACCGCAGCCGATATCGAGAACTCTGGCCCCTTTTTCAAGGCCGCAGGCCGCGGCCAGGCGCAGGGTCAGGTCGGCAAAAAAATGGTGCCGCTCCTCAAAGGCCTGATAGTGGTCAAAACTTTTATCAAAATTGCCGGAAACAATCTTTTTAATTTTTTGAATTATCGCATCATCCATAAATGTTTTCTCGATTTGCAGGTTCATTGAATTATTATCACAAGTGTCGTGTAAAGCAAATTAAATTCCAAGCTGACTGGACGGCTGAAAGTTTTAATGTTATATGCCGTAGTCTGTTTTATGCTTAAATCCGAGGCGCAGTTCAGCGTTTTTTACCACAGAGGGCACAGAGAAAATAGTCTCTGTGCGCTTTTGCAATGGAGTTGTAATTTTGCAAAATTTCTGGCGGGCAGTCTGGACGCCGCGGATGCTGGTCTCGCTGCTCATGGGTTTTGCATGCGGGTTGCCCCTGCTCCTGACGATTAGCGTGCTGCAGGCCTGGATGAAGGACGTCGGCGTCAATCTTAAGGTCATCGGCCTGTTTTCGCTGGTCGGGCTGCCTTATACGCTTAAATTTATCTGGGCTCCGGTCTTTGACCGCTTTACTCTGCCGTTTCTGGGGCGGCGGCGCGGCTGGCTTCTCTTGGCCCAGCTGCTGCTGATTCTGGCCATTGCCGGACTGGGGCTGACCAATCCACTGACCAGCCCCCTGCTGGTTGCTGGTGTCGCTTTTCTCGTTACCTTTTTTTCCGCTTCCCAGGATATTGTGGTTGACGCCTACCGGCGCGAAGATCTTTCCGATCTTGAACTGGGCCTGGGCTCGTCACTTTATGTCAACGGCTATCGTCTCGGGATGCTGGTCGCCGGCAGCGGCGGCCTGATTATGGCCGACCACCTCTCCTATCGTTCGGTTTATCTGATTATGGCGGCGCTGATGCTGGTTTCGGTGGCGACAACCTGGGGTTGTCGGGAGCCGGAACATGGCTATGGTGCTCCGCAGAGTTTCAGGGATGCGGTCGTGGGGCCTTTCGTCGATTATTTCAGTCGCCGCGGGGCCCTGCAGATGCTCGCTTTCATTCTTCTTTATAAGATCGGCGACCAGATGGCATCGGCGATGACCATGCCTTTCTATCTCGATCTCGGTTTTAGTAAAACTGAGATCGGAACGGTCGTTAAACTCTTTGGTTTCTGGGCGACGATCAGTGGCGGCCTGCTGGGTGGTATTCTGCTTCTGCGGCTGGGAATCTACCGCTCTCTCTGGATTTTTGGCCTGCTGCAAGCGCTCTCGACCGCCGGTTTCGCCCTGCTCGTTCATGTCGGGGCTGACCTTGCCTGGCTGGCGGGGGTGATCGCTTTTGAAAACTTGAGCAGCGGCATGGGAACGGCCGCCTATGTTGCCTATATGGCCAGTCTCACCAATAAGAAATTTACCGCGACGCAATACGCCCTGCTCTCAAGTCTGATGGGCCTGCCCCGGGTGCTGGCGGCGGCCCCGACCGGTTTTATGGTTTCCGCCCTGGGCTGGAGCTCCTTTTTTATCTTCTGCTCCCTTATCGCTCTGCCCGGACTTTTTCTGCTGCGACTGGTAAGGCGGCAGGAGAGTTGAGGTCTACTCTTTCAAATAAGGCAGCAGGGCTTTGAAATCCGGTCCCTGGGCCGCATTCAGGTAGTTGTAGAGCACTGTCTGCAGGGTTGTCGGCCAGCCGCCGGCCCGGGCGATGAGATCGCAGCCCGCTTTCCAGTCGTGGGTGTAGCGGGAGCCGACGACATCGCTTAAAAGAAAGAGGGAGTAGCCGATATCAAGCAGGTCGACCGCTGTCTGCATGACGCAGATATGGGTTTCGATGCCGATGATCAGAATCTGGCGGCGGCCGATTTTTTCGAGTCGGTCGCTGATCAGTCCGGCTCCGGAAAAGACCTTTTTGCTGATCGGCTGGTAATCGTCGCCGAGTACTTCTATGATCTCCTGGTTGGTTGTCCCTAACCCTTCCGGATACTGTTCAAAGACGATGATCGGCAGTTTCAGCTGCTGAGCCATCCGGATGGTCAGTTTCGTCTGTTTGTGGAGCTGCTCGCGAATCTTCGGCGTAAAGGTTTGGAGAATGGCATCCTGGTAGTCAACAATAATCAGGGCGCTCTCTTCCTGGACGGGGCAAAATGATCTGCTCATGATAAATCCTCCATTTTATTCGGCTTTTTGACGTTGCTATCTTTTCTGGCATTGCGGGCAGTAGAAGGTGGACCTTCCCCCGATGACAGTTTTTTCTATGGGCTGACCACAAATAATGCAGGGTTCTCCGGTGCGGCCGTAGACCTGAAGTTCGCGGGCGAAGGCGCCTTCGCTGCCGTCAACCTGGCGGAAGTCGGAGATCGTCGTACCCCCGGTGGCGATGGCTTCGCTAAGCACCTCCTTGATGGTGTTTACCAGTTTCCGGCAGCGCTCCAGGCTTAAAGTACCGACTGCGGTCGTGGGTCGAATGCGACTCCGGAACAGACTTTCGCTGGCGTAGATGTTGCCGACGCCGACGACCCGGCGTTGATCCATGATAAAATTTTTAACTGCTGTCGTTCGTTTGCGGCTGAGATTGTAAAAGTAATCTGCCGAAAACTCCGGGCTCAAAGGTTCGGGAGCCAGAGCCCCGAGCTCTGCAACTTCACCCAGGGCCTGTGCTCTGACAACCATAATCAGGCCGAATTTTCGCGGATCACGATAGCGCAGACTCCTGCCGTCGTCAAGTTCCAGATCAAGATGATCATGGCGGCCGGCGCTCTCGTCCCGGCCAGCCAGGCGCAAGGTCCCGGTCATGCCCAGGTGAATCACCAGAATCTCACCGTCACTCATATCAATCAGCAGATATTTAGCTCGTCTGCGCACTCCAACTATAGCTTTGTTGATCAGGTTTTGTAAAGCCTCAAGCGGTATCGGTCGGCGCAACCGGTCACAGCGGGCTGTGACCCTGGTAATCTCTCTTCCCGGCAGATGAATGCGTAGGGCCGCGGCTACAGTTTCGACTTCAGGCAGCTCCGGCATCTATCTTTCCCCCCGTACATTTTCTTTCATCAGCGCCAGCAGTTTTCTGCCCCGCTCTCCGGCTTTGGCAAACCAGCTCGACTGTTCCATTTCCCGGGTGGCCAGAGCGAAATCTTTATCCTGAACGGCACGGATCATCCGGCTGTGGTTTCTGAAGGCGTCTGAGCCCAAAAAGAAGCGCATTTCGATCAACACCCTCTGCACGGTTTCCGGCAGGCTGGCGAAGAGATCGCTATCGGTTGCGGCGAAAAGTTTTTTCAGGTCGGCAAGAGATGCGGAAATATCATTGTTCAGCAAAAAAAGCGCCTCATCTTCGGAGATGCCTCTTTCTTCGAGTCTGCGCCCGACACCGATGGTTAATTTACCATCCTCCCCACGACAGGGTTTCAATTTAAGTCCCTCATGGGCCAGGAGCTGTTGCGCGACTATGTTTTTCAGAGTCGCATCCTGCGCGTGCTCCTGATGTTCTTTTTTTGTCGCTCTGTCGGTGAAGATCTCATCATTGGGCTGATCATTGATTGAGGGGCGGTCGATAATCATACCGACAGCGGCGGTAAAATTAGTTATCGGGTCAATCATGATGAAACTGCCGGTTGTATGATTTTTCATGTAGGGGTCAAAAAAGAGCGGCTGGCTGGTGGTTATCGTGACCCGCCCGATTTCGTTTAAAGCAAGGCTTGACGCCTCGTGTTTGCGTAAACTGTTGACATCAGTCCGATATCTTATCTGATCAATGCTGGCTCGGGTTGTCCGGGTCGTATGTTTCAGAAAAAATGCAGTGTTTTTTGCCATCGGTTTTTCATCCATCCAGACCAGCATCGCTTCAAAACTGCGGGCTGTACGCGGCATATTGTCAGGATGAACCAGCATATCTCCCCGGCTGATGTCAATTTCATCTTCTAATGTCAGAGCCACCGACAGCGGTGGAAAAGCTTCTTTCAGGTTGCCGTCGCTGGTGGTGATGTTTTTGACCTTTGATTTTTTTCGCGAAGGCAGCACCAGGATATCGTCACCGGGACGGACAACCCCTGAGGCGATGGTTCCGGCAAACCCGCGAAAATCGGCATCCGGGCGCAGCACATACTGCACCGGGTAGCGAAAATCGATAAAATTACGATCCGAGGTCACGTAAACATTCTCCAGAATCTCAAGCAGCGGTTGACCTGTATACCATTGCATCGATTCAGACTTTTCCACAACATTGTCGCCTTTCAGGGCTGACAGGGGGATGAAATGGAGGTCGGGAATCTTCAGACGGGTAATAAAACTCCGGTATTCATGGCAGATGTTATTGAATATCGACTCCCGGTAATCGACCAGATCCATTTTATTGACGGCGAGGATGACGTGTTTGATACCGAGCAGCGAGATTATGAATGTGTGACGCCGGGTCTGGTCGATTACCCCGTTTCTGGCATCAACCAGAACAATGGCGAGGTTGGCGGTTGAGGCTCCAGTGACCATATTCCGGGTGTATTGCTCGTGTCCCGGGGTATCGGCAATGATGAATTTGCGTTTCGATGTGGCAAAATAACGATAGGCAACATCGATGGTAATACCCTGTTCCCGTTCGGCCTGGAGGCCGTCAAGGAGCAGGGCGTAGTCAATCTCACCTCCGACGCTGCCGACCCGTCGGCTGTCTCTTTTCAGGGCGGCCAGCTGGTCTTCGTAAAGCAGCTTGCTGTCATAGAGCAGGCGCCCGATCAATGTTGATTTGCCGTCGTCGACCGATCCCGCCGTCAGTAGACGCAGGAGATCTTTTTGTTCATCACGATTGAGGAACTCATTGATATCAATATCCATTTAAAAGTAGCCCTCACGTTTCTTCTGTTCCATTGAGCCTTCCTGATCAAAGTCAATAACCCTTGTGGTACGCTCGCTCTTGCTGACGGTCATCATCTCCTCGACAATTTTTTCAATGGTGTCGGCTGTCGACTCGACCGCACCGGTCAGCGGGTAACAGCCCAGAGTGCGGAAACGGACCATCTTTCTGACCGCTTTTCTCCTGAGTTCGAGCGGCATACGTTCGTCATCAACCAGAATCAGGTTGCCGTTCTGTTCGACCACCTCACGTTCGGCGGCAAAGTAGAGGGGCACAAGTGGAATTTTTTCCACTCTCAGATATTGCCAGACATCTAGTTCAGTCCAGTTGGAGATGGGAAAGACGCGAATACTTTCTCCCGGATTGATGCGGGTGTTGTAGATGCTCCAGAGTTCGGGGCGCTGATTTTTGGGATCCCATTGATGCATGCGGTCGCGGAAAGAGAAGATGCGCTCTTTGGCCCGGGATTTTTCTTCATCGCGCCGGGCTCCGCCAAAGGCGGCATCGAAACCATATTTATCCAGTCCGCTGAGCAGGGCCTGGGTTTTCATGACATCGGTGTGCACTTTACTGCCGTGGGAGAAGGGTCCGATGCCCTGGTTATAGCCTTCTTGGTTAAAATGAACCAGCAGTTCAATGCCGTGTTCGCGGCAGAAAGTATCGCGAAAACTGATCATCTCCCGAAATTTCCACTTTGAATCGATATGCAGCAGCGGAAACGGCAGTTTCCCGGGGGCAAAAGCTTTTTGGGCCAGGCGGACCAGAACCGAAGAGTCCTTGCCGATTGAATAGAGCATCACCGGATTGGCAAACTCGGCAGCGACCTCCCTTATGATGGCAATACTTTCCGCCTCCAGTTCAGCCAGATGCGACAGTGCATAGCGGTTCTGCATGGATTTCAGTGCTCCCTTTGTTTAAAGCTTTTTCCTGATTCGGGAAAAAATGATGGTGGCGGCTTCTTCCTGGCTGGTTGTCGAGGTGTCGATCGTGAGCTCGGGCTGCTTCGGGATCTCATATTCGCTGTTGATCCCGGGGAAGTTTTCCAGAACCCCGGCGGCAGCCTGGGAGTAGACCCCTTTTTGGTCGCGAGCCGCACAGACCTCAGCCGGGGTAGAGATATAGATCTCGAAATAACGGCCTGTAACCTTTCGGACAAATTCTCGCGACTCAGCGTACGGGGAGAGAAAGGTCGCAACTACGATGACTCCCTGCTCTTCCAGTTTTCGGGCGAGAAAACCGACCCTTCGGATATGTTGATTTACTTCCTGCGAGCTATATCCGGTTTCCGGAAAAAGATCACGGATTGAATGGCCGTCAAGGTGTTCGGCTTTGTAACCCTTGCTGCGCAATTTTTTTGTCAGCAAACGCCCGATCCCGCTCTTTCCGGAGCGGCTCAGTCCGGTAATCCAGACGACCAAAGGTTTGATCTCCCGTCGGCCGAAACGAATTTTTTCCCAGAGCCGTTCATGAAGAAAATAGACCAGCATCTTTAAAAAAACTTCAATGCCGCCGATGCTGAAGGCAATTCGCGTATTTCCGACAAAAATATAGACAATCAATATCGTCGTCAAGGTTGCTAGCAGCCGCCAGGAGAGCGACTTGATTATCGAGCGAAGTTTACTCTCCCTGATCAAGTTGTTCCTCTGCAGTTCCTCTAAAGATTCGGTGAGTTTTTGCCGTGATTAAAAGTGACGCGGAGGGATAACATGTTATCGGAAGGGACACAAGTTTTTTGCTGGATCGTGCGGCTCTGAGGTGAGCCATTTAACAGGAATGGGCGGCAAGCGGGGTCGGTTATCTTTTGAAGGTGACGGTTAAACCGGTTTCGGAACAGTGAATCCGGGCGTTTTGCCAGATCGGATCGCCCTGTAAGGCGGCAGAGAGCATGTTTTCCCAGCCGAAACAGCCTCGGCAGAAACCGAAACCAGGCCTTAAACAGGGAGGTTGCTCCCCAGCCTGAATTATTTTCAGGCTGGTTTTCGTTTCCGGGTTGACTTTTCTGTTGACTTCTTTTCCCATCAAATATCCCATTTGCCTTTCTTTGCGCCTTGGCGGGAGACAAAAAGCGTTTTCCCGCAAAGACGCAAAGAAAAATTACAATGTTAGATTTTATTCATTCCGGCCAGCACCTTCTGCGGGGTTAACGGCAGATCCATGCAGCGGTAGCCGGTGGCGGCGTAGACGGCATCGGCTATCGCCGGGGCCGTGGGCGAAACCAGACCTTCACCGGCCTCTTTGGCGCCGAAGGGGCCGTCGGGTTCATAGGTGTCGACATGAACCGAGATTCCCGGCGGCATATCTTCGGCGCAGGGAATTTTATAGTCGAGGAAAGTCGTGGTCAGGGTTTTGCCCTCTTTCATGATGAACTGCTCGCTTAAAGCGTAACCCAGACCCATATGGACCGAGCCTTCGAGCTGGCCCTCAACCGACATCGGGTTGATCGGGGTGCCGCAGTCGTGGGCTGTGGTCATGAATTTGACTTCGACCGCACCGGTCTCTTTATCGACTTCGCATTCGGCAACCTGGGCTCCGAAGCTGAAAGCCGGGGTCACCAGACCTTTATTGCGCGGCGTGTAGGAGCCGTAGCCGATAACCGGTTCGCCGCGTTTGGCTCTTTGGGCCATGCGCACGGCTTCGCCGAAAGGGACAGCCCGGTCGGGGCGGTTGGCAGGATAGATTTTACCGTCCCCGCAACGCAGATCATGAATGACGTTGAGATCAAACTTTAAAGAGACCATGCGGAAAAGTTCCTCTTTGATCTCCTGAGCGGCTTTGCGCACGGCGTTGCCGGCCATTAAGGTGACGCGGCTGCCCCAGGTGCCGAGATCGGCCTGCGGGGTCACCGCGGTATCGGCCGCGGTCAGGCGGATGTCGGAAACTTTCAGACCCAGCTCTTCCGCCAGAATCTGGCGTAAGACCGTATCGCAGCCCTGGCCGATATCGGAAGCCATGGTCATCAGATGAACCGTGCCGTCGTCAAAAGCCCGGACCTCAGCACTGGTGAAATTATAGCGCGTGTTGAACCAGTTGAAAACCCCGCCCGAGATAAAGCTGTAACAGCCGAGGCCGAGGCCCTGGCCCGGTTTAAGGTTTTTACGTTTTTCCCGCCAGTTGGTCATCTCGGCGACCTTGATCAGGGATTCTTTAAAGCCGCAGCTTGAGATCGTGGCGACCCCGGGAATCTCGTCACCGGTCTCCATGGCGTTCATCAGGCGAATATCAACCGGGTCGATGCCCAGTTTTTCGGCGGCCACATTCATCTGGGTTTCGGCGACAAAGAGGGCCTGAGGGGCGCCGAAACCGCGCATCGCGCCGGCCGGCGGCTTGTTGGTGTAGACGTGGGCGCCGTAGTAGCGGTAGTTGGGGTAGTTGTAGAGCATGGCTCCGAAATTACCGCATAAAAAACAGGCGGTCGGCCCCATGCTGTTATAGGCCCCGCCGTCAAGGTGAACGTTGAACTCTTTGGCCAGAAGCATACCCTCTTTGGAAAAGCCGACTTTCGAGTGAATCCGCATCGGATGCCGCCGACGCCCGGTGGCGAGTTCCTCCTCCCGGGTCAGGGTGAATTTTACCGGGCGGCCGAGTTTGCGAGCGATAAAGGCGGCGCAGAACTCCCAGGGGCGCATCTCCATCTTGCCGCCGAAACCGCCGCCGACAAAAGGTTTGATAACGCGAATATCATTTTCCCGCATCTCCAGGGTTGAGGCCAAAAGGCATTGAACAAAGTAGGGGGCCTGGGTCGAGGTCCAGATCGTCAGGCGACCGTCGTGGTCATACTCGGCGACACAGGAGCAGGGCTCCATGTAGGCATGGGAGGTCGCATGCACCGTAAAAACATCATCGAGTACGAGATCGGCTTCGGCAAAGGCTTTATCGAGATCGCCATATTCGATTTTACGGTCGAGACTGATATTGGGAATATCCTGATGGTATTCATCGTGAATGACCGGGGCGTTGTCGGCTAGGGACTCTTCCACCGAATAGGCTCCCGGCAGCTCTTCGTATTCAACCTTGATCAGGCGGATCGCCTCTTCGGCGCTGTCCTTGTCAAGGGCGGCGACGGCGGCGACTTCATCGCCGATGAACCGGACTTTATCGATGGCCAGGGCGTATTCGTCCTGACTCTCCGGTACCAGGCGCCAGTTGCCGTATTTGACCTTGGGGATATCCTGACCGGTGATGACGCATTTGACGCCGGGCAGGGCTTCAGCCGCACTGGTGTCGATACTCTTGATCCGGGCGTGGGCGACCGGGCTGCGCAGAAGTTTGCCGAAAAGCATGCCGGGCAGGAAGATATCATCAGCGTACTGGGCCGCGCCGACGGCCTTGATCCGGCCATCAGATCGGGGCAGGCTCTTGCCAACAACGGAGAAGTTATGATCTGTGCTCATATTTTTTCCTCAATTTTTTGCGAAGCCATAGGCTTCTTTAAGGGCTCGGGTCGTAAGGACTTCGACCATCAGTTTCCGGTATTCACGACTGGCGCGAACATCGGAGATCGGGGAAGCATCTTCGGCGGCCAGTCGGCCGGCTGCAGCCAGGGTTTCATCGCTGATCTTCCTGTCTGTAAGGTAGGTTTCGGCTTGCTTAGCTCTTAGCGGGGTCGGTCCGACGGCGCCCATTGAGATGCGGACCGCCTGACATTGCTCGTTTTCATCAAGGGTAAGCAGGGCTCCGATATTGACTGCCGCGATATCGACTTTGGAACGCGGTGAAATCTTCTGATAGCTGACCCCGCTTTTCGGGGCCAGAGGCGGAACCTTGATGGCGATCGCAATTTCGTTGGCTTGTAGAGATGTGCGGCCGGGCCCGAGAAAAAACTCATCAATCGGAATCTCCCGCTCAGTCGTCCCGTTCGAGGCGACAATAGCGGCATGCATGGCAACCAGGGTCGGAATGTTATCGGCCGAGGGCGAAGCATTGCAGACATTGCCCAGGACCGTTCCCATATTGCGGATCTGCACCGTGGCCGTGGCGTGAGCGGCGCGGGCCAGCATCGGCGCATTTTCAAGGATTAAAGGGCTGGTCTCGACTGCGCGTAAAAGGGCCAGAGCGCCGATCGTAAGCCCGGTATCCGGGGCGTAGCTGATCGTGTCAAGGCCGGGAATCTTCTTGATGCTCATGAGATAGTCCGGCTTGACGGCGCGATGGGAGAGGCGGACGATCATATCGGTGCCGCCGGCTTTGATTTTAATTGTGCCCTGATGTTTTTCCAGAAGGGCGCAGGCCTCAGACAGGCTGGTCGGGGCCAGAAAGGTAAATTGGGGTAAGCTCAAGGTCACTCTCCTTACTTGGTTGGTGAAATCTTTTCTGCCGCATCAGCGATGGCATCGACGATTTTGTTGTAGCCGGTACAGCGGCAGAGGTTGCCGGAGAGGCCGGCCCGAATCTCGGCTTCCGTCGGCTTGGGGGTGTGGTCAAGCAGGAATTTAGTCGACATGATCATGCCTGGGGTACAAAAGCCGCACTGAATGGCGCCTTTGGCGATGAACGACTCCTGAATCGGATCAAGCTCGCACTTTTCGAGATCCTTGTTGGCTGCAGCTTCCAGGGCCAGCCCTTCGATCGTGGTGATCTTCTGGCCTTGAGCTTCAACTGCCAGGGTCAGACAGGAAGAGACGCTCTGGCCGTCGAGGAGAACCGTGCAGGCTCCGCAGTCACCGGTGCCGCAACCGAGTTTAGTCCCGGTCAGGTGCAGTTGATCGCGCAGAACCTCATTCAGGGTACGCCACGGGTAGACCGCAATTTCGTGGTCGTCGCCGTTGATATTGAGGGTGATCAGTTCTTTTTTCATTACGCTTAACTCCTGTATTAGTCAGCTTTTATGTCTTGTTGCAATGATTTCAGCCATGATGCTGATGGCGATTTCAGCCGGGGTCTGAGCCCCGAGGCTAAGGCCGATGGGCGAGTAGAGTCGTTTGATTTCCGCCGGATCGAAACCTTCGTCAATAAGCCTCTGTTTAACCTGACTGGTGCGGCGTTTACTGCCGATCATGCCGAGATAAGCATATTCGGTGCCGAGCAGCTGCTTAAGCAGAAGATAGTCGTGTTTATGTTCTCTGGTGATAAGTACCAGATAAGTGGTCGGTCCCGGGGTGTAGAGGGGCAGAACCTCTTCCATGGGGGCGGTCAAGACCCGGTCAGCGTTGGGAAAACGCTGCGGACTTGAAAATTCGGGCCGGTCATCGATCACCGTAACTGCAAAGCGACACCAGTTCGCCATTTCGGCTAAAGGCAGGGCGAGATGGCCGCCGCCGAAGATAATCATCTGCGGCGGCAGGGTAAGCTCCGAGAGCAGATAATTCTGTTCGTCAAGGTGCAGACGTTTGACGGCGGGGCCTGCCTTGTCAATCTCCACCGTTTTCGGCAGGATTTCGGGTCGGGTAGCTTCCGGATCTAAAGTTGCAGGCAGGTGGCCGTCGGGATCAAGGAGCGCGCGCCAGGATTTCCCGGAGCCTTTTTTTGCGCTGCTTTTTTCTCCGGCCGGGGCGGGCGGCAGGAGTTCAAGCAGATGCCGGGCCCGCTCGCCGCTTAAACTTGTGGCGACGGCCGCGGCCAGAGCATAATCCTCACACTGTGACCAGTAGCCGATAAAAACCGTAAAATGGCCGCCGCAGATGGCGGCCGAATCGAGGCCCTGCTCTCCGGCGAGGGAGAAATTGAGCAGGCGGCTTTGCTCATCGGCAATCGCCTGCCGGGCGGCCTGAATCACTTCATGTTCGCCGATGCCGCCGCCGACAGTTCCCGTAATCGATCCGTCTTTATATACCAGCATCCGGGCCCCGACCTCGCGCGGCACCGAGCCGCGGCGTTCGATTATCGTACATAAGGCCACCCCCGGTTCATTTTCAAGGGCGCTGGTCAAATCCTTCCAACTGAATTCCATATTTTTCCTTCTGTTTTTAAGGTGGCGGAATAACCGGCCCAGAGCTTTCCGGGCGCTGCTTAAAATAGCTTTCCCAGGTATCGACGTCGCGGCGTCCGGCGGCGTGGTCGACCGGGATCTTGCGGGCCTCGGGAAACTCTTTTTGAATGAAGGGGCGGATGCCACTTTCACCGCTTAAAGATAAAATCTCACCGATATGCTGCCGGCGAAGCAGATAAGGGTGGGCCGGCCGTTCGCCTTCGCAGGCAATCAGGGGCCGCATCGATTCCGCCTTTTGCGCACCGACAAAAAGATCAAGAGTTGCCGGTGTGATAAAGGGCATGTCGCCCAGGAGCACGAGAATCCCGTAATTTTCAGAAGCTTTGGCTGGTTCATCTTTTCGGCGCAGATGTTTGAGCCCGGCACTTAATGATGTGAACATGCCCTCCTGCCAGTCCGGATTACGGATCACCTCGATGTTACAGTTCTGCAGGGTTCCGGCCAGAGCGGCGCAGATCTCCTCAAACCAGGCGCCGAGCACGACAAATGTCCGGGCGATGCCCGGGGTCGATTGCACCTGTCGGATAACATGGCTTAAAATGGTTTCGTCCGCGCCCCAGGGCAGCAGTTGTTTCGGTCGCCCAAAACGCCGGGCCTCTCCCGCCGCCAGGATCAGGGCATCAATGTTGGAGTTGTCCAGATGCGAAGGAGGGTTCAACGTTTCTTCCTTGACTGTTATTGTTGCCCTGTGGTTTAACGGGCCTTGGGACTGTCGGTTTCAATCGCGGTTTTCCTCTGCGTCACTGCGCCTCTGCGGGAAAACGCTTTTTGTCTCCCGCAGAGCAGTGACGCAGAGAAAAGCAAAACCAAACCAAATCAGAATAACTTGATTTAATGCAATGCAATTTTAGCAAATCGGAAAGTTGAGTAATTATGAAACGAAATTTTGTCAAGTTTTTAGCGCTGGCTTTTTGTGTGTTGGCTTGGCTGGGCGCCGGTTTTTCTTATGTCGGCGGGGCTGAGACCAGCACGAGGCGTGCCGGGTTGATAAAAGTCTGCGACAAAGCGGC
>JAFGVI010000126.1 GCA_016938065.1 Deltaproteobacteria bacterium | reverse complement strand
TTTCCTTGAACTCCATTGATCGATTCAGAGCATGAGACTCGAGCACGAAGCCAGATATCGGGTGCGAAAGATGTGCCGATGGTAATGCTATCGCTTAAAAAGACTTTTGATTCGTAGTGTTGGTCTGTTCGCACTCCGTCTGGAATTTGGCCGCTGCCAGATCCCCAGTCTTCAGTTTTATCCATTCTTGCAAATAAAATATTTTCACCAGGATCAGCCCAACTACCATTGCCATTAATGTCAAGCCATACGCCTAAATCATCATAAGGATGCCTGCCGTAATTAGCACGGGTGACTGTGAATTCAAACTGTACAGTGTCTCCCTGTTTTACGTTCAGGGTGTCATCCCCCCAAACAGTCCACGTCCCACCATTTAATGAATATTTGACCCCGTCATCAAAGGTGTCCGGATCCAGTTGGTGTGTTTCGTTACTCCAACCGGTGCCCAACTTCTGCCACTCGGCAGTCGTATGGGTTGCAACACCATAACCAACGGCATCGCCGTAATCGTATTGGGTGACACCTGCATATGCGGTGCAGAATGTAGAGATCAGAAAAACCATAACGGCCAAACTCGTAATTTTTTTCATGGCATGCTCCTTCTTCTTGAACTGACAAACTTAAAAAAGTCTCGACTAGCTGCTCCTATAGACAGCTCTTTATTATATTTTTCCAACTCGGAACTAGCAGACTTTTCAGGCTTTGTCTATCCATCGAAAGTATGAAATTAAAAATTATTAACTGTTTTTTCGCTATAACTTTACTTGACGCCTGTACCATGAGGATGTAGATTGATGTCGTTAGCTTGCCAAATGTTCCGGCTTGTTTTACAACCTTAATACGACAATACGACCTCGAATCGTTAAAAACCTTCAGGTTCCAGCTCGTAATTCGTAATTTATCTTTTATCCTTCATAATTTATCCTTATGATATGGGCATCTATAATCTCGAAAAACTTTTTTCCCCTTCTGTTGTTGCCGTCGTCGGCCGCTGTTCGTGCAGCCTGCAGAGTAAGGAGTGGCAATTATACAGCAATCTGGCGGAAGCCGGAGGTAATCCGGTTTATATGGTCAGCGGAGAGTTACAATGTTCGTGTGACTGCCCGATACCACAGGATCGGCATTACCGCAGCCTGGAAGATCTGCCTGAGGCCCCGGGTCTGGTCTTTACGTTTGCGCCCCTGGCTGAAATTCCCGAGCAGGTTGATATATGCGGCAGCCTTGGGGTTGTCGGTCTGATTATTACGGTAGTTAAACGCTCGTTGGCCGATGATCTGCATGAAGCGGAGATTCTGCGAAGGGCTAAGCGTCTTAAATTGCGTATTTTCGGGTTTAATTCGCGTGGGTTCATGGTGCCGGGTGCTAGGATCAATGTTTCGCTCTTTGATATTCCGGCCCGAGATGGCGGTTTGGCTTTGCTTTCGCAAAGCGGAGCCGTTATTACCTCGATGCTGGGAGACGCCCGGGAGCGCGGGATTGGTTTCAGTCATGTCATCAGCCTTGGGGCTTTAAGTGATATAGATTTTGGTGATATGATCGATTTTCTGGGCTGGTCGGCCCGGGTCAGCTGTATTCTGCTCTATATTGAAAACCTTAAAGATGTGAAAAAGTTTATGAGCGCTTGCCGTTCGGTTGCCAGAATTAAACCGATTGTTGCGATTAAGGCGGGTAAAAGTGAACTGGGCCGGGAGGTCATAAAAAAACATACCGGTTGTCCGGCGGGTGAGGATCGGGTCTATGATACGGCTTTTCGGCGGGCTGGAATAATTCGAGTCGATACTGTCGATGAATTGCTGGAGGCCGGCGACCTTCTTATCAAAAGCTGTGTGCCGGCTGGAGCGCGTCTGGGCATTGTCACCAATTCCGGGGGGCTTGGCGTTCTGGCGGTGGACGGTTTAGCTCAGAAAGGGATCACCGTGACGGCCCTGTCAACGACTCTCGGCGAGCGCATGCGGGAGTATATTGCCCCTTATTCGGGGTCGCTGGATCCAATCTGTATAGCCGGTGATGCCGACTGCTTGCGTTATCGAAAGGTTCTGGATTTCTGTCTGGAGGCTCGGGAATTTGATATCATGATTGTCGTTGTGGTTTTGAGTCACTGGCTTGATCCCGTTCCGATGGTCGAAGAAATGCGTGCTAAAGCTGCCGCTGCCAAGGTTAATCTCGTTTATGTCTGGCTTGGCGATCGGATTCAGTATGAGAGTGAGGCACTGGCGTTAAGTGATAAACGGACAAAGATCTGTTTTTCGATTGAGGATGCGGTTTTGAGCTGTCATTACGCTCTGCGCTATTATGATAAGCTCTCCAAACTGGTGGTCATTCCGCAGCGTTACAGTCGCGAGGTCGATTATTGTCAGGAGTCACTGCTGCGGGCCCGCAACCGGATTAAAGAGTTTCTTGTCAGTGAGTCTCTTCAACTCAGTTCCTATCAATCGCGTGAGCTTCTCGCTTATTATGGTTTACCGGTTAATCCGTCGGTTAAGGTTACTTCCTTTAATGAAGTTGTCGAGTCGGTCGCGATTCGTTCTTATCCGATAGTTATGAAGCTTGATCACCAGAAACTTTTGCATAAAAGTGATCATGGGGCGGTACTGCTTAATCTTCGTAGCGAGGATGCGGTTGCCAAAGGGGTGGAGAGACTGAAACAGGTGGCTGCCGCTGCGGGTCTTGCAGAGACGGGCCTGACTCTGGAAGATATGGTTGAGAATGTTGATTACGAAATCAACCTCGGGAGTCGTCGTGATGTGGAGTTCGGTCCCTATATTTTTCTTGGTGCCGGGGGCCTGCAGGCTCGGGTGGTTGCCGATGAAGAGGTTATTCTGCCGCCTCTGGATCGGTTGCTTGCCCGTAAATTAATTGCCCGGACGAGAATGGCCGAGTGCCATAAGATACGGCCTTTCGACCTTGTGAAACTGGAAGAAATTATCGTGCGGGTGGCCCAGATGATTGTTGATCTGCCTGAGCTGGAGACGGTTGTCATGCACCCTCTGGTTATCGCCAATGATCGTTTTATCGTGGTTGATGCGAAAATTACCTTGAATGACAGGGGAGTAGTTTCACCTCACCATCTTTCAACCGTGCCTTATCCCAACCAGTATGAATTTAATGAAACCTTGAGGGACGGGACGGCAGTTTTGATTCGGCCGATCAAACCCGAAGATGCCGCAGCTCATTATGAAATGGTTGCCAGCTTTTCCCCGCAGACGCGCTACTATAGATTTTTTTCCTTACGGGAGGAGATTACTCCGGAACAGATGGTGCGTTTTACTCAGATCGATTACGATCGCGATGTCGCCATTATTGCTGAAATTGAACGGGATGGTAAAAAGATGAGCATCGGCGTTAACCGTTTGGTATATTATCCCCACAGCGAAGAGTACGAATTTGCCGTAGTCGTAACGGATGCCTGGCAGGGAAGCGGGGTCGGGCGCTTGCTCATGGAAAAACTGATCTATATAGCTCGGGACCGTGGTATCGAGGAAATTTTCGGTCTGGTTCTGCGTGATAATATCAGTATGATGCGCTTTATTAAAAGCTTTGGCTTTGAGATCGTTGGCAGTGAATATGACGTTTTCCGTATTCGTCTCAACCTGCGGAAAGAGCATTCTGAAACTACGCGGATGCGGCCGCTTCCGCGGGTGATTTTTTAAGCTGAGCCCGTTTTTTTCCTTGGAAAACTTTATTCCGTATGTTAGTGCCCTCCGTCGCCTGCAGTTGAAAATTTTGTCCTCTTTGATTATTCCGACTGTTTTCTGAATTGTTCCCTTTGCGGTTATTAAGCCAATGTCTGAGACCTCCTTTGTTCATCTTCACCTGCATAGTATGTACAGCCTGCTGGACGGGGCTATTCGCATTCCCGGTCTTATCGAAAAAACCTGTGAATATGGTATGTCTGCGGTTGCCCTGACCGATCATGGTAACATGCATGGGGCCGTTGATTTTTATCAGGAAGCCAGAAAAAAAGGGATCAAACCGATTATTGGCTGTGAGGTCTATGTCGCTCCCCAGGGACGTTTTGTGAAAAGCAAGCGGAGTGATAAGGAACAGGACAATGCGCACCACCTCGTTCTTTTGGCGATGAACAGTCAGGGGTATAAGAATCTCTGCCGTCTGGTCAGTAAAGGCTATCTCGAAGGTTTCTACTACAAACCGAGAATTGATAAGGAGCTTTTGCGCGAATATCATCATGGTCTGATAGCCTTGAGTGCCTGTCTCGGAGGGGTTGTTGCCGCCCCTTTGCGGCGTCAGGACCTGGCTCAGGCGGCGGCCGAGGTGGAGTTTTATCAGGAGCTTTTTGACGACCGTCGCTTTTTTCTGGAAATTCAGGAGAATGGCCTGGAAGAGCAGAAGGTGGTCAATCAGCAGATAATTGCTCTGGCCGATGAGTATGGCGTGCCTCTGGTGGCAACCAATGACTGCCACTTTTTAAATCGCGAAGATGCTCATGCCCATGAAGTTCTGCTCTGTGTGCAGACCGGCAAGAACATGGACGATCCCAAACGGATGCGATATCCGGAGGAGCTCTATTTCAAGTCGCCTCAGGAGATGGCTGCGGCTTTTACTGAGCATCCGGAAGCGATTGCGAATACTGTAGAGATTGCTGCGCGCTGCAACTTCGATTTTGAATTTCGTAACTATCGCCCTCCGACCTTCATTCCCCCGGAAGGTAAATCCCTGAATGATTTTTTAGCGGAGAGCTGTCGGCATGGCCTCAAGCAGGTTTGGCCGCGGATTGCGGCCTATTATGGTGACGGTTTTACCTCAGAGCTGCAGGAACGTTATCGGCAGCGTTTGGAGCTTGAGATCAGCATTATCTGCGAGATGGGTTTTGCCGGCTATTTTCTTATTGTTTCCGACTTTGTCAACTACGCCCGCCGCAAAAAGATTCCCGTTGGCCCGGGCCGTGGATCGGCCGCCGGTTCGCTGGTCGCCTATGCCCTGCGGATCACCGATATCGACCCTCTTCCTTATGGTCTGCTGTTTGAGCGCTTCCTTAATCCGGAACGGGTTTCAATGCCTGACATCGATATGGATTTCTGTATTCATGGCCGCGATCAGGTGATTAAATATGTCACGGAAAAGTATGGCCGGGATCGGGTCGCCCAGATCATTACCTTTGGCCGGATGCAGGCCAAAGGGGTGATTCGCGATGTCGGTCGGGCTCTGCATATGCCGTTTGCCGAGGTCGATAAGATCTCCAAGCTGGTGCCGAATGAGTTGAAGATGACCTTGCAGAAGGCGGAAGCTTTAGAGCCCGCTTTGGCCAGACTGCGTCAGGGCAGTGCCCTGGAAAGAGAGCTGCTTGAGGTCTCTTATGCTCTGGAAGGGCTTAACCGGCACGCTTCGGTGCATGCCGCCGGCGTGGTGGTGACTGATCAGCCGCTGGTTGATTATCTACCGCTTTATCGGGGAGCCAAGGACGCTGATGATGCGGTTGTCACTCAGTATGACATGGGTTTTGTCGAGGAACTCGGCCTGATCAAATTTGACTTTCTCGGGTTGAAAACCCTGACGGTTATTGATCACGCCTTAAAAATAATTAATCGTAACTGTAAAGACGAAAGCAAGTGTTTTGATATAAATGCCATTCCCCTGGATGATCCGGCAACCTACGAACTGCTCTCTTCCGGGGCCGCGGTCGGGGTGTTTCAGCTCGAAAGCAGCGGTATGCAGGATCTTTTGATCAAGCTCAAACCGGGCTGTTTTGAAGATATTATTGCACTGGTTGCTCTCTATCGGCCGGGCCCGATTGAAAGCGGCATGATTGACGACTTTATTGCCTGTAAACATGGTCGGCAGAAGGTTGAATATCCGTTGCCGGAGTTGGAGCCCATTCTGAAAGAGACCTATGGGGTTATCGTCTATCAGGAACAGGTTATGCAGATTGCTCAGAAACTGGCCGGTTACACACTCGGGCAGGCCGATATTCTGCGTAAAGCGATGGGCAAAAAAAAGGCCGAGGTCATGGCGGCCCAGAAGCAGAGCTTTCTCGACGGGGCCTTGCGGAATAAGGTCGACAGTCGCAAGGCCGAAGAGATTTTTGATCTCATGGCCCAGTTTGCGGAGTATGGTTTCAATAAATCGCACTCTGCGGCATACGGTTACATAGCCTATCAGACGGCTTACCTGAAGGCTCACTATCCGGTTGAATTTATGGCCGGGCTGCTCATGGAGGACATGAATAATACCGACAAGGTCATTAAAAATATAGCCGAATGTCGGAATATGGGGATTAAGGTCTTAGCCCCGGATATAAATGTCAGTGAGCTCTCTTTTACGGTTGTCGGACAGGATATCCGTTTCGGTTTGGCGGCGGTTAAGAATGTCGGCGGCAAAGCCGCCGCCGAGATTATTCGGGTGCGGGAGGTTGAGGGTCCTTACAAATCTCTTTTTGATCTCTGCTGCCGGCTTGATCTTTCCAAGGTTAACCGCCGGGTTCTGGAAAGCCTGATAAAGGCGGGAGCTTTTGATGGTGAGGGCGTCTCCCGGGCGCGACTTTTTGCCGCTATTGATACCGCTCTGGAAAATGGTCAGTCGGCATCACGGGATCGGGTCTGCGGTCAGCAGTCTCTTTTTGCTTTTGCCGGCGAAGAGCTGGCTCGCGAAGACGCATGTTATCCCGATGATGCTGTTTCCTGGAGTGATAAGGAGCAACTGACTTACGAGCGGGACGTTCTTGGATTTTACCTCAGCAGCCATCCTCTGCAACGCTATGCCGCTGAGCTTAGACGGTGTACGACCTCAAGTGTGGCCGAACTCGTAAACTGTTCCAATGCCGCGCAGATGCGGGTCGGCGGACTTCTGAGCGCGGTGCGCAGTAAACGGACGAAAAATGGTAAGATTATGGCCTTTGCCGTGCTTGAGGATCTCAGCGGCTCGCTTGAAGTGACTCTGTTTGAAGAGACTTTCACTAAAGCCAAGGAGTTTATTGAGAACGACGAGCCCCTCATTCTGGAGGGCCGGGTTGAGATTAATGATGACCATAGCAAAGCAAAAATGGTGGTCAGTGAAGTTTTCGGCCTGGAAGAGGCCCTTTCGAAAGTAATTGAAAAAGTGGTTATGACCTTGACTCTTGAACAGGCCGCGCCGGCTCGCCTGGCCATGCTGCAGGATATACTGCAGCGGCATCAGGGGAACTGTCCGACTTTTATGAATATCATGATGCCGGATTGTGAAGTGGTGCTGGCTCTGGAGAAGTTCTCCCTGCAGCCTTCAGCCGATCTCGTTCACGAGGTTAAAGGTTTATATGGCGGAGGCACGATCATTGAATTTGTTTCCTGACTGTGGCTGAATGATTTTGCCAGATGATATTGTGTGAGTTTTTTATAATAACCTTAAATGTAAGAGGAAGTAGATGAACAAACGAGCAGTTGTTGATAAAATGCTGGCCGGCTGTAACCAGGTAGCGGTCAACCTTGAGCGTAAAGAGATGATCCGGGCCGCGGTTGCCAACCGCGAAGCCATGGTTGCCGCCAGCGGGGCCCTGGCCACCTGGACGCCGGCCGAATCAACCGGACGCAGTCCGAAGGATACGTTGATAGTCAGAAGAGCGGCAAGCGAAGCTCTTATTGATTGGGATTCACCCAACAATATTCCGGTGTCGGAAGAGACTTTTGAGATGATTTTCGCTGATGCCGTCAAAGTTCTCGGCGATAAAGAGAAGCTTTATGTGACGGACCGGGTTCTGGGGGCCGATGCGGCTTATGCGCTGCCGGTCAGGGTTGTGACTGATAAAGCTTTGACCGCGCTGTTTACGGACAACATGTTTCGTCCTGTGCCGGACGATCTTGAGCGCACTCTTTTTTTCGACAAGGGTTTTACCCTTTTGGCGTTGCCTTATGACAAACTGGAGCGTGAACGTTATCAGGGCCGGCTGCGGAACCTGGCCGACGGTAAGGCTTCTGATCTGGTGGTGGTTATTGATTTAGATCAGCGCGTCGGCATTGTCTACGGTTCAGCTTATTGCGGCAGTGTCAAAAAGCTGATGTTTTCGGTTATGAACTATATGTTGCCCGCAGTCGGCATTCTGCCGCTGCACTGTTCGGCCAACGAGGGTCCTGACGGTCATGTTGCCCTCTTGCTCGGGCTTTCCGGCACGGGCAAGACGACGCTTTCAGCCGATCCGGAGCGGGCTTTGCTGGGAGATGATGAGCACGGCTGGAGTGATGCCGGCATCGCCAATTTTGAAAATGGCTGTTACGCCAAGATGATCAACATTGATCCTGAGGCCGAGCCTGAGATCTACCATGCGATTATGCATGTGGATGATTATCTTGAACACGGATCAATAATCGAAAATGCGATGTTTTATCCCGATGGCCATTTTGACTTTAATGACGAACGTCTGACCCCTAATTCCCGGGGTTCTTATCTTCTGTCGGAGTTGAGTAATATAAAGCCTTCATCCGTAGCCGGACATCCTCAGACCATCCTTTTTCTGACCGCCGATGCCAATGGGGTGCTGCCGCCCTTGAGCAAGCTTGATCCTGAGCAGGCGATGTTGTGGTTCCTGATGGGCTACACCAGCAAGCTGGCGGGCACCGAAACCGGCATTGTCGAACCGGTAACCACCTTTTCCCGGTTTTTCGGCGAGCCCTTTATGCCCTGTAATCCGGATGTTTACGCCGGCATGCTGGGTTCGCGAATGGAAACCTACAAATCTGAGGTTTTTCTGGTCAACACCGGCTGGAGTGGCGGACCTTTCGGGGAGGGCAAGCGGATGAATATTAAATTGACCAGAGCTCTGGTCAAGGCCGCAATGAATGGTGATTTAAAAGATGTGACCTATTTGGACGATAAGATTTTTCATGTCAAAATTCCCCAGAGTTGTCCCGGAGTGCCCTCGCAGATTCTCAATCCCCGTGACACCTGGCAGGATAAGGAGGCTTATGACAGGCGGGCTCGAAAACTGGCCGCCGAATTTGCCGCCCATTTTGCCAAGGCTTACGGGCATAAAGGCATCGCCCCTGAAATAGCGGCTCAGTGCCCGGGACGCTGAGAGAGGTCAGTCGCCAGTAGTCGGCTGCATCAGAGCAGCTGACTACTGGCGACTTTTTTTTCGGCGATGCCGCCAGATGTAGATAAGGCAGCTGAAAATAAGGAAGGGTATCAGGGCGTAGAAGGCGCGATGTGAGTAGTTATTGATCAGTTCCTGATTGTTGCCTACGAGATAGCCGATAACTGCCAAAATTATAACCCAGATGCCGGCTCCTATGCCGGTTGCGGCAATGAAAGGCAGCAGCGGCAGACGGGCGAGACCGGCAGGAAAAGAGATGTACTGACGGATGCCGGGAATCAGGCGGCCGACAAAGGTGCCGAAGATGCCGTGATGGTTGAAAAATATCTCGACTCGATCAAAGGCCGCCGGGGTCAGGCCGACATAGCGACCATAGCGAAGGAGGGCCGGGCGGCCCATTTTTAAAGCCAGCCAATAGTTAAAGAGGGCGCCGAGAATACTGCCCAGGATGCCGGCGCTGACGACAAGAAAAAAGTTCATTTCGCCACGCTCGCTGAGATAACCGGCGGGCGGAATTACGACTTCACTGGGGAAGGGGAAGAATGAACTTTCGAGAAACATCATGACTATAATGCCGCCATAGCCGAATTTCCCGACAATGGTGACAATCGTCGCGATTACTTTATAGAGTAATTCTCTCATATTCTCCGGTTGCCGGTTAATTCTGCAGGTTATCCCGCCAGGGCCAGCAGCAGCGTACTGCTGCCGACTATCAGGCAATAGACGGCAAAAATTTTCAGGCGTCTTTCTTCAATAATCATCAGCAAAAATTTAAGTGCCATAAGCCCGGTGACTAGGGCCGCCAGCGCGCCGCAGAGGTAGCCTGTAATCTGCTCTGCGGGAATCGCATTGATCTCTTTGAGGTTCAGGATGGTGGCTCCGCAGATGGCAGGTATCGAGAGAAGAAACGAGAACCTGGCAGCAACCCGGGGTTCAATTCCCAAAAGCATGCCGGCAGCAATTGTCGATCCGGAACGGGAGATGCCCGGCAGGATCGCCAGACCTTGTGTAATGCCGATAATAATGGCGTCGCCGGCTGTGGTACTTTTCTTTGCGGGTCTGGCGGGAATTCTGCTTTCCGCCAGCCAGAGCAGCATGCCGGTGATCAGCAGCATGGCGCCGACAATGTCGAGTCGACTGAAAAGTGTGACAAAAAATTTTTTCCCGATGATGCCTATAATGCCGGTCGGGATGGTGCCCAGCAACAGCATGAGTATGACCTTGCGTTGCTCTGCCGCTTCGGCGCCTGAGGTGTAGAGGGATCTGAGCAACACGGCCAGATCGCGGCGAAAAAAAATTACGACAGCGAGGAGGGTGGCGAGATGAAGAATGATTTCAAAGATAATTCCGGTCTCCTGCCAGCCGGGAAGCAGGTGTTCGGCGATTACCAGGTGGCCTGAACTGCTGACGGGGAGAAATTCAGTAAGTCCCTGAACGACGCCCAGCAGGATTGCGTTGATGAGTGACAATATGAGGCGCTCTCTGATAGATGGAAAGGTGACAAGGATGATGCCGGGATGCATTCTGATTTTGGATAGTCTGCTCTGTCCGGGGCCCGATAGTTAGCAGAGCCGGGTTAGCTTGTCAAGATCTCCGCTTAAAATTGAACATGATTTGATAGTGGTGAAAAATTACTGGAAAAGAAGATAATTTTTTTGTTGACACGGTAAGAGATGCTGTTTTTACAGGGAAGTTTTTTGATTTTACAGAGGTGAGTTGTTAACATCTGCTCTCAGCCGGTGAAATTTTTTTTCGACCCTTTTAACGGTTGCCGAAAAAAACGGCTCATAAAGCAGTTGACATTTGTAAGATGCTGAATATAAAGATAAATTAAAATTACTGTGAATCTGCGCGGTTTCCGGGAAAACTTAGTTATTCAGGCTGTTTATAACTTTCTCAAAAGTTGTTTACAACTTTTCAACAGGGAAGTTATTATGGTAAAATAATTTAATCTGTGTATTCTTTATCTGTGTATAAAAGCGTTATAAAATTTTTTAATATGATTTTTAATGTTCATCTGTGGTTAGTTTATTTCCTTGTTTTTAAAGAATTTTTATGAGAAATGCAGTTACCGTTCAGACCTGCTGATTCTTTTACGATTATTTCGCAGAATGAGTAGGTCTGAATCATTTTATGTTTGAGGTAAAAGGAGATCGTAATGGCAAAAAAGATTGTTGCGTTGATACTGTCGCCCCGCGAACTGGGGAATTGCGAGATACTGGTTAAGGAGATCTGTCGCAATGTTCCATTTGCGCATGAGTTGCAATTGATTCGACTTACCGACAAGGAGATTAAGCCTTGTAAAGCCTGTTATGCCTGTCTGGTGAACGGAAAATGTCCCCTTGATGATGACTTTAAGGCGGTGGCCGAAACTATGGCTTCCGCTGATGCTTTGCTGATTGCGACGCCGACCTATTTTATGGGAGGCAACGGTATGCTTAAGGTTTTTCTTGACCGTTGTCTGCAGCTCTATCCGGCGTCTTTCAGTCTGCGGGGTAAGCCGGTAATTAATCTGGTGACAGCCGGACTTAAAGGGGAGGCCGGCTACAGTGAAATGATGCTCAATAGTTTCAGTTTGATTCTGGGTTTGAAGTTGCGCGCCTCGGAGGTTTTTTACGGGGCTCTGCCGGGTGAGATTTTTCTGGATAATGATGAGCAGTTCCAGCGTGCGGCAGCTTTGGGTGAGGTGCTTCTGGGTGAAAAAGAGCGATCTTTTGACGAGTGGGCCTGTCCGATGTGCGGTAGTGATGTGATTCAATTGCTGGGGCAGGATCGGATTCAGTGTGTTGTCTGTCGAAACTATGGCAATATAAGTCAGAATGGGAAAAAAGTCGAACTCAAGGTCGAGCTCAATCCTGAAAATATATTTTTTACAAAAGAGCAGTTTCAGCGGCACGGTCTCTGGCTTCAGGAAATGAAGGCCCGGTTTATGCGTCTGCGACGTAAGCTGGCAGCGTTGACCGGGGTCTATGCTGATCAGGGGAGCTGGCTTTAAAAAAATGTCAGGGTGACCCTTGAGCGGTCATCTGCGACACAAGGACTTCCTGAAAAACTTTGACAAAGGCCTCGACAGCTTTAGGGTCAAACTGGTTGCCTGCGCCATCCTTGATCTCCTGGATGGCGATTTTCAGCGGCAGAGGTTTGCGGTATGAACGCTCTGAAGTCATGGCATCAAAGGTGTCGCAGACAGCAATTATCCGGGCCATGAATGGAATCCTGTCGCCGGCCAGCCCTCTGGGGTAGCCGCTGCCGTCATACCATTCATGGTGAGCCTCTATAATGGGGAGAAGATGGGCCAGAAAATCAAGAGGTTCGAGAATCTTTACCCCTTTGCTGGGGTGTGTTTTAATAGTTTCGTATTCGACGACATTGAGTTTTCCGGGTTTATTGAGAAGCTGTTCAGAAATACCGATTTTGCCGATGTCATGCAGCTGGGCGGCATAGATCAGGTTGAGCCGTTCATCTTCCGGCAGCTTAAGCACGTCGGCCATTAAAGCCGAGTACTCGGAGACCCGTTTCGAGTGACCCTGGGTGTAGCGGTCTTTTTCTTCGATAGCCAGAATGAAAGAACTTACGGTCTGGACAACCCGGTTGTGCAGAGCCTGAGTGGCCTCTTCAATTCTCTCTTCGAGGGTGTTCTGATAGGCGATTTTATCTTCCTGCAGCTGGCGAAACTCTAAAGCCCGGTTCAGAAGGAGCAGGAGTTCCTTGACGCGGAACGGCTTGGTCATATAGTCAAAAGCCCCGAGGCGCATATGATCGAGAGCCATATCGAGCTGGGCAAAGCCGGTAAGAATGATGATTGGTATCAGAGGGTAGTGCTGGGTGCCATGGGCGATCACCTGATCACCGGAAACTCTGGGCATTTTAAGGTCGCAGATTGCCGCATCAATTTCATCGTGATGCCGGTCGAGCAGTTCAATGGCTTCATCACCGTCACAGGCCGCGAGGTATTCGAAATCGAGGCTTTCCAGGGTTTCGGAAAGGATCTCACGAATATCTTCTTCATCATCAACGATGAGAATTAGTTTCTTGTCATTTCGCATTATGATCTTTTCCGGTCATGAGAGGCCGTTTTGTCTCGGCCCGGTTCATGATAATGATCGTTTATGTAAATTTATGAAATAGTCTTTTACCTGCTTCACTTTTATTGATTGTTTCTATTTTTGTCAAGGATATATCCAGCCTGCAGTTTTGTCCTGTCAGAGGAGATTAAGCTTGCCCAGGTTCAGGGTGGTGCGTTGCCGCCGGATTATCCGCATGGGAGGGGTTGTTTTGGGAATAGCAGAGGTCATAATGCCGGCTCAGAGATTAGCCTCTCTGGTGGCGGAAGAGCAGGAACACGGAAAAAAAATCGTTTTTACCAATGGTTGCTTTGATCTTCTGCATCCCGGCCATGTCAGCTATCTGGCTGCGGCCCGGGCTTTGGGCGATCTACTGATCGTGGGGGTTAACTCTGATGCTTCGGTAAGGCGTTTGAAGGGAGAAAAACGGCCGATCATGCCGGAGGCGGCCCGGGCGCAACTTCTGGCGGCGCTGGCCTCGGTTGATTATGTAACTCTTTTTGGCGAAGATGATCCCTATCAGCTGATCAGCTTGCTTAAGCCCGACATTCTGGTCAAGGGTGGCGACTGGAATACCGCCAGCATTGTAGGGCGTGATCTGGTTGAGGCGCGGGGGGGCAAGGTTTACGCCCTGCCTTTTGTCGATGCCTACTCAACCACCTCAATAGTCGAGGAGATCCTGCGGCGTTATGCCTGAGCCAGGTAAAGGCGTAAGCCTTGAAACTGGCCCGGTTTAAATCCGAGATCACTTGTCCTGCAGGAGTTTTGCACAGGCCAGACTGTTGCAGGGGGTCAGCACGATATCCTGCCAGCCCGCTTTGCGGGCGCTTCGGCAGGTTTCTTTGAGTTTGCGGATGGCTTTCGCTCTTGCCTGCGGGGGTTGGTTCTGGTCCGGGATTTCAAATTTGAAGATTATCCTTTCTCGGTCGTTCTTCCTTCCATTTTTAAAGAGCTTGAGCATGGTTTGCGGCAGTTGTTCGTCCGCCAGTTCCAGCTCTTTTTGAATCATCTCCTGATAGGCCATGATCATCAGGTAGTCGGCGGTTGACGCCTGCATCGATTCTAAGCTGCAGGCAAACCAGTTCAACCCCCAATCAGCGTTGTAGAGAAGTTCGTAATGGATATTCTGAGCGCAGAGAAGTCCAGGTTTTATGGCTCGGCAGCTGGCAAAAATCTGATTGGCAAGATCCTGCAGCTGTAAAGCCTGCTGTTGCCGCCATTGGTAAAAAGGGGCTTTGTAGCCCTCGATTTTATACGGAGAGCCGACTGGAAGCAGGTAGATGTTATTTGGTTTCGGGATGAAGTTGTTGTTTACTTGAGAAAAACCCTGGTTCTGCCTGAGCATGAGGTCATCCTGGAGAAGGATGCCGTCAATAGGATAGGTTGCCAGATCTTGAAAGAGTTGTTTGAAATAAATTATATTTTCCGAAGCCTGGGGGTCGAGGAGATTTTTTTCCGCAATGATTGTTCCTCTGTTTTCATCAAAACTTAGAACCTGCGGTTTTGAACTTTGCCTGTAGTTGCTTTTTAAGGTCGTCATCCAGGCGAAAATTTTAAGGCCGGCCCGCTTTGCGCTTTTACAGGCCGGGTTCAGAATGTCGGCGATCAGCGGTGCCTTATTGGTTTTGAAGTAGACGCCTTCGTGGATCTGGTTACGAACGGAGTCTGCGACCAGATTATGAAAGCGGTCTCCATGATTATGAAAGACCCGCAGAATGATGGTGTTGTAACCCAAGTTCTTGAGCTCACGAAAGTAGGCCTCACAGGTCTGCCAGTTGTCATCTTCAAGTACCGATATCTGGGCTCCGATCAAAGGTGTTTGCCGGGCCTCGATAGTGCCGGGAAGAGTGTTGAGGAGCGACCCTAAAACCAAGAGCTCTATCATCATTAAACGTAGGAAGCTTAAGGTTTTTGTTTTGCTGCTTCTGGAATGTTTTCGCAAGGGGACCTGAAAACTAAGTTTTTTTTGGTGGCGATTAAGTGTAAAATTTAACCACTAAGGGTGCAGCTTAGGCAGCGCAGAGCTTATTCAGGAAAAGAGGACGGACGCCAGCTCCTGGAGAGTTGCGATCTCTTTTAAGCCTCGACTGCTGCTGGTTTTGCTTGAGAGATTTCCTTGCGGGACAATGATCTTTTTGAAGCCGAATTTTAAGGCTTCACTTAAGCGCTGCTCAATCATATTTACGCGTCTGATCTCCCCGGTCAGGCCGACTTCGCCAATCACCAAGGTGGTTGCCGGAATCACCTGATCGACATGGCTTGAAAGAATGGCCGCGATCAGGGCCAGATCGATTGCCGGTTCAACCACCTTCAACCCTCCGACAATATTAAGAAAAATATCTTTGTTGCTGAAATTAAGGCGCAGACGTTTTTCCATGATGGCGATCATCAAGGCGGCCCGATTGCGGTCGATACCGAGGGTTGTCCGGCGGGGAATGCCGCCGGAGACAGCGGTGCTGACCAGAGCCTGGATCTCGGTCAGAATCGGTCTTGAACCTTCAATTGTGGCACTGACCAGGGATCCGGCCAGATTTTGCGGTCGTTCATTGAGAAAGAGGCTTGAGGGGCTGTCAACCCCGACAAGTCCGCTGCCGGTCATCTCAAAGACGCCGATCTCATTGGTGGAGCCGAAGCGATTTTTAACGGCTCGAAGAATCCGGAAAGGATACTGGGTGTCCGATTCAAAATATAGAACCGTATCGACCATGTGTTCAAGCAGTTTGGGGCCGGCAATGGTTCCATCTTTGGTGACATGGCCGATGATAAAGATCGGGGTATTGGTCAGTTTGGCGATTTTGACCAGGTGGGCAGCGGTCTGCCGGATCTGGCTGGTGGTGCCGGGCGGTGATTTGATCTCCGGGCTGTGGCAGGTCTGAATCGAATCTATAACCAGGGCTTTAGGTTTAAGTTCGCGAAAATGATTGATAATCTCCTCTATGCCGGAGGCCGCGAGAAAATAAAGATATTGATTGTTGATACCCATTCTCCGACTGCGCATCTTGCTTTGTCCCGGCGATTCTTCGCCGGATACATAGAGAGCAATATGTTCGGGTGTGCTGATCTGGTCGAGGATCTGCAGGAGCAGGGTCGATTTGCCGATACCCGGGTCGCCGCCCACAAGAACAACCGATCCGCTGACCAGGCCGCCGCCCAGCACCCGATCAAATTCAGCGATGCCGGTAGTCTGGCGGGGTTGTTCACTTTCGTCGATCTCGCTGAGCGGGATCGGTTTTGCGGTCTCCCCCAGTTCGGCAAAGGCGGCAATCATCTGCGGATCAAGGTGATCGCTGCCCGTTACGGTTTCAGGCGGGGCTTCCCGCATAGTTTCCCATTCGCTGCAGCCCGGGCATTTGCCCAGCCATTTGGCACTCTGGTAGCCGCAGCTGGTACAGAAAAAAGAGGTTTTGTTTTTTTTGGCAGCCATATTTTCAGGGGACAGTGGTCAGGAGGCAGTTATCGGTTTTATGTTTTACCGGCAAATGTTCTTAACCCTTTTTGGAGTCAGGCCTTGCGGCGGTAATGGATGTTTAAAAGAATACTGATTAAAACCAGGGAAGTAAGCATAGAGGTGCCGCCATAACTGAAAAGCGGCAGCGGAATGCCGACGACCGGCATCAGTCCTGAGACCATGCCGATATTGATGGTGACCTGCCAGAAAAAGATGGCGGCAATGCCGCTGGCCAGATAACTGCCGAAGCTGTCCCGGGCCTCCATCGCGATATGCAGAGCCCGGAAAAGAAAACAGAAATAGAGTGTCAGCAGGAACATGCTGCCTAAAAAGCCCCATTGTTCGGCGTAGGCGGCAAAGATAAAATCGGTGTGTTGCTCAGGCAGAAAGTGAAGTGTATTCTGGGTGCCTTTAAGGAATCCTTTGCCGAACAGTTTGCCGGCCCCGATGGCGATCTTCGATTGAGCGATATGGTAGCCTGAGCCCAAAGGGTCATTGTCCGGGTTGATAAAGGTTAAAACCCGTTGACGCTGGTAGTCATGCATGAAGTGCCAGCCGGTAAACGCTGCCGTCAGGGCCGTGACTGCAATCGTGATAATAGTTCCCCGGGTGATCCCGGCGATGAAAATAACCACCCCCGAAATCAGGATAATAAGCATCGCTGTTCCCAGGTCCGGTTGTTTGAGGATAAGAATCGTCGGCAGAGCGACAATCGCCGCCGGGGCTAATAACTCTTTCAGATTATAAGGAGGTGGCAGCCGCCGATCACTGAGATAGCGGGCCAGAGCGAGGATCACTGAGATTTTGGCGAATTCCGAAGGCTGGACGTTCATGCCGCCGATTGAGAGCCAGCGTGTGGCTCCCATATGGTTGCTGCCGGCAACTTCTACCGCAAACAACAGAAGAATGCCGATGCCGTAGAGAGGGTAGGCGGCCTGATAGAGATAATTGTAATGAAAGATGAAGAGTCCGGCTCCAGCAACCACGGCGATGCCGAACCAGACCGCCTGGCGGCGGCAGAAAACTGTCAGCCAGCCCTCCACCTCCGGGTTGTAAGTGGCGCTGTAGATTGTGAGCATCCCCAGAGCGACTAGAGCCAAGGTTAATCCCAGGGTCAGATAATCAAAATTATCCAAGGGGTTACGCTCCAGGTTCTGCTCGTTCAGATGACTTTTCGACAGCGGTGTGAACGGGTCAGATTTGGCATCGATAAGATGCCGTCGCTGCGGGTTTTCTTTAGAAAGTGCCATAAGTTCGTTACTGATTTTTCAACTGTAATATTACTGGTGGAAGGCAATTTTTTAGTGTAAATTTTTTGGCCGGCGGCAAACCTGCTGATGCCGTTCAGTAAGAGGTTTTCTGTTTGATTTTGTCAAGATAAAACTCTATCGCCTGTTTTGCTATCGGCGCAGCGGTAGAGCCGCCATGCCCGCCATGCTCTATCAAAACCGCTATTGCAATCTTCGGATCATTATAGGGAGCGAATGCGGCAAACCAGGCATGGTCGCGAAAGCGCCATGGAGTTTCTTCGCCACTTTTCAAGTCTTCCAGATTCTGTTTAACTACCTGAGCGGTGCCCGTTTTGCCGGCCATCTCCCACCCTTTCCGAGTAATTCTTGATTTGTAAGCGGTGCCCCGTTTGTCGTTAACCACTTGCCAGAGGGCCTCACGGATGGCTTGCATATGCGGCTCGCTGATTTCAACCCTGGTACCGCCAGCCGAAGAGATATTGTCTGTGCTGCTGTGCGTGGGCAGCTCTATCCCTCTCTTCACCAGATGGGGTCTGTAGTAGATTCCCCGGTTGGCGAAAACAGTGTACATGGCTGCTACCTGCAGAGGAGTTGTGGTCAAATAGCCCTGGCCGATGCAGACTGAAATAGTATCGCCTGTGTACCACTGGGCATGAACATTTTTCAACTTCCAGGATGAACAGGGCATGAGGCCGCTTTTTTCTTCCTGCAGTTCAATGCCACTCAGTTTGCCCAGGCCGAAAGTGGCTCCGTAGGCAGCGATGCGATCAATCGGCATCCGGGTGGCAAGATTGTAATAGTAAACATCGCAGGATTCCGCCAGTGAGCGGAAAAGATCAACTTTGCCGTGACCGTAACGGTTCCAGCAGCGAAAATTACTTTGCCCGAGAGTCATCGAACCGGTGCAGGTAAATGAGGTTTTTTCAGTAATGACCTGATCGGTTAAAGCCACGGCCGCGATCAGAGGTTTGATGGTTGACCCGGGAGCATAACGGCCCTGAATGGGTCGGTTTTGTAGAGGGTGCTGAGGGTCGTCGTTGATTGTCTGCCAGTCCTTAGCGGAGATTCGGGTGGCAAAAAGATTGTTGGAGAACGAAGGGGTACTGACCAGGGCCAGAATCTCCCCATTTTCAGGGTTGATGGCAACCAGGCTTCCGACTTCACCCCCGAGCAATTCAAAAGCATACTGCTGGAGGTCGATATCAATGGTTAATTCAAGGTTTTGCCCGGCCTGAGCCGGGGTGGTGGTGTGGGCCGAAAGTTCCCGGCCGCGGGCATTTACTTCGACCTGACGTATGCCGTCCAGACCGCGCAGGTATTCCTGATAGCGGGCTTCGATTCCGGAACGGCCGACCAGGTCATCACGGGCATAACTTAAATAGGCAGGCAGTGCAAGTTCCTGGTCATTGATAAACCCCAGATAACCTATGATATGTGAGCAGATTTCATCGTATGGGTATTCTCGTATCGGTTCGGTTTCAATGAGAATGCCGGGTAGTTCGAATTTGCGGGCCTCGACCCGGGCGAGTTCGCTCGGATCAAGATTTTTTTTCAGGGTGAGCGGTTTATGGTAAAGGCTGTACGGGGTTTTGTTATAGATGTTTATGACGGTCTCAGCATCAAGATCGTCGACCTGGGTGGCGAGAAGCCGGGCGACATGTTCAATTTCGTCTATATTTTCGGGAATCAGCTGCAGGTTGAAAGCCAGGGAGTTATCAGCCAGAATCTCGCCGTTACGATCTGTAATGATACCTCTGAGGGCTCGGATTCTTCGGGTTCTGATGCGGTTGTCCTGAGATTTTTTATTGTAATAGTCACCTTTTACTATCTGAATATACCATAATCTGAAGGTGATGCAGGTAACAATCAGCGCCATAATAATCATGATCAGGCGGCCATTGACGGCAATCTGCTCTTTTTTATTTTTTCTGCTGTTGTCTACATTGGCCATAAAAAAAGATGACTTGAGGGATCAGCCGGAGATACCGCTGGAGTTGGTGGGCACAAAGCATTCCTGCAGCGTGTTCAGAAAAAACAGTATGGGGAACGTAAAAAGTGTAGTTGTAATGATTCCGCCGAGAGCTTTTAAAAGAAGGTTGCTGAAGATGGGGGCGCCTGCCGTCAATCCCAGAAAAAGAGTCATGAAAAGTTTGCCGGAGCCGGCCAGGACGGCCTGGGGAACAAGATGATTCATGAAGATGGTTCGATTGAGAAGGCAGCCGACAAGGAAAATCGAGAGGTAGAGAAGCGGTTGCAGCATTCCGGGAAAACTGCTGAAGAGATTTGTGGCCAGGGTGATGCCGATAGCTCCCAGCAGGGTGCGCAGGCCGAGTGGGCAAGAGCTGAGAAAGATGATAAGTGCCAGATTGAGATCGGGTGTGAATGCTGGCGGAACCCCGAGGTTCGGAAAAAAACTCGATTCGACAGCAGTCAGAATAAAAGCGGCGAAGGTAAAAAAGAGTGGAGAAAAGAGGGTCAGGGTCTGCATCGGTTCAGCTGTCAGTCGCTGAAGGGATTACATAAACCTCTTCGAGAGTGTCGAGATCGAAGGTGAGTTTAACTGCGATCTGCTGGCTGAGTCCGTTGTGATCCTGATTGACCGAGACGACTGTGCCCACGGTTATGCCTTTGGGAAAAATATTGTCAAGGCCTGAGGTGATCAGCTGGTCGCCGGCTTTGACATCAGCGGTGCGCTGCAGATAGGCCAATTTGCAAAGTTCATCGCCGGTGCCCTGCAGGGTCCCGTGAATGCGGTTTCGCTGAATGGTAACATCGCAGGCACTGTTCTGATCTATCAGCAGCAGCACCTTGGCGGATTGAGGACCGCAGGCGACAATGCGACCGATAACTCCGCCCGGCGTAAAAACCGGGTCATTGACTTTAAGTTTATGGTTCGATCCGCAATCAATTATAAAAATATGCGAGAGACTGTCGGTCTGCCGGCCAATAACATGAGCCGCAAGGCCTTGAGCCAGAGGGTCATGTTCTTCTCGGAATTGGAGAAGCTGGTGCAGGCGCTGGTTTTCGAGACGGTTTTCTTCAAGTTGAGCCAGGCGAAAGGTCATGACAGCGAGGTCTTTTCGCAACTGGGCATTGTTTCTTTTGGTGCCGATCAGATTGATATAGTCATTAAAGATCCGGCTGCCGGTGGAAAAGGTCCAGTCAATGCTTTTTTGCAGAGGAAAGGTCATAGTCAGAGCGGCCCTTTCGGCAATAGTTACCAAGCTGCCTCCCTTTTGCAGACCGAAACTGACACAGAGGGTAAAAAAAGTAAAAATTAAAGCCAGGGTAAACAGCCAGGGCAGGCGGCGGCTCCATGTGGTCATGATAATCTCTATTCGCTTTCAGTAACTTGTCGTAGAAGTTTCAAGTTGTCGAGAACCATGCCCGATCCCCGGACAACGCAGGTCAGCGGATCTTCAACCACGGTGATAGGCAGGCCGGTCTCGTGGCGCATCAGGGCATCAAGGTTGTGCAGGAGGGCTCCACCGCCGGTGAGCATGATACCTTTGTCAACAATGTCGGCAGCAAGTTCCGGCGGAGTACGTTCAAGAGCGACGCGGACGGCGTCGAGGATGGCGTTGACCGGTTCGGTCAGGGCTTCGCGGATCTCTTCCGAATTGATCTCCAGCACCTGGGGAACGCCGGCCACCGTATCCCGACCTTTAATGGTCATGACTCTGGGTTCATCAAAGGGGGCCGCCGAGCCGATCTCGATTTTGATCTGTTCAGCCATTCGTTCGCCGATCATCATATTGTATTTGCGTCTGATGTATTGAATGATAGCTTCATCGATTTTATCTCCCCCGACCCGTACTGAACGGGAAAAGACGATGCCGGCTAGAGAGATGACCGCGACTTCGGTGGTGCCGCCGCCGATATCAACCACCATGTTGCCGGTCGGTTCGGTAATGGGCAGGCCGGCCCCGATGGCGGCCGCCATCGGTTCTTCGATGAGATAGACCTCCCGGGCTCCGGCCGATTCCGCCGATTCTTTGACGGCCCGGCGTTCCACCTGAGTAATCCCTGAAGGGACACAGATTACAGTTCTGGGGCGGACCCATTTTTTGCGTTTATGCACCTTGGTGATAAAATGCCGCAGCATCGCTTCAGTAACTTCAAAGTCGGCGATAACGCCATCTTTCATAGGGCGAATGGCGACAATGTTGCCTGGAGTACGGCCGAGCATAAGCTTGGCTTCAGTGCCGACGGCGAGAACTTTTTTGGTGCCGTTGGGCAGACTCTGAACCGCGACAACCGAAGGCTCATCTATGATAATCCCTTTACCTTCAACGTAAACCAGGGTGTTGGCTGTGCCAAGGTCAATTGCCAGATCGCTGGAGAAGAGACCGAAGAAAGAACTGAACATTTTTTATGACTCTTTTTTTATGGCTATCTAATATTATTGATAAAATCAAACGATTCTTTTGTCTGCGGGAAAGTCTATTCTACTTGAGCGCCGACATGGTAACAGGGTAATAACGAAAATTCAAGAAAAATAAATGGTTCCGAAGATTTTTAGAAAAAAAAGAGCTTCAGCGGAAATATAAAAACGTTATCATTCTGATAATCTGAAAAGCTGACTTGACTCCCATTTGCGGATGGATTAAATCTCTGGGGATTGTTAAGATGAAATCGTCAAATTAATTGAGTGAAAATGGCGCGCACATGACGGCACTGCATTTACCGAATGAGTTTTGGATTGAAGATAATGCTCTTGATGATAATGATCTGCCAGAGAGCCGGCATGTTTACAGTGTCTCCCAGCTTAACAGCGACATCCGTCTGGTCATTGAGGATAATTTTACTCCGGTGTGGGTTGAGGGAGAGATCTCGACCCTGAGAACTCCGGTTTCGGGGCATCTCTATTTTACCCTCAAAGATGAGCGCTCCCAAGTGAAGGCGGTTTTTTTTCGGCGTCAGCAGAGGCCTTTATCCTATAAGCCGAAGGAGGGTGACCGGGTTTTGTGCGGGGGGCGGATAACTCTTTATGAGCCGCGCGGTGAATATCAGATTATCGTTTCCACTCTTGAGCTGCAGGGGTTGGGGGAGTTATGGCGGGCTTTTGCCAGGCTTAAAGAAAAATTAAGCCGCGAAGGCCTGTTTGCCCCGGAGCGTAAAAAAAAGATTCCTTTACTGCCCCGCACCATTGGCCTGATAACCTCAGCCAGCGGTGCGGCGGTGCATGATATCTTGCAGGTTATCAGACGACGTTTTGCCGGAGTCGAGATTATTGTCGTGCCGGTGACCGTGCAGGGTGAGCGGGCGGCGGTCGAGATTGTTGCTGCCCTGGAACTGGTGGAGCGCTATTGGCGGGATCGCATCGACACGGTTATACTGACGCGGGGCGGCGGTTCCTATGAAGACCTGCAGCCTTTTAATGACGAACGGGTGGCCCGGGCGATTGTCGCCTGTTCAATTCCTTTAATCAGTGCCGTCGGTCATGAAATTGACTTTACAATTGCTGATTTTGTCGCCGATCTCAGGGCTCCGACCCCCTCAGCGGCCGCTGAACTGGTGATTGCCAATTATCAGGAAATGTCAGAAGGTCTGCACCATCTTCGTCAGCGTCTGCACCAGTTCGGGCGCTATCGGATAGTACAGGAGCGGCGGCGTCTGCAGCTGGCGGCGTCAGGGCTTGAATACGGTCGTGAAAGGCTCTCTTTTTTGCGGCGGGATCTGTTTGATCTGCAGACCAGATTCCGCACCGCGATGCTTTCCCGTCTGCGTCTGGTTCGGCAAAAGCTAAGACTGTGCGAGTTCCGTCTGGCTCAGGCGTCACCTCGCTTGCGTCTTAAACCCTGTTTTGCGAAGGTGTATTTGTCCGAGCAACATCTCAATCAGGCGATGCGCCATCTTTTGCAGAGCAAACGGCAGCGGCTTACGGCCTGCCGTGATCGGCTTAATGCCGCAAGTCCGCTGTCGGTACTGGCTCGGGGTTACACGGTTGTAGAAAAAGCCGGCACGGGGAAAGTTGTCAGCAGCAGTGCTGATCTGACTGTCGGCGAGTCTTTGCGCCTGCGCTTTCATCAGGGCCAGGCCTGGTGCCGGGTTGAAAAGGTCATTGAGGAGGAGTGAAGGATGAGGGATGAAGGATAAGAAAAGATTATTATTGATTTTTTGGGGTTTATTGCTGGGGGTGGTTTTTTGTCCGGGTTCAGATCTGTGGGCTGCGGCCGAAGGTTTTGTCAGGTACAGTCATTCTGGTTATGATTTTTTTCAGGCGCCGGAGAAACCGCAGCCGGGACAGGCTCTGGTGCTGGCTCTGCACCCGGACAAAGCGCTGCCGGCAACCCTTTCGCGCCAACCGGTGGCGGTGGACTTTATCGGGCGTAAATTCTCTCTCGAAGCGCTGTCGGATGGCTGGCGCGGGGTGGTCGCCGTTCCTTTAGGAACTGCTGCCGGCAGCTACTCCTTACATATCAGGTTTAAAAGTGGCGCCGAATTAGAGCGTCAGATTACGGTAGTTGCGCATGATTACGGCGAACAGCGCTTGACGGTGGCGGCGGAGATGGCCGCGCCGATGCGGGCGGAAAATCTGCGTAAGATCGAACGTGATCGACAGCATCTTAAGGTTGCCTATGCTTCCTCCGAAGATCATCTGCTTTTTGCCGATGCGGTTCGGCCTCCGCTGGCATCGACCTTAACTTCACCTTTCGGCCGTCGCCGACTGCTCAACGGCAAAGCCAAAGCCCCGCATGGCGGGGTCGATTTCAAAGCCGCCGTCGGGGTTCCGGTTGCGTCCGCGGCACAAGGTCGGGTAGTGCTGGCGGAAGAGCTCTATTATAGCGGCAATCTTGTGATTGTCGACCATGGTCTTGATATCTTTACGCTTTATATGCACCTTAATGAAATAGACTGTCGTCCGGGGGAGTTGGTGATGCCTGGTCAGATTATCGGCACGGCAGGGAGCAGCGGCCGCGTAACCGGGCCGCATCTGCATTGGGGGGTCAAAATTGCCGGGGTTTTCGTCGATCCCATCCGGTTTGCGCGAGATTCCCGGCTTCTCCTCAACGTGCCCTGGCAGAATAAATAGTCACTTGTCTTTCATTTTTGAAAACGTGATCTCAGGAGTTTGTAATGGCGAAAGTGAGTTTTGAAGATTCAATGAAAAAACTTGAAGAGGTGGTCGGTAAACTCGAAGGTGAAGAGGTGTCACTGGAAGAGTCTTTGAAACTCTTTGAGCAGGGGGTAAAATTGATGCGTTTCTGCCATCTGCGTTTGAGTGAGGTTGAGGGAAAGGTACAGATGCTGGTCGCTGATGAAAAAGAGGGCGGTGAGCTGAAGGAGTTTCAGGAATGAAAGGGCCATTGGAACTTTGTCTGCAGGAGTATGTGCCGGTCATCAACGAATTTTTGCGGGGGCTGCAATTTACTGATACGCTTGGTGGTCGTCTGGCTGCCCCTCTAGCCGAGGCGATGCATTACAGTGTTGACGCCGGCGGCAAGCGTTTGCGGCCGGTTCTGACAATTATGGCTTACCGTCTGCTGGCCGAAGACTGGCAGCGGGCCCTGCCGGTGGCGGCGGCTTATGAACTGGTGCATACTTACTCTTTAATTCATGATGATCTGCCCGCGATGGATGACGATGATCTGCGGCGGGGACGACCGACCAACCATAAAGTCTATGGTGAAGCGATGGCTGTTCTTGCCGGTGACGCACTTTTGACCGAGGCTTTTCGTCTGCTTGCTGAAGACGTTGAAGCGGGGGCTACGACCCGGATCAAGCTGATTTCCGGCTTGGCCCGAGCTGCCGGTCGCGACGGTATGGTTGGCGGACAGGCGATTGACATCTTGAGTCAGGGAAAAAATCTTCATGCTATGTCAGCGCAGCAGGGTGAATTGCTGGAGGTTCTGCATCGGCGTAAAACCGGGGCCATGATCAGCGGAGCGCTGCTGGCCGGGGTTGATCTGGCCGGTGGGAATGCCTCTTTGCGGGAGCGTCTGGCCGAATTCGGTTCCGTCATCGGTCTGGCTTTTCAGGTGGCGGACGATATTCTCGATGAGGTTGGTGATGAAGCGCTTCTCGGTAAAGAGATCGGTTCCGATAGGGATCTGGGGAAATTGACCTTCGTTTCTCTTTTCGGTCTCGAAAAGGCCCGTCAAAAACTGGTTGAACTGCACCGGCAGGCGCTCGGGCTGCTTGAACCTTTGGAGGAAAAAGGAGAGCCGCTGAAAGCTCTGGCCGATTATATCGTGGAAAGGGATCGCTGATGCAACGGGTTCATATTATAGGCTGCGGCAAATTCGGTTATCGGGCTCTTACGTTCTATGCCCGGGAAAAAGCATCACCAAGCCTGGTTCTGGTTGACGCTGATGCGGCTAATCTGCTGGCCGGGGGGAAGCTCTTATCCTCAGCCGGAGTAAAATTTACAACTTCTGCTCTTGACGCAGTTACCTATCTGACAGCTCTGCTGGCCGAGGCCGAGGCCCGACAACAGGACTGGATTATTCCGACGGTGCCCTTGCATCTTGCCTTTGCGGTACTCTCAAGGATTACCCGACGCCCGGCCCTGGCCTGGACAACATTGCCCCCGCTGCCCAATCTTTTTACCGGGGAGCGGGATGAGCTTTACAGCAGTCTGGCCGACTTTCTCTGTCCTGCAGATTGCCCCCAACCGCGGACCCATTGTTTCCATACGGGGAAAAAACGCAACCCTTCACTACTCAACCTTCTGGCTCGTCTGGAGTATCGTTTAGGTGTAGATTCAGAACTGAAACTGCCTTCGTTTATCCTTCCCAGTACGCAGATAGGCCCCGGGCTCGGTGGTTTCCCTCTGCGACGTTTGGCCCGGCTGATCACTTTTATCAATGAGCGCCGTCCGGAACCGCTGCTTTTCAGCACGGCCTGCCGTTGTCACGGGGTTACCAATATCCTGGGTCGTCAGTCGGCCGTCTGATTTGTTCATGGAATATATTTGTACAATTGGAGAAGCGGAATGAAACCCCAGCGCTGGCGCATTCCTGATTTCCTTGACCTTGAATACTTTTCACTGCAGGATCGAAAACTGGCTGCTGAAAAGGGCGACGGGGTATTGCGTCAGCGTGATCGGGAGCTCTATCTGCAGGAAATAGAGCCAGCTCTGGCGGGCATGGCTGCCGAGCGGCAGGAGCTTATTCTGCGGTGGCTGCAGGTGCGCCGGAGCGGCGTGGTCAAGGTGCGTGACGAACTTCTCCTGCCGGGGCAGGTTTGGGTAGGTTTCAGTAAGCTGGCGCCGCTTTTGCTTTTTCTGGTTATGCTTTTTTCCGGAGCCGGAGCGGCCTGGTCAGCTTTGAGCTATTTCGGTAGAGAGCCGGTTAACGTCTCTTTTTTCTTTCTCTGCTTTGTCGGTTTGCAGGTGCTGTTGCTGGTGCTGCTGCTCTTATTCTGGTTGGGGCGGAAGCTCAAAGGGCAGGGGCCAAGCTCTGCTTACGGCATCTCGCTGGTCAATAAAGTTCTCTCCTTTCTGTTCAAAGTCTGGTTGTACGGGCCGGGCAACCGCCGTCGGGAGCAGTTTACCGCGGCTCTGGCCGCAGCCCAATCCCGGGGCCGGGGTTATGCTGCACTTTTTTTCTGGCTGCCGTTTCTGCTCCTGCAGCTCTCCGGGATGGCTTTTAATCTAGGGGTGCTGGGGGCCATTCTGGTTAAGGTGGCGATCTCCGATCTGGCTTTTGGCTGGCAGTCGACGATTCAGCTTTCGGCTGATTTTGTCGCAAGCCTGGTGCAATGGCTGGCGCTGCCCTGGTCCTGGCTGCTGGGGGCCTCAGCCTATCCTGATCCGGCCCAGATTGAGGGCAGCCACATGATTCTCAAAGAGGGCATCTATCATCTTAAGAGTTCGGCCCTGGCTTCCTGGTGGCCTTTTCTCTGTACGGCAATTGTCTGTTACTGTCTGCTGCCCAGGGTTCTCCTTTTTTTACTTGCTCTTTTCCGCTCCCGGCGGGCTCTGGTCCGGATTTCTTTCGATCGCGCCGATTATGATCAGTTGATCCATCGTCTTTTGACACCCCGTGTTGCAGGTCTGGTGGCGGATCAGGGGACTCTTTCCTCTGCAGTAACAAACGGCTCAATAACAACTGCGACTCTTTTCAGATCTGCTGGTATGCTGCGGTCCGAGCAGCGCGCAACCGAAGCTCCGCTACACGGTAGTGCCATCGCTTTGATTCCGGATGAAATTTTTGCCGCCTGCGATGCGCGTAAACTCGATTTTCTCTGTCGTCAGGCGTTTGGTTATGCTGTGGCGGCAAGGTTGCAAATTGATGATTATGCGACGGCATCGAACTTGATCGCCGCCAGCTGCAAGGGTGCTTCTGGAAATTGTCTGCTCCTGCTGCAGGAGGCCTGGCAGCCGCCGATTCAGGAGATGCTGATCTTTTTGCGCCGGCTCCGTAAACTTTGCGGTTCAGAAACCCCGATTATTATTGCTTTGCTCGGCCGGCCGGCTGCGGCAACAATTTTTACGGCGGTGGCGGACACCGATCTTAAAATATGGCGGCACATAATCGCGACGCTGGCCGACCTCTGTCTGCAGGTGAGCCCCCTGGTGTGTAATGATGAGATCTGAGATTCCTGAATTTGCTGTGGTCGGTCATCCCAACGAGGGCAAGTCTTCGGTTCTGTCCACTCTGGCGGAAGATGATTCGGTACGCATCAGTCCGCTGCCTGGCGATACCAGAGTCTGTCGCACTTTCCCGGTGGTGATTGACGGGCGTGAAGTTGTCCGCTTCACCGATACCCCGGGTTTTCAGAATCCGCGTGAAACGCTGCAGTGGATTCAGGCTTATCAAGGCAGTCACGCAACTCTGGTATCGGATTTCATTAAAGCGCATCAGGATGATGACGATTTCCATGATGATTGCCAGCTCTTGCAGCCCTTGCTTCGGGGGGCGCTGATTATCTTTGTGGTTGATGGCTCTCGACCTTTGCGTAATGTCGATCGGGCCGAGATGGAGATTTTGCGTTTGCTGGGCTGTCCGCGGATGGCCATTGTCAACTGCAAGCGGGAAGAGTCTGCCTGGCTGGCGCAATGGCAGATGGAATTCAGGAAGAGTTTTAATGCAATCAGGCTCTTTAATTCCTGTCAGGCCAGTTACCGGGAGCGGATTGAACTTTTAGAGAGTCTGAAAAGTATCGATCAGGAGATTCAGCCTGTACTGGAGAGGGTCGTTAAAGCCTTTGCCGCAGATTGGCAGGAACGTAATCGGCTGGTGGCCGACCTCCTGCTGGAGCTGCTCTGTGATGGTCTGGGTTATCGCAAGTCGGCCACGCTGAAACCTGATAGTGATGAAAAAAAGCTCCGGGAGAAGCTTCACGGCAATTTCGTTGACTTTCTGCGCAGGCGCGAGAAAGAGTGTCAGGAAAAGATGCGGGCTTTGTACAAGCACAATATTTTTAACTGTGAGCTGCCTCAACATTCGATACTGCAGGAAGATCTCTTTTCCGAGAAAACCTGGAAATTTTTAGGTCTAAGCCCGGCCCAGTTTGTCGTCGCCGGAGCTCTGGGCGGAGCCGCTCTCGGGGCGGCAGTGGATGTGGCGGCGGCCGGCCTGACTTTTGGTATTTTTTCTTCTCTGGGGGCCCTGCTCGGAGCGGCTGGTTCCGCACTCCTGAAAGGCGGCGAGTTTCTCTCCGGGGTTCAGTTTCTGGGGTTCCGTCTCAATAAACAGCGACTGCAGGTCGGGCCGGTCAAGACCATTCAGCTGCTCTTTGTGCTGCTTGACCGGCAACTGCTTTTTTACAGTCACATTATAAACTGGGCTCATGGTCGCCGCGATTATGAGAATCAGGTTTTAACCAGACAGAAGCATTCATTCAATCTCGGCTACACCAGGGATTGGAGCCGGTCGCGATACGAAATCTGCGAAAATTTTTTCAAGGCGCTGCAGCATTATTCTCAGGCAGAGGATAAAGTCTTCTGCCGGCCCCTGGGAGAACTGCTTCGTGAAGTTCTGAGGGAGATTTCCGGCGGGGAGAAACAGGCCGGGAAACTGTCAGGTTAATTTCCAGTATTTACGGCTGCATTGGCTGCGGCTGAGAAAGCCCATTATGTTGTAGACCAGTTGTGCGGCCGCAAATGAGGCGCTGTGCAGGTCAGCATGCGGAGCGAGTTCTACCACATCAAAGCCGATGCCGATTCGATTCTGCAATATTTTTTCGATCAGCCATTGCACCTGATACCAGGTCAGACCTCCCGGCACCGGGGTGCCGGTGGCCGGGATCAGGGCCGGATCGAAACAGTCGATATCAAAGGTGATAAAGATCTTTTCCGGAAAATCTTCCGGCAGCTTTACCTGGTCAACTCCCTCCTTGAAAATGGTTTCCGCATCGACATAGGGAATGTTATGGGATTCGCGAAAAATCTGCTCTTCATAGGAGTAGCTGCGGGTGCCGATCTGAAAAAATGGAATGTTTTCGTCATGCAGCCTTCGCATGACGCAGGCGTGACTTAAGGCAGAGCCCTGATAGCTCTGGCGCAGATCGGCATGGGCATCAAACTGAATGACGCCGAACCGGCTGTACTTTTTTTTCAACGCCCGGACTGTGGCCAGGGTGATCGTGTGCTCGCCCCCTAAAACCACCGGCACACAGTTGTATTGCAGAGAATCTTCGACGGCCGCGGTGAGGCGGGCCAGAACTGTTTCATCCTCACCCTGACAGTCGATCGATGGTCTGGTATAGATGCCGTGTCGGGCAGGCTGGCTGCGGCTGTCGAAAAGCTCAAGCTGGCACGAAGCGTCAAGAATAGCTTGCGGACCTTGGCGCGTTCCCTCCTGATAGGAGACGGTTTTTTCGTAAGGTACGGGAATGACATGAAAAAGAGCCTCTTCCGGTCGGGCCGGCTCGACATCTTCGCCATGGAAATTACAATGTGATGCTTCCATTAACGGTCCCTCTTTTTCGCAAATGATTTTCAGATATACATGTTTGGCATCGCCCGGGGCGTAAAAATCATGAAAAATGGCCGCTTCCCGGTAGCCGCAGGTCAGGTAAAAGGCGCGGGTCGGCGCATAAAGCTCGCGACCGGCGGTTTCGATATAGAGTCTGCGGCCGCCGAGGTTAAAAATTGCTTTCTCGCTTTTCTGCAGAAGAATTCTGCCGAGCCCCCGGCCTCGCCAATCCCGGTGCAGGGCAATCCAGTAGAGGTCATAGCTTTCAGTCGTAGCCGGAATCGGCCCGAAACAGGTGTAGCCGACGGGCTGCCCGCCACTCTCAATGAAAATAAAATGGTAGCCGCTGGCTGCACCCTTTTCCAGCTCTTCCGTTACCAGTTCTACCGCCAGATCAATCTCATTCTGATAGAAAAAGCCGCTCGAGGAGACGATCTCCGCGATATTTTTTTTGTCGGTCGCGGTCGTCAGTGTACGGAAAGTCAATGTTTGCTGATCCATCTTGTTCCTACCTGTTAAAGTGTTCCTGAAAACCGTGCCATAGCCCGTTAAAAAAACGGCGGGCGTTAATGCCGATGGAACGGACCTTATAGCCACCCTCCTGCACCACGAGTGTCGGCAGGCCGAGGTTGCCGATCAGGTGGCCGTTTTTTTCAAAATCACCGGGGCCCAGAATCCAGGTGCCGGTGGGATCGCCCTTGGCCGGATCCAGCCCCAGGGCCACGACGAGAAACTCAGGGGCAAACTTTTTAATACGGCGCAAGGCTTTTTCGAGGGTCTGCCGATATCTTTCTCCATCCACACTTTCGGGTAGAGGGTAATTGATGTTGCAGTCGAGGCCTTCACCCTCGCCCTTTTCTTCAGCAAAGCCGCTGAAATAGGGATAGGCAAAGCTGGGGTGTCCGTGAATGGAGATGGTCAGGACATCACAGCGGTCATAAAAAATATTCTGCTGGCCGTTACCATGATGATAATCAAGATCAAGAATCGCGACCCGGCCATGTTTAGTCAGATAGTTGGCGGCAATGGCATTTGAATTGAAATAGCAGAATCCGCCGAATACATCCTTTTCCGCATGGTGGCCCGGGGGACGTACCAGGGCATAAGCGAAACGATAGCCTGCCAGCAGGCAATCCGCTCCGCTTAAAGCGCAGTCGACCGCTCTTTTAGCCGCAAGAAAGGCGTTTCGATTAAGGGGCGTAAAGGTGTCGATGCAATAGTAGCCGGCCCGTACCGAGAGCTCCTTTGGCGGTCTGGCAGCATTCCGGATGGGAAAAACATAGGGGTACATCGACTTGCCCGGCGCCAGATTCTGGCAGACTTTTTTAAAATAATTGACGTAGCCGTGATTGTGAATGGCATAGATATGGTCTTCGGCAAAGGTCTGCGGCTTTTTTTCTTCAAAGAGGTTGGTTGGTCGTAGTTCCTTGAGAATCGTTGCGATGCGGATCGGCGATTCGACATAGCCGCGTTCATGGATGTGGTGAATCTCGTGTTTATCATTGACCAGCAGGGCGATTTTCAGACCGTGATTGGAGACCGGCGGAACTTCAGGTACAGCCTTTTTCAGATATTTGGCCGGGCGCTGTCGCACAGGGTCGTCCCGGAATGAATCGACCACCATTTTGACGTAGGCGGGTGAACACAACTGGCCGTATTTACGTTCAAGAATGGCTTTAACGATGGTTTTTGCTTTCTGTCGGGGGAGCGGTTTTTTTGAGCCGAGATCGTCAAAGACGAGATAGGGAGGGCAGTCATCGCCCTCTTTTACCGGGGTTTCATAGGCGGTGTCGGCAATCGGACAGGCGCCGTAACGTTCGTAAAAACGCAGCCTGGAGGCGTTCTGTTTGAGAATAGCCGGGTCGCGGCACAATCGGGGATCATCCGGCAGACATTCAAAAAAAAGGCCGATCGCTCCGGCCGAAGCGGCTGCTTCCCGCACTTTCTCATAAAGGGCACTGCCGATGCCGCCGCCGGTTCTTTTCAGCGCCGCTGAGATGAAATCGAGATAGCAGAACTGCAGATCAGCCGCCAGATGAAGCAAGGCAAAACCCCTGACGCTGTGTGTTCTGCCTTCGGCAATGAAAAGAATCGAACGGAAGCGATATTTAAGCGGATTGCTGAGCTGTTGCGGCAGCTTGTCGATATCCTCCGCCGCCAGACCGGAAAACTGCTCGCGGAGGATGGTTTGTATCTGGGCGATTGCCTGTTTGTTGGCCGGAATGTGATCGTCGTAGATGCGACGTATTCTGAACATTTAATGCCTTTGTCTGTTAAAGAATCCGGGGTATTGCGTCAGCTACGATCTGTTGTATGACGTGCTCAAAGGAGAGACCGGCTCTGCTGGTCGCGGCGATAAAACCGCTGTCGGGTGAGATACAGGGATTGGCATTAATCTCCAGCACCCAGGGCCGGCCCTTCTGATCCACGCGAAAATCGACCCGGGCGTAACCGTGCAGCTGAAACGCAGACCAGCACTCAAGGGAAATCTCGGTTAACTGCTGCAACAGGTTGTCATCTTCGGGAGGGTAGTCAAAACGGCGCACGGTGTGTTTGAATTCAAACGAGTCATTCTGCCATTTGGCTCTGTAGCCGACGATCTGCGGTTTGTCCGGCGGATAATCAAGGAAAAGCATCTCTGCCGGAGGCAGCACTTGGGGGCCATGAGCCTTGGCGATAATGGAGATATTAAACTCGCGTCCGGTGATAAACTGCTCGCAGAAATAACGCCGACCGGCCCTGGTTTTCTGCATGCGGGCAACCAGTTCCGGTTGCGAGAAGACCACCATCTCTTCGTCAATATCGACTGAAGCATCCTCGTTGATCGGTTTGATAATGCAGGGCATGGGCAGAGAGGGGTCAATCCCGAGCGCCCAGGCCGGAGTCGCCACCCCGATTCCCTGCAGGCGCTCCTTGCTCAGGATTTTGTCGGTACTGAGATAAAGGGCCTGCGCCCCGGACCCGGTGAAGGGGATCTGCAGTCGCTCCAGCAGGGCCGGAACAAAATGCAGATACTGACCGCTGCCGTCGAGTGACTCAACCAGATTGAAACAAAAGTCCGGCTTTTGCTCTTCTAAAATAGTTTTCAGAGCTGTAAGGTTCAAGGTGACGGGAAAGATTTCGACAGCGTGACCCAACTGGCGCAGGGCTGCTGCGACCTGGTCTGTTTGTATCAGAACGTCGGCGTCATCGGCAGCTGAAGCTTTGTCGATCTCCTGATGTAAAATGAGGGCCCGCATCTTCAGTCGGCCCTTTTATCGTCGATGCCATGCTGAAAAATTACCCGTTCGCTCGCACTCTCGACAATCATCTTGAGCAGCACCTGGTAGCTGATGCCGTGCAGGGAGCAGATAATCGGCAGATCAGAATGCTCGGGATGGATGCCGGCGAGCGGATTCAATTCTATGATATTGGGCAAGCCTTTGTCGTCGGTGCGCAGATCAACCCGGCCTCCGTCGCGGCAGCCAAGCCCTCTCCAGGCGGCCAGGGCCACCACTTCCGTCTCGCGGGCCAGGGCATCTTCGCCCTTGCGGTACTCGATCAACTCTTCGCAGTTTTCCTTGTTGACATAAGAGTAAACCTCGGCTTCGGCCTGTTCTTTGAGGATGACCTCCATAATGCCGATACTCCGGGCTTTATTACCGGTGCCGACAATGCCGACGGTAAATTCTCGTCCGGGAAGAAATCTCTCGACCAGCACGGGCTGGTTATACTTCTTGAGAAGGTGGGTGACGACAGTTTCCAACTCCTGTCGATTTTTAATTTTCGAGGTTGCATTAATGCCTTTGCCGGTGCCTTCGGCAACCGGTTTGGCAAACAGCGGAAATGCCAAGGTGATGTTTTTAATTTCATCGGCTTTGCTGATTTCAGCAAAATCAGGTGTCGCTATACCTAAATCCCGCAGTACTCTTTTGGTCATGGCTTTCTGCAGGGTCAGAGCCAGGATCAGAGGATCGGAAAAAGTGTAGGGAATCTGATAGGCATCGAGCAGTGCCGGCACCTGGGCTTCCCGGCCGATACCGTAAAGTCCCTCCGCGATATTAAAGACCAGCTCCCAGCGCTGGTTTTGGGCAAGCTTTTTGGTCAGGTTCCAGATGTTGCCGATGCGCTCGGTCTGATGGCCGAGACTCTGTAAGGTCTCATCAATAGCCTCAATCGTCGAAAGCCGGTCGAATTCGGCGGTCTCTTCCTCGCCATAACCCTGATCCAGATAGTCTTGTCTCAGGTCGTAGGTAATGCCAATTTTCATTTAGTCCTGCTCCAGATCTAGATCGGGATAGTGAAAGAGCTTACCTTCATAATTTCTAAGGATCACGCCGTTTTCATCTTTGCCGATAATATATTCGGGCAATATCGGAATCTTGCCGCCGCCGCCGGGAGCATCAATTACATAATGGGGTACGGCGTAACCGGACGTGTGGCCTCGCAGGCCGGATATAATCTCCAGACCTTTGGCGACGGTAGTGCGGAAATGAGCCGAACCGGCAACCGGATCGCATTGGTAGAGATAGTAGGGCTTGACCCTGATTTTCAGCAGACCCTGAAAAAGCCGGGTCATGGTCGGCACGTTATCATTGATCCCCTTGAGCAGCACCGTCTGGCTGCCGAGCGGAATGCCGGCATCGACCAGCTTGGTGCAGGCCGCTGCGGTTTCGGGAGTTAGCTCATCGGGATGGGTGAAATGGAGGCTGAGCCACAGAGGATGATATTTATGCAGCATATTGACCAGCCGGCTGGTGATGCGCTGCGGCAGTACGGCCGGGACTTTGGATCCGATGCGGATAAATTCAACGTGCGGAATCAGGCGCAGACGCGAAAGCAGCCACTCCAGTTTTTCCACCGGCAGGGTCAACGGGTCGCCCCCGGATAAAAGGACGTCCCTGACCTCCGGATGATTGCTGATGTAGTCGATGCAGCCTTCCCACTGGGCCAGACTGAAGCGATACTCCCCCCCATGGTTGCCGACCATGCGGGAACGGGTGCAGTAGCGGCAATAGGTGGAGCAGAATCCGGTAACCAGAAACAGCACCCGGTCCGGGTAGCGATGCACCAGATCCGGAATCGGCATGTCGGCTTCCTCATCCAGCGGATCGTCAGCTTCGCCCGGGGAGATGAGATTTTCATGCCCGGTTTTAACCACCGTCCGGCGCAGGGGCTGCAGCGGATCTTCCGGATCGAGCAGGCTGGCATAATAGGGTGTTATGCCGACCGGTAACGGCCCTTTATGGCTGCTGATGGCCTGGCGCTCATCCTCGGACAATACCAGAATCCGCTCGAGACCGGCCAGACTCTTGATCCGGTTGCGTAACTGCCAGCGCCAGTCGTTCCACTGTTCCTGCGTGATTTCCGGATAAAATTTTTCAATAAAAGCCAGCCGGGCCTCCGGAATGCGAAGGTTTTTACTGGTTTTAAATTCAGCTGTCGGAAAGAGCTCGTGCACCGTGGCCGGGATGGTCTCCAATTTCGACAGCGGGGGTTCTTCAGGTAAGACCGGCCGTAACGTGTCAAGATCAATTGAGTGCAGATTTTCCGTGGAAAAATTTTTACTTGGAGGTTGATCGGCTGAGTCGGGAGAAATGGTTTGCGGCATGAGCTCTGAGCTCCTTTTATGTGGTTTTATTTTTATGTAATGATAAGAATCCTGGCCGGCAGCACCGGCGTCAGGGTCGGCGATTGTCATCTTTATATCGCTAAACTATATCGGATTGTCAATGTTATAATATTTTTAAAATGAATGATTCGATCAAAGGTTGGAGATATTTTTTTTAAGCATTACGATTAAGGCGGTTTTTGTCATGAGGGGACTCAGGTGGTTTCCTTGAATCTGAGGAGAAAAGGGAAAATACCTGAGTCCCCGGAGGGTAATCTTTTTTATTCGGCCAGAACTTTATAGGACTGGATAGTCAACATCTCAACCCCGTCTTTGTCTTCAACAAGAAAACCGGTAGCTTCGACTCTCTTTTCAACAAGTGCCATAAGTTCTTTACCTTTGCCCTCGTTAGAAACATCATAGAAAGCGCCGTCGGCGCTCTCAATCGAGACTCCGACCACTTTGTCATTATCATCAAAAAGAGCGATAACTGTGCCTGTGGTGGTGATCAGGTTTTTCTCGGCGGCGAAGATACTGGCGCTGTAAAACAATGAGATAAGCATCAGACAAACTGTCGTAAGTAGAATTTTTTTGTGCATGGCGGACTCCTGTGTGGTTTTATGATAGTTTTTGTCGATCTGTGTCGTTTGCAATCGTTTGAATTTTTTTGCTGCAGTTGGGCTGCGCGATAAATTATCTTCCTCCTTTTCTTTCTCCTGTCTGTGGTTAATCACCCGTCATCCCTCTTTTCGGCGGGAAGTTCTCTGGGCGATGGGAACATAGGTTAAAGAAGTCTCACCGATATATTCGGCCCGTGGTCTGATTAAACGGTTATTATACCACTGTTCAAAAATATGTGAAGTCCAGCCCACAACCCGGCTCATGGCAAAGACCGGGGTAAAAAGTTCCTCCGGAATATTCATGGCATGGTAAAGAGCCGCCGAATAGAGGTCGACATTAGGGAAGAGGTTGGTGTTTGCAGTGACAACTTTTTCGATCTCCTGAGTCATCTCAAAGAAATGGGTCTCTCCGGCCAGATTGGCGGCGCGTCTGGCATATTGCCGGAGAAGCCCGGTACGAGGGTCTTCACAGTTGTAAACGCGGTGGCCGAAACCCGGAATCTTCTTTTTGGCCGCCAGTCTTTTTTTGACCCACGCTTCAACTTCGGCCAGAGAGCCGATCTCATGGATACATTTCATGACTTCAATATTGGCACCTCCGTGCAGAGGCCCTTTCAGGGTGCCGATCGCGCTGGTTACGGAAGAGTAGATGTCAGCCATGGTCGAAGCCGTGATGCGGGCCGCAAAGGTTGAGGCGTTAAGCTCATGGTCGGCATGCAGAATCAGGGCGACATCGAGAGCTTTGACCATGGCCGGATCCGGCTCCTGGTCATGCAGGGTGTAGAGGAAATTGTAGGCGATACTCCTTCCATCCAGAGGTTTGACCGGCTCTTTGCCTTCTCTTAATCTCTGGTGGGCTGTGATCAGCAGAGGAATCCGTTCCGTCAGCCTTTGCGCTTTGCGCAGGCAGGCGTCAAATCTGGTGTTGCCGCTGTCCGGATCCCAGTGTCCCAGCGATGAAACCGCGGTGCGCAAAACCTCCATGGGGGTCGCCGCTTTAGGGAACATCCGTAGAATCATAATGGTTTCAGTCGGCAGCTCAATAGAGCCGGTAAAACCGTCAAGAAAGGCTTTAAACTCGGTATGTCGCGGCAGGCAACTGTACCAGAGCAGATAGGCGACCTCTTCAAAAGAGCTTTTTTCGGCCAGTTCCAGAGCATCGTAGCCGCGATAGATGAGGCGGCCGCCATCACCGTCGATGAAGCAGATCTCTGATTTGCCGATAGTGACATCGGCGAGACCGGCAACGACCGCCATGTCCTCTTTCGCCGGGAGGTTGTCGTTTGTGATTTCGTTCATAGTTATCTCCCTTGATTTGGTTGGGTGTTTACTGTGCAAGTTTTATGAGCAGAAGAGGTAGCGGGCTGCTTTGCCAGAACAACCACCGGTGCTGGGGCTTTGATAAAGTTCTGTCTCAGGCTATAGGTGTAGGCTCCCTGGCTTGGAATCATGAGAGTATCACCTTCCTGCAGGGTCTCACCCCAGTAAGAGTAACCCCAGATATCGTGCGGGGTGCAGAGCGAGCCCAGAATGTCGCAGGAATGTTCTGTAAGCTCCGGCCGCGAAAGATTGAGAACTGGAAAGTAGTCACTTTCAAACCGTTCCCAGCCGATCGTATTGGTGCCGGCATCGGTTATGGCCAGGTCGTCGGCTTTTTTGTCAACAACCGTGATTAACAGGTGCATGGCATCATGGCAGAGCCAGCGTCCGGGTTCAAAACAGACACGGCAGCAGCATTTTGGGAAAATATGCCGTGTTAATGCCTGGCCCAGCTTCTGTGCAAAATTGGCTAAGGGAAGGGCCGGCAGACGGTAGTGCTTCAGTGGATCTTTGATTTCGTGGCCGAATGCCTTGCCGATGGTGCCGACTCTGGTCGCCTGCGCCTGCAGCCATTCCCCCGGTTCGGGCCAGAAGCCGCCGCCGAGATCAATAAAATATAAATTTTCGAGGAAAGTTGCCGGCATTTTTGCTAGGAGCTCTCCGAGAGTGGCGATAAAACCCAGCTGTCGATCCGGAGTCAGATTCCAGCTTGAGTGATACTGCAGGCCCTGCAGATTAATATGTTTGCAGGCCTGGGCTTTTTCCCAGAATTCGGGAAGTCTGTTCAAGGCGATACCGAATTTGCGCCAGAGCGGGTTACCCTCAGTTGTCAGGCGCACTCCGACCCGCAGCTCTTTTTTTTCAGCGCCTGCGATCTTTTCCAGTCGTTCAAGCTCCCCGAAACTGTCAAGCAGGATGGTGGTGCGCTCGGCGTGAGCCACGGCCAGAGCAAGTTCCTGATCGGTTTTGCCGGGTCCGCTGAAAATGATCTCTTTGCAGTCCAGATCAAGGGCCAGCGTCAGTTCGATGCCGCTTGAGACATCAAGGCCCAGGCCCTCTTCGATCAGGGTTCTGGCCACTTCGGGATGGTTGTTGCTTTTGACCGCATAGTAAGTCGAAAGAGCCGGTAAAACGGCTTTGAAGGTTGCTTGAAACCGCTGTGCCCGTTCCCTTAAGATGGCCTGGTCGAACAGGTAGAGAGGTGAAGTATGGCCATCTTTAAACGGCTGCAGATAAAGTTTGCGCCGGTCAAAATGGAAGGCGCAGAAATCCTGCAACTCCGCATGCGGCAGGATCGGCTCTGCGAATTCTTCAGTTGCTTTCGGCCAGGAGAGAGTTGTTTCAGTAGTTGGCATGGTTCTTATATCTCATCTGATTCGATTGCTTCGATCGCAACCGTCAGTTTCTGGTGCAGGTCGTGGCATTGATCGGCAATGTCCTCTCCGGGGCGAGGCGCGAAAATGAGATATCCCAGAAGCCACGAATCATAATCCCGGGGCGGCAGGCAGATTCGATCACCATTTTTACAGATGAGTCGGCACTCAAGCGTGCGCGGATCGGCAAGCACTTTATCATCTTCAATTTGCCGGATGATGCCGCTTTTTTCGGCATGAAAGCGCAAGGCGGCAAGCTTTTTAAACTTTCTGGTCGGCACCGGATGAACGCTTTTCTGGTGGGCGCAGTCAATCGCAAACTCCAGAATATCAAATTCGCCGGCCGCCCGCAACAGGGCCGGCAGACAATCACCACCCGGTCGCGGGGTGATTTCCAAGAGCATTGGTTCGTTGTTGGCGACGATAAAATCGGCCATACAGAGGGTTTGTTCGAGGCTTAAGGCTCTGGCCCCCTCGGTGAGAAGGGTGCGGAGCTTGTCATCGAGTCCGTTTCGGGCCAGTGCCTCAATCAGATAATAGCCGCGAATCGTGCCGAAAGGATCGCCCGGTCGTCTGACTTTTGCCGTCAGCCGCAGAATTTCCAGACCATGTTCACTGAGAAAAAAATCAACACTGTATTCCCTGCCGCTGATGTACTCCTCGGCAACAATTGCCGCCGGTTCACCGTCCGGATTATAGTAGAGGGGCAGATGAGCCCGTTTTTTCAGCTCCTGATAAACAGTCTGAAATGCTTTTTCAATCTCCGGCCGGTTCCGGCAGAGGTAGACCAGTTCGCTGCCGCTGCCGCTGGCGGGTTTCAGAACCCAGGAACTATCAGCGCGGTTGCTGAGCCGGGCAAGATCCTTAGGCGACTGCAACAGGTACGATTGCGGACAGCGAACCCCCAGGCGCTGCCACAGGGTTTTGCTTAAATGCTTGTCCCGACAGTTGCGGATCGCTTCCGGCGTCGGAAAGCTGAGGGCCAGGCTCTGGGCAACCAGAGCGGCGAGCGGCAGCGCTTCGCAGTCGAAGCAGGCAATGCCGTTCAGCCGAAGCAGGCTCGTCCGTAGATACTCAAGTAGAGCAAAACGGCTCTCCTCCGGATCGTTGAGATTGCAGAGGAGCTCTTCGCCCGGACCGGGCTGCTTGCCTGGAGCCCGGTAACGAACCCGGCGATCGGTGAGAAAAAATAGTTGTCCTGGTCTTTTCTCGCGTAACCAGTCGATGTAATCCGGAGTTGTGCCGACCACCAGGGTCCTTGATTCAGCCATGTTTTTTCTCATCGTTCCGGATTTTTGTTTTTTCCAGTATGCCGGAGGGCGAGGCGCTGATCTGAGGGTCGTAGAGTTTGTAAAGCTGCTGCCGGTGCAGATGAAAGCGCTCTTTCCAGTTGAAGTCTCCGCAGAGAAAATCGACCGTCTCAAGTTTTTCGTTGCAGGCCCGTTCAATATGGTGCAGGTTGATGAGTTTGGCAATGCCGGGAAAATCCGGATTGGTGCCTCCGGCCAGAACCATGCCGCAGTTCCGCCAGACAGCACTCATGTCGATAGCAGCAATCTTGCCTTTAATCAAAATCGTGGTGACCCGTAAAAGTTTTTCCTCGCTGAGCCATGCGGCTAACCTCTCGAAAGCTTTGAGGAAGCGCTGGTCATAGAAATACGAGGTAGTGCCGAAAGCTTTCAGGTTCAGTTTGAACATGGCCTCGATATCGGGCAAGTGGTCAAATCGGAATGTCAGTTCCGATTTCTTGAATTTGTCAACTTCACTCAGCAGTTTCTTGCGGGTTTTGCCGCCGAACTGCTCCAGATAGTTGGCGAAAGAACAGTCATATTGTGCGGGACGCATGCTGTAATTGATTTCGTCCGGTTCCTGCGACTCGGATGAGATCATGCTGCTGCGCTTCAGATATCGCAGATGAAACGGGCCGGGAACAGCGGCCAGGAGTTCAGTCGCCACCGGGGGACTGCTGGCGACTATCCGGTTCTGTTCAATCCAGGTTTTAGCGTTCCAGGTTTCACCGGGGAAATGTCCGAAATAACCCTCTTCCTCGATCCAGGCAAGGGCGAGAAGTCCTTCAACCTGGCCGTTTCTTAAAGCTTTGATAAATAAGGGTTGCCGGTCAAAAGCTGTCATGAAGATCACTCTTAAGGGCCAGAGATCGAAAAGACATTGTTGCGGCCAATGTCTGTGCCAGAGGGCGCGGCCCTCTTCAAGATCGTTAATAAGTTCGACAGATATCATTTCAGCGCCGTAAATTGACCTGCAGAGTGCTGAAAGAACCGCCAAAAAAACTCTGCGAAAAGCGGCGTACAGTCTCGGGGTCGTAGGCTTTGCAGCTGAAAACATCGAGGTATGTGGCATTGCTTGAGTTAGCAAAGTGGGCGGAGATAAGTGAGGTTTCGATAAGCTGGATCATCGAAAAGCCGGCGACCTTCTCATCCTCTCCGAAATGAACGATCTGGGTTTCGCCAAAACGCTTCATTTCGATCAGGTCGCAGAGCTCGACCACGAATGTGCGAATAAGTTCGGCGTCACGAATCTTTTCGGGTTTGCAGTTGTAGATATCGATAGCCGAGGCGATCCCCCAGAAATCTTGAGCTTCGCTTCCTTCTGCGTTCGACATGCCGGGATGGTTATCCTCTTTTATGGATTTGTTCATTTGATATTCTTCCCTGATTCTGGCTGAATTTTTTGCACGGTTATATTTTGTCAGATAGCGATCCTGGCGTATTTCTTTCTTGTTTTTATCTTTTTGTCTGGTTTGCTGGCGGTTTTTTTTCTGATTGAAGGAGATCTCATCGTCAAATTTGTATGTCATTGTAGCACTCACCTGCAATTGCGCGATTAAAGTTTGGCCCGTTAGTCGTGTTTGAGGCAGAAATTCCCTTCAGCATTTCATGTGCCAGTGCTGTTTTATTATTTTAAGCTATTGTTTTTAAAGAGAAAGGTAGTTTTGAGGTTGAATCTGATAATTTTTTTTGACGATTAAATGAGTAATTTGTTTCCATTTGTGTTTATAAATGGTAATGGAATGCCGATTTTAAGCTGATATTTAGATAAAGGTTCCTCTATGAGAATTGCTTTGGGATTAAAAGAGCGTAAGCTCGAAAAACTTCTGGCTGATCATTTTTCCGAAAGCGGGGCGCAGGTCAAAACCTATGGTCGTTTTCGTAAGCCCTGGCAGAAGCTGGTACATGATTGCGGGGATATAATTGTGCTCAGCGAATCCTATATCCCCCTGCCGGTGGAGTCCGGACTGGCTCTGCTCAACAATTTACCTGAGAAACCAACCACCGTCATTTTAAGTAATGAGGATTCGCCCGAAGAGAATGCCCGCCTCTTTGCGGCCGGAGCCGATGTCGTGCTTTTTGCCGGTATCGCGGCGAGCAGCATGGTCGAGGCTTTTGCCAGTATTTTAGAGTCGCGGCGGCAGTTCAACGGCGCCGGCCGTTATGATATGAATGGTCGGGTCAAACCGGAAATGCGTGACTTTTCTTCGCGCAACCAGGCGATGAAATTTTTCATGGAGGAGGTGCAGCAGGTTGTGGCAACTGACTCCGCCCTGTTGATTCTCGGTGAAACCGGGGTCGGTAAGGAACACCTGGCCAAGGTTATTCATGCGGAAAGCCATCGATCAAGCGGTCCCTTTATTGCCGTCAATACGGCGGCAGTGCCGGATCAGCTGCTGGAGAGCGAGATGTTCGGTCATGAGCGGGGGGCTTTTACCGGGGCGATTCGGGCCCGGCGGGGGGCTTTTGAACTGGCCCATCAGGGCACTATTTTTCTCGATGAAATTGGTGATATGCCGCTGCATATGCAGGTCAAACTGCTTCGAGTGCTGCAGGAACAGGAGGTGACCCCGGTTGGAGCCGAGAAACCTTTGTGGGTCGATGTGCGGATTATTGCTGCGACCAACAAGGATCTTGAGAAAGAGGTGGCCCTGGGCAATTTTCGTCAGGACCTCTATTATCGGCTTAATGTCATAACCCTGTTGATTCCTCCGCTGCGCAGTCGCCGCGAGGATATTCCGGCTATGGCCGAGATGTTTGCGATCTCTCTGCGCAGCAAAATCGGAAGGGGACCGACCTGTATCTCCAGGGAAGCGCTGGATGCGCTTTGCCGTTACGACTGGCCGGGGAATGTGCGGGAATTGATGAATGTGCTGGAGAGGGCGATGCTGCTGAGTAAAGGGGTTGAGATAACCCCGGCTGATCTGCCCGCCATTTTTCGTGACAGTGCGGATGTTGTTAAAGGGGCGAACACTTTTCTGCTCGCCGAACCGGCTACCTGGGAGAAAAAGACCCTGCCCGAGGTGCTGCTTATGGTTGAAAAGCAGGTTGAGGGCCTCTATCTCGAACAGATTCTGCGCAAAACCCGGGGGCGGATGGCTGAGGCGGCGAAACTTGCCGGCATTCATCCTCGCAGTCTTTACAATAAGATGCGCTGCTATGGCTTGCGGAAGGAAACATTCAAGTAAGGAAACATTCAAGTCATGAAGCGCGTAATCAACCGGCTGTTCCACTTTCCGGGGTCACCAGATCACCGATAAAGAGACTGCCGTTGTGAACAAAAAAGCATGTTGGCAGACCTTCAGCCATACCAATCAGGCGCCTGGCATGCTCCTCCTCTTTGCCCTCTTCCGGGGTCGCCAGACCGAGAAAGACGATGTCGGCTTCACTGCTTTTCAGCATCATCATCTCTTTAACGTTGAAGTCATCATTCAAGACCAGTATTTCAATTTCGGCCTTGATGCGAATTTCAGGAATCAGTTGATTGAGTATAATTTCGGTCCTTTGGCGCATCAGCTCATTTGAGGCAATGCTTAAAACCTTGATTCTGCTCTCCTGCCATTCCGGGTTATGGGTCAGAAGATAGGCGAGCAGGAGCATCAGATCGCCATTGCGCTGCAGACCCCCCCACCAGATATGAATGGTTTTACTCCTCTTTTCCCAGCCCGGCAGCTGTGGGACCAGGCTGCCGATAATCAGCGAGCGGTTGATGGTTTCGAGACGTCTGATAAGTTTTAAAAAGGCGGCCAGCCGCTGCGGGTCGTCAGCCATGCCTAAAAGTATGGTGTTGCTTTCGATGCCGGCCAGACCGTTGGCCTGAGCCACGGCGATAACCCCACGTTCGATATCGTGGACGACATTGACTTCGGGGAAGGCCGTAATGTCGGCGGTGCGTAAAAGTTGCCGGGCCTGTTCCTGCCGGGCCTTGGTGTCAATTTCAAAGTCGAGCAGATCCCCGACGATCAGTTCACAGGCGGTCACGAGGCCGCGATTTTCGGAAAACCAGGTGGCGAAGCGGACCAGTTCCAGGCGTTTGCTGATGCTGCTGACAAAAACCAGAATATGCGGGCGCCAGTTACGAACCGTCATCGGCCGTTGCGCAAGGCGCACCAAGGCCCAGCGGATCAGGGCGACATAGACATCGCGCCAGACATCACCCCAGGTTTCACGGTTGATTTTCTGTTTGAGATAGAGCCAGATGCCGATCTCGACGGCGATGGCTGTCAGGCTGGCGCCGACATTGATTAGAGCCATAACCGCAAAACAACTCAAAGCTCCGAACAGACTGATATACCAGGGGATATCGATGGCCGGCCGCCAGGACGGGTTGCGGGAGGCTTTTTCCAGGGTGGCGACGAGATTGGTGGTGCCGTAGACGGTTAGGAAAAACATGGTGACGACCTGAGCGACACTGTTGAGGCCGCCGAGAAAAACGGCCGCCAGAGCGATAGCCAGGGTCAGCCCGATTCCAAAAATGGGTTCACCGCTGTTGGCGTCGACTTT
>JAFGVI010000125.1 GCA_016938065.1 Deltaproteobacteria bacterium | reverse complement strand
TTTTTGGGGGCGTAGTTAAGTTGGTTATAACGCCGGCCTGTCACGCCGGAGGCCGCGAGTTCGAGTCTCGTCGCTCCCGCCATAAAACTAGAAAGAGCTGCTCGCCTTTGGCAAGCAGCTCTTTTTTCGTTGTAGCTTCTTTTAAGTCAATTTTTTGCGGGATGAAATCATCCGGAGTTTTATGATGGAATATAAAGATACGTTGCACCTGCCGCAAACCGATTTCCCCATGCGCGGCAATCTGCCTCAGCGCGAACCCGAAACCCTGGCTCTCTGGGAGAAGGAAAATATTTATCAGTCGATCCTGGTCCGCCACCAGGGGCAGCCCTCGTTTATTCTGCATGACGGCCCCCCTTATGCCAACGGGCATCTGCACATGGGACACGCCTTAAATAAAATTCTGAAAGATATTATTATAAAATCGCGGACCATGTCGGGCCGTTACTGCCCCTACGTTCCCGGCTGGGACTGTCACGGCCTGCCGATTGAACATCAGGTGGACAAGGATCTGGGGAAAAAGAAAGCGGAGATGACACAGGCTGAAATCCGTCAGGCCTGTCGCCGCTATGCCGAGAAATTTATTGCAATTCAGCGCGACGAGTTTGCCCGGCTTGGGGTTTTTGCTGAGTGGGAACGGCCCTATCTGACCATGAACTACCCCTATGAGGGGGAGATTGTCCGCTCTCTGAGTCGCTTTGCCGGTAACGGCAGTCTGATGAAAAGTAAAAAGCCGATCTACTGGTGTGCTCCCTGCTGTACCGCTCTGGCGGAAGCTGAGGTCGAGTATGAGGATGAGAGTTCGCCCTCGATCTATGTCAAATTCAACCTCGTGGAGGATCTTGGAAATGTCGCTCCGGCGCTGGCGGAAAAGGCCTGCGCTCTGGTGATCTGGACGACCACGCCGTGGACGATTCCAGCTAATCTTGCCGTCTGTCTGCATCCCGATTTTGATTATGTCGCCCTTGACACTGAGGTCGGAGTCCTGCTCGTGGCCGAAGGCCTGAGTGAAACGTTTCTGCGCGAAACCGGAATCGGCCAGGTTGAGATTCTAGCGCGGATCAAAGGTACAGAACTCGAAAACTACCATTGCCGGCATCCGCTCTACGAGCGTCAGTCGCTGGTTATTTTGGGTGAGCATGTCACCCTGGAGGCCGGTACCGGCTGTGTCCATACGGCGCCTGGTCATGGTCAGGAAGATTATGAGGTTGGGCTGCGCTATAATCTTGAGGTCTATGCGCCGGTCGATGATCAGGGTTGTTTTACTGCTGATGTCGGTTTTTTTGCCGGCCAGTTTGTTTTTGCGGCCAATCCCGCGGTTATCGAAAAACTTAAAGAAGCCGGTAATCTCATTGCCGAAAAACCGCTGACCCACTCATATCCGCACTGCTGGCGCTGTAAAAAACCGATAATCTTCCGTTCAACCGAGCAGTGGTTTATTTCGATGGAGAAAACCGGGCTGCGCCGGCAGGCCCTGGCCGCGATCAATCAGGTCGAGTGGATTCCATCCTGGGGCCGCGAACGGATCTACGGCATGATCGAAAATCGGCCCGACTGGTGTGTTTCACGCCAGCGCATCTGGGGGGTGCCGATTACGGTCTTCTATTGTCGGCAATGCGGTCAGGTGATCATGGACGAAGTTCTGATGGGACGGGTGGCTGATCTTTTCCGGGAACATGGCGCCGATATCTGGTTTGAAAAGGAGGCCGCATATTTTCTGCCCGAAGGGTTCAGCTGTCCCGGCTGCGGCGCGGCTGAATTCAGCCAGGAGAGCGATATTCTTGATGTCTGGTTTGATTCCGGGGTCAGTTTTGCCGCCGTTCTGCAGCAGCGCGACTATCTCGGCGGGGTGCCGGCCGATCTCTATCTTGAAGGCAGTGACCAGCATCGCGGCTGGTTTCACAGCTCCCTGCTGGCGGCGGTTGGAGTCACCGGCAAAGCGCCTTACAAAGCCGTGCTGACGCATGGGTTTGTCGTGGACGGCAAGGGCAAAAAGATGTCCAAGTCTTCCGGCAACGTGGTTGCCCCCGAAAAGGTGATCAAGCGTTACGGAGCCGAGATTCTCAGGCTTTGGGTTGCGGCCCAGGATTACCGTGATGATATCCGGATTTCGGATGAAATTCTGGCCCGTCTGGTTGAGGCCTATCGCCGGATCCGTAATACCTTTCGTTTTCTGCTCGGCAATCTTAGTGATTTCAACCCGGAAACCGATGTTCTTGCCTACGATGATCTTCAGGAGATCGACCGCTATATTCTGCATGAGCTGGCAAAACTGCAGAAACGGGTCTTGAAAGCCTATGCGCAATATGAATTTCATGTTATCTATCATGCTGTGCATAACTTCTGTGCCGTGACTTTGAGCAGTTTCTATCTTGAAGTCGGTAAAGACCGGCTCTATATTCTGCGTCAGGACAATCCGCTGCGGCGTTCAGCCCAGACGATGCTTTATACCGTGCTTGATGCGCTGGTCCGGCTCTGTGCTCCGATTCTGGCCTTTACCGCCGATGAGGTCTGGCGCTATATGCCCGGCACCCGGGAGAGTGTGCATCTGCTTGAGTTTCTGGATCTGCCGGAAAATTATGAAAATGCTGAGCTGGCCGCGACCTGGGAAGAGCTTCTGGGGTTACGGCGGCAGGTGTTGAAAGAACTGGAAGGGGCCCGCCAGGATAAGGTTATCGGTAATTCACTTGGGGCCCGTCTCGAACTTGGAGCCCGTGGTTCTGCGGCCGATCTTTTAGGCCGTTATGAGACTCAACTTGCTGAAATATTTATTGTTTCGCAGGTTGAGTTGCGGGTCCTGGCAGAGGGTGAAAGCGGTAGTCCTGATAATCCTGATCTTCTGATCAGGGTCAGCCCGGCGGCCGGTGAAAAGTGCGAACGCTGCTGGTGTTACAGTCAGGAACTGACGGCGGCGGAAGCTGTATTACCCGGCATCTGTCCCCGTTGTTTACAGCAATTACAGTAATGGTTATGGAGGCTTAAATGTTTAAACATCTACATTACAGCGAAGTCCCCGCCGAGGTCGTGGCGGTAGAAGGAGCGGATAAGGTTACGGTACGCTGGGTTATCAGCGAGACCGACGGAGCGCCCAATTTTGCCATGCGCATCTTTGAGTTTGAGGCGGGCGGTCATTCACCTTACCATGCGCACGACTGGGAACATGAGACCTTTATTCTCGAGGGGGACGGTTATCTGACGGTCGAAGGGGAGAAGCGTCCATTCAAGGTTGGCGATGTCATCTTTTTGCCCGGGGGCACCACGCATAACTTTACCGCCGGAGAAAAGGGCATGCGCATGATGTGTCTGGTTCCCAACGGCTGCCGTTAGGGTTGAGAAAGTTTAACCTTCTCCCTGGTTGATGAGGGAAGTCGTTATGATAAATCTGCAAACCAGTGACCTGCGTATTCTGGAGACCAGGCATCTGGCCCCGCCGGCGGTACTGCTTAATAAGTATCCTCTGCCGGAGGCCGGGGCCCGCTTTATTCTCGAGAGTCGTCAGGCGATTGCCGGGATTATAAATGGCTCCGATGCGCGGCTGCTGGTCGTCGCCGGGCCCTGTTCGATTCATGATCCCGCCGCCGCGCTCGACTACGCCCGCCAATTGAAAAGGCTGGCCGCGAAGTATCCGGAAGAGCTTTTTGTGGTCATGCGAGTCTATTTTGAAAAGCCGCGCACCGTCGTCGGCTGGAAGGGTCTGATTAATGATCCCGGGGTAGACGGCAGCTTTGCCATCAATGAAGGTCTGGAGATTGCCCGCAAACTCCTGGTTGAAATAACCAATCTTGAAGTCCCGGCGGCCACTGAATTTCTCGATACGATTATCGGGCAGTTTATCGCCGACCTCATCAGCTGGGGGGCGGTCGGCGCGCGCACGACTGAAAGTCAGATTCACCGGGATCTGGCTTCCGGCCTGTCAATGCCGGTGGCCTTTAAAAACGGGACCGATGGTGATGTGCAGGTGGCTATCGATGCGGTGCGGGCGGCGCGGACGCCGCAATGGTTTCCTTCGATAACCCGGGAAGGGGTGGCCGCGATTCTGGCGACTAAAGGTAATGACTGGGGACATATTGTTCTGCGGGGCGGAAGTAAAAGCGGGCCCAACTATAAAGCGGCTGAGGTGGCGGCTGCGGTTGCCGCCCTGGTCAAATCAGGTTTGCCGCCCTATCTCATGATAGACTGCAGTCACGGCAACAGCTTCAAGGATCACCGGCGCCAGATCGATGTCGCTCGGGCAGTGGCGCAGCAGGTAGCTGAAGGCAATCACCATATCTGCGGGGTGATGCTTGAGAGTCATCTGGTTGAAGGTCGTCAGCACTATAAGGATAAAGATTCGGCCTGTTACGGCCAGAGTATTACCGACGCCTGCATCTCAATTGAACAGACTGAAGACCTCTTTGCGGAACTGGCCGGGGCGGTTAGAACGCGTCGCCGGTTTTAAGTGGCTGTAACTGTTTAGCGTATTTTTTTACCACAGAGTTCACAGAGAAAAGCTTGCTTGTATTTGTCTCTGTACTCTTCAGTGAGCATCGCCAGCGTGTGGTTTTTTTAGTACCTCCACCTTTTATTGGTTAAGCGTGTCGGCCATCCTGTGATTCTGTAAAATTTTCCGATATTCAGCTTCACTGATGACTGCAACCCCGAGTTGGCGCGCTTTTTCGCTTTTTGTGGCCCCGACATTTTCGCCGCAGACCAGATAGTCGGTCTTGCGGCTCACCGCCGTCTGAACCCGGGCTCCCAGCTGCCGGGCCTCATCTTCCATTGCCTCACGGCTGCCCTTTACCATTTTCCCTGTAAAGACAATACCTTTATCGGCCAGCGGGTGCGAGGACAGCGATTCTGCTGTCAGTCTCGGCGTTGGCGTCAGGTTGAAGCCCAAGTCAAGTAAATGCCGGATCAGGTCACGATTTTGGGCCAGACCCTGGCTGATGTTGTCGGCCGTCAGTTGGGCAAAGCCGGGGATGGCGGCCAGTTCTGCAGGCGCAATCCCGTTTACCAGTTGCTTAAGAGAAAATCGGGCCAGAAGGCGGCGGCTGTCGCCCCGGCCCAGAGAAGGAATGCCGAAGGCGGCGAGAAAACGCCAGTCTTCAACCTCTTTGCTGCGGCTCAGGTTTAAAGCCTGGGTTAGATTAAGTGATTGCTGGGGGCCGAAAGCGAGGGCGGTAAAATCTTTTTCGCGCATCGCATAGATTTTTTCGAGGTTGTCATAGCCGTTTTCAACCAGCCGTGCGACGGTTTTGAGGCCGAACCAGTCGGCCGTGCCCAAGGTTTTAAACCAGTGTCTGAGCTGCTGTTCAAGCTGGGCCGGGCAGTGGGGGTTGCGGCATTTGAGAAAATCGTTACTCCATTCGAGATGACTGCTGCAACCCGGACAGACTTCAGGCAGACTGACGACGGCGGCCGGGGTGATGACTTTTTCCAGTTTGGGAATAACCTCGCCGCTGCGAATTATTTCGATTGCGGCCCCGATCCCGAGTTTCTGCTCCCGGACCAGTCCGGCATTGTGAGCCGTGACCCGCCGGATGGTGGCGCCCGAGATGTTTACCGGTTCAATTTCGAGCACCGGGGTGATGCTTCCGGTGCGGCCGACCTGCCAGGTGATGTCGATGACTCTGCTGACAGCGGTCTCACCTTTGCTCTTGATTGCAATTTGCCAGCGGTAGTGATGGTCGGTGGCGCCCAGGATTTTCTGCAGTTCCGGGCTGTCAACCTCCGCGACGAGTCCGTCGAGCGGGTAGTCGGTCTGCTCGGCGGGCTCTGCTTTAATGGTGGCGAGGTTGTTTAAAAGTTGCGCACCGCTGCCCTGCCAGGCAGGGAGCTGCCGGTAGGGAACAAACTGTACGGCTCCGGCCTGAAGAGCCTTTTCCGCGTAAGGGTTCAAGGTATCGGAGTTGATGATGCCGACCACGAGATTGCGGGGATGTTCAAAGTGCGCCGCTAGGTGCTCTGCAAAATAGGTGTTGCTGATGACGATCTCTCCGAGACCCTGGCCGCGACCGTTGAGAGGCACCACGCCTTTGGCGAAAGCGGAGCTGATTTCATAGCCGCTGGCGCCGTTGCCGCGGGTCGCAAAAACCTGGCCGTCGTCGCGGGCGGCAAGGCCGTCGAGTTTCGGGGTTACGCGAAAGCGGGGAGCCGGCAGATTGTTCTCAGCGGCGCTTTTTTCGGCCCGTTCGATAAAGCGGGCCAGGGCCGCTTGTGTATAAGCCTTCTCGGTTGAGAGCATTGCCTGGGGATGGCGCACTTCCTGACGTCCGGAAAAGGTCTCGGGTTCGACCTGATGAAGAAAGGGGTTTTCCGGGTCAAGGCCCCGCAGCTCTTCAACCAGATTATCATATTCGCTGTCACTGATCAGGGGCGTACCCTGACGATAGGCGTGGTTATAACGCTGAAGTTCTGTGACCAGTTTTTCAATCGTATGGTTTTGATCTGTTTTCGGCATGAGGGCTCTCTTTTCTGGCTGCTGCAGCTCCGTTAAAGGCTTGGGGCGATTAGTTGTCAGCGTCTGGGCGCGAATGGCCGTGGCACTGAATGCGATTATCAGGGTCAGCCCCAGAACCTTGATGATTCGTGGTTTCATGTGTTTTCGCCTCAGGTGCATCGGGCCCTCCTGCAGAAAAATGATATCGGTCGTCAGCGCAGAGACGCAGAGAAAGGCAAAAACCCCCGGGTCTTAACTCAATGTGGTTGTAGCAGATTGGAATGTCGATTTAAAGCATATTCGTAATCGCGCTTGGCGCCCTCATATTAAGCGGCAGTTTGCTCCTGAAAAAAACAAGCCTGCCCTGTCATTCACTGAGAAAAAATTTCATTGACGGTCTGCATCCGCAGGCCGTTTTTTTGTAATATCTGCACTTTTCAGAAAGAAAAGACTTTGAGGTGTTTATAGTTATTATTGGTTATTTAAAGTTTATATTGGTGTTTATTATTGACTTGAAGTTGTTTTTAGTGTTAATGAGCGGCCGCTTAAAAACCTTAAACTTTTAGCGGCTATGATTTTATGAACTTACTTACGGGATTTTTACTTATCTATGCGGGGGCGGGGGTGCTGGCCGGGCTGAAATTTTTCAGATACAGTCGCTGGCTCTTGATTATGGCGCTTATCGGGCATGGATGTCTGCTGGGCGCCGGCGCGCTGCACTGCGGACACCTGCCGATTTTTACCCTGCCTGAAACCTTGTCCGTCAGCGCTCTGCTGCTTGGCTGCCTCGCCCTGGTCTTCGGCTGGCGCTATCCGGGCCAATCCGCCGTGCAGCCCTGGGCTTTGCTCCTGATTGTCCTGTTGCTCGGTGCTGCCATCCTGCAGCCGCCGCCTCCGGCCTGCTTTGATTATAATCACAGTTATACTTATGCCGTGGCCTTTCATCTTTTTCGGCGGCTGGCTTTGGGCTTGACTCTCTTTGCCAGTGTTCTCTTTTTCAATGCTTTGCTGCAGGCAGGCCCGGCCCCGCACAGCGCCGCCCAGCTGCGTTATCAGGGGCGTAACGCGATTATGGCTGCGGTGCTTATGTATATGCTGGGCGAGGATGTCGGGATCATCTGGTGTTTACAGGGTTGGGGTGATGTCTGGCACTGGTCGCCGACTTTTGCGCTCTCGACCATGGTTCTGGTCTATCTCATGCTGGCTCTGCATTTGCCCGGCGGCAGCCGCCGGCCGGGTTTCAGCTACTCTCTGGTCGGACTCTCCTGCGGTCCGCTGATGCTTCTGGCCCAATTTTTTAAATCATGATGGCGTGAAAGTAAAAAAGTAATATGAAAATTTCTTCAGTTATGCTGGCTTCACAGCGTTTGACCACGGCTCTCTTAAGCCTGCTTTTTATTTGGTTTGGCGCTTTTCCCCTTTTCATTAAACTGAGTGGCGGCAAAAAGGTTGCCAAAGTCCTGAACCAGGGTCTGCTGCTCGACTGGTTCATTGAGGAGAGCGGCCGCTACCCGCATATGCGGTTCTGGTTTATCGGTCTCTGTCTCCTGGTCGGACTGTTGGCTCTTAACCTGATTATCTGCAGCTGGCGCCGTTTTCCGCCGGGTTTAAGCTTGAGCCGGCAGAAATGGCTCTTGTTTCTGCTTCATCTTAGTTTTGGTCTGCTGGTTGCCGGCCACGCTGCCGGTTTTATCTGGGGCTGGCGCCCGCCACCGATAAAAGCGCAGGTGAACAGTACGATAGCACTTGAGCAAGGCCAACTGCTGACGGTTAAAGGGATCAGCTTTTATGATGATCCCGGGATTCTGCAAAAGCCGCAGCGTCAGTGGACCAGTACTGACTTCAGTTTTAAGCGGAATCAGGTCGAGGTCAGCCTGAGTAAAAACGGGGTGGAGATTCTCAGCGGTCAGATTGCAACCTACAAGCCGTTGCAGAAGGGTTCACTGCAGATCACGCTCCTGGGTTTTACCGCCCCTGCCCCCGGGACAGAGCTTCCCGGTGTCAGGCTTCAGGTTAGCCGGGCCCCTTTTGCCCATGCCGTAATCTGGCTTTTTCATTGCATGATTTTACTGACATTTGTCTATTTTATGAGCACGAAAAAAAATAACAACCCGGAGATGCCGGCGTAAATTTATAGTTTTATTTAATTGTATCAGGTTAAGTATTGGAGGGATGACCATGGGCCGATGTTGCGGGAAGATGTTAACTGTTTTGATCATGCTGCTGACTTTAAGTTCAATCGCCGGGCTGGCCGCGGCCGGGGAAAATCCTAAGGATCAAGGGGTCTTTAAGCTCGGGGATATGGTCGTTACCGGCGACAGTGCCGTCGCAGCGGCAGTAAATACCAATGAAGCCATCAGTATGGAGGATCTCCAGCTCAATAACAGTATTACAGTCGGTGAGGCGCTGACCACCCTGCCCGGGGTCTTTTCCACCATCGGTACCAAAAATGAGCAGTATTTTACCATCCGAGGGTTTAATCAGCGCTATGTGCCGATTTTCTACGACGGTATTCCGATTTCAGTACCCTATGACGGTTATGTTGATGCCGGGGTTTTGAGTACCGACAACCTCTCCCGGATCACGGTCAGCAAAGGTTTAAGCTCGGTGCTGTATGGGCCCAACAGTATGGGCGGGGTGATTAATCTGGTCACCCGCAAACCCGAAAAAGCTTTCGAAGGTGATCTTACGCTCGGGGCCCAGGAGGTTGATGGCTATCGGGCGGCGCTTAATCTCGGCAGCCGCGTCGGCGACTGGTATATGATGCTGGGCGCCAGTACGCTGGATGTGAGAACCTTTAATCTCTCCAGCGATTTTAAAGATACCCGCAACGAGAGTGGTGATACCCGCAATAATGCCTCGAAAAAAACCAATACCGGGTCGTTCAAGATTGGCTGGCTCCCGGCTGAGGGTCATGAATATGCGATCGGGGTTAATATTGTCGATGCCGATCGTGATGTGCCGCCTCATACTACCGCCGCCAGCGGCCGCGAGCTCAAATACTGGCGCTTTACCGACTGGGATAAGCTGACGACCTATTTTATCGGCAACTCACGTCTGACCGAAGGCCTGGAACTGAAAACCCGCCTTTTCCACGATGACTATGAGAACACCCTGGATGCTTACGATAACGCCAGCTATTCGACGCAGAACGGCAAAATGGCTTTCCACAGCAGCTACGACGACTATTCGTGGGGAGGCTCGGTCTCCTTATGCAGTAAACAGCTGGCCCGCCAGCAGATCAGTCTCGCCTTTCATTACAAGGAAGATGTGCATAAATCTCAGGGTGACTATGGTGAAAAGTGGGAGCGTTATGAAGCCGCGACCTACTCCATGGCCTTGGAGGATTTGGTGCAGATTACTGATTACCTCGATGTTGTCATGGGCGCAAGCTATGATATTCAGGACCCTGAATACGCCAACGGCGGCAAGGTCCGCTCCTCCAATGACAGTTTTAACCCGCAGATCGGTTTGCGCTGGGCTCTCAACGATCGTCTCACGGCCCATGCTTCCGTCGGTAGCAAAAGCCGCTTTCCGACCTTGAGTGAACTCTACTCGAGTTACCTGGATAGCAGTATTCCCAATCCCGATCTTGAAAAAGAGACGGCCATTAATTATGAAGTCGGGGTGGAGTATAATCCGGCCAGCCACACCTTGTTGACCCTGGCCCTGTTCTACTCCGACGTTGAAGATCTGATCGTCAGGCGCTCGCTGCCGGCCGGCGATATGTATGATAATGTCGGCAAGGCCCGTTTTCAGGGGGTTGAGGCGGGGGTCGTGAGCAGTTTTCTGCCGCGCCAGGAGATTACGGCTCACTACACCTATCTGGATGCCGACAACCGATCGGCTGATCGGGTCAATGATCATATAGAAGAGGTCTCAAAAAACAAATTTTTTATCAGTGACCTGATTAAAATAACTGACCGAATCCATCTTTTTGCCAAGTGTGAGTGGTTTGACAAGCGTTGGGAAGAAGATGTTAACGGCGCCTGGCAGGAGCTCGACGGTTTTACCCTGGTTGATGCCAAAGTTATGGTCGAGCTGCCGCGTCAGGTCGATCTCGAAGTTGGTTTCCGTAATCTTTTCGATGAAAATTATGAGCTCAGTGCCGGTTTTCCCCGTCCCGGGCGGACGGCTTTTGCCGAGCTCAAATACAGCTTTTAAACGCTTGCAACGGGCTGGAGGAATTGTATGCGGATAAAAAATAGTTCGGGAAAAGCGGTGTTTTCGACGGGTGTACTGGTCCTGGCGCTGATCTTGTGGGCCGCTTCGGGGTGGAGTGCGACGAGGACGCTTAAGGATATGGCGGGTCGCACGGTGACTTTGCGCGGGCCGGTTAAAAGTGTGGTTACGACCTTTAAACCGGCCACCCTTCTGCTTTTTTCGCTGGGGCAGCAGGAAAAAATCGTCGGGATCGATTCCAGTGCCAAGCACGATCGCCTTTTTTCTGCGCTGCTGCCGGAGGTTAAGGCCCTGCCCGGGGTCGGCACCAAGTCGACAGGCATCAATTTTGAGACCGTAGCGGCCCTGGCTCCGGATCTGGTGATTCTCTACGCTCAGAAAGATGGCCTTGAACTGGCCGAACGCTTGGCGGTCATGCGGATTCCCAGTATCGTTATTCTGCCGGAAAGTTTTGCCAGTGTCAAAACCTCGCTTGAACTGATGGCTCAGGCCCTGGAAGTGGATGAACGGGCGGTCGCGGTTAATCAGGCTATTGACGGCATGTTGACGCTGGTGGCGGCGCGGATCGCCGGGCTGGCTCAAAATCAGCGCAAAACCGGTTATTTTGTCGGTTCTCGTGGCCTCTTCAGTACGGCTACCGGCAATATGCTCCAGGATGATATTTTTACTCGGGCCGGGGTTATCAATGTCGCGCACGATCTGCGCGGTTATTTTCAGGATATCTCGCCGGAACAGTTTGTCGCTTGGAACCCCGATCTTATCGTTTTGTCGCAACACCTGCACCAGAATGTGGTCGAGCGGTTGGCTGATCCGGCTTTGCAGCAGGTGCGGGCCGTGGTTCATAAAACCGTTTACCGTTTCCCCTGCGATCTCGCCCCTTGGGATTTTCCTTCGCCGCTGTCGGCTCTCGGCACCTTATGGCTGGCGCACAAGAGCTATCCGGAACTTTTTCGGGATCTTGACTTTGAGGGGGAGATCGATAATTTTCATCTCAAACTTTTCGGGAAGAAACTGAGCGAGATGCACGGTCATCTCAACGATCAGGTTTATTGAAGAGGTGGCTAAGAGCAGATTCTTTGTTGTTTTTCTTGCGGCCGGGCTCATTATACTGTTCCTGACGCTCCTGATAGTCGGTCGCTTTGCCATTACGGTTGCAGATCTGGGTTCGATGCTTGATGCCTTTTTCTCCGGTCGGGCGGTGGCCGGCGATCTGGTGACCAAGCAGCTGGTTTTCTGGTGGATCAGGTTGCCGCGCACTCTTATGGCGATTTTAGTGGGCATGGGACTCTCAGTTTCCGGGGCGGTCTACCAGGCCCTCTTCCGCAATCCTCTGGTCTCACCCGACATCCTCGGGGTTGCCGCCGGCTGCACCTTCGGCGCGGCGCTGGGGCTGGTGCTGCCGGGACAGAATTATTCTCTGATTCCGCTGCTCTCGCTCAGTTTCGGTCTGCTGGCCGTGACTATGACCGTGGTTATCGCCAGGCTTATTTCAGTCAAGCCGGTGATCGTCCTGGTCCTGGCGGGAATGGTGATCCTCTCGTTTTTTAACGCCCTGCTGATGGTGCTTAAATATTTTTCCGATCCCTATGAAGAACTGCCCAGCATCGTTTTCTGGATTATGGGCAGCCTCTCCCGGGTGACCTGGCACGATCTTATGATTCTCGCTCCGACAGTCGTCATCGGGCTGATTTTTTTTATGGCGATGCGTTTTCGTCTCAACATTCTTTCGCTGGGTGATATTCAGGCAAAATCACTTGGTCTTAACCCCTCGCTCTTTCGCCTCGTGCTGATCTTTATAAGTTCGCTGATTGTCGCCCTGACGGTTGCCAGTTGTGGGCAGATCTGTTGGATCGGACTGATTATTCCGCACATGGCCCGAACCCTGGTCGGACCCGATCACCAGAGAATGCTGCCGGTAACCGCTCTGCTCGGCGCCATCTTTCTGTTGGGTGCGGACGGGTTGGCGCGTTCGCTCTCGACCGCGGAAATTCCGGTCGGCATCATCACAGCCCTGAGCGGAGCCCCGATTTTTGCTTTTCTTCTCTATAAAAACCGGGGCAGTGGATGGGTGTAATCCTTGAATGCCTCAACCTTGGTTTCAGGTATGGGAAAAGCGTAATTCTCAAGGATGTCAGCTTTACGGTTGAAGCGGGTCTTTTTTACGCGATTCTCGGCAAAAATGGTTCTGGTAAAACCACCTTGCTTCATTGTCTCAATGGGATTCTCAAACCCGATACCGGCAGGGTTGAACTTGATCGGCAGAATCTGGTTCTCCTTTCCCGGCAGCAGATTGCCCGCCGGATCAGTCTGGTGCCGCAGGAGCACCTGGAGATTTTTCCCTTTACGGTGCTTGATGTGGTGGTCATGGGGCGGGCCCCCTTTCTCAAGATGACCCAGGCCCCGGCGCCGGAGGACTATCAGCTGGCGCGTGACGCTTTGCGGATGCTCGACGCCGAAAACCTGGCGGCGGCCAGTTTCAATCGGATTTCCGGAGGGGAGCGTCAGCTCGCGCTGCTCGCCGCGGCTCTGGTTCAGGCGAGCCGCATCATGCTTCTGGATGAACCTACCAATCATCTCGATTTCAACAACCAGTTCCGTTTGCTGGCGCAGGTTAAAGAACTGTGCCGGAGCCGGCAGCTCAGTGTGGTTGCAACCATGCACGACCCCAATATGGCCCGACTCTATGCCGATCGCGTGATCATGGTGGGTGAGGGCCGGATTGTGGCTCAGGGGCCGACCGCCGAAGTCATGACGACCGCCAATATCGATACCCTTTACCAGACCCGAACGTTCGAGATTTGCGGGCCCGGCAACAAAAAACTATTCCTTCCGCAAGCGGCGACCGCCGGGACGGACATCGATCATTAAAATGCCGATGTAACTATTCCGTCAATTTTCACTTTTGAGGGTGCTCGGGTGGTTTTCCGCAACGTCTCGCGAAATTTCGTCGTTTTTCCCAGCGAAAGAAGCCCATTAAAATTGCGGCTGTATGAGCGCCTTAGCGCGAGTTCCGCAATTTGGGCGTAATGAGCGCTGGGAAAACAGAAATTGAGCTTAAGAAGTGGAGGAAAATCACCCGAGCACCAGGAGGCTGAATAGTTACATGCTGCTTATCATTACCGGCGGCGTGCACTCCGGCAAATCATTGCTGGCTGAACGCCTGGTGCAGTTTTTAAAGAGTCGGCAGGTGGCGCTGGCCGGGATTCTTGCTCCGGGCCTCTGGCGGAATGGCTTGCGCCAGGGTTTTGATCTCGTCGATCTCGGTCGTGGTCTCAGCCTCCCTCTGGCCCGACGGCGAGTTGCCGGGGAAGATAGCGACCTGACCCCGTTTGCGTTTTTTGCAGAGGGTCTTTTCGCCGGGGCCCGGGCCCTTGATGTAAAGTTCTGTCGCGATGCTGCTGTAATTATGGTTGATGAAGTCGGCCGACTTGAGTTACAGGATAAAGGCTGGGCCGCTTATCTTAAGCCTCTGCTCGGACTTGATTCAGTTATCCATATCTGGATAGTCCGGGAAAGTCTGGTCGAAGCGGTCTGTCGCAAGTGGCAGCTGCAACCTGCGGCAATTGTTAACGTCGCCGATGCGGCCGGTTTGGCTGAACTCAAACTGGCTCTGGCGCAAGGAGGGATTTTGTGAAGTTCAGTAAGAAAATAACATCATCAGCGATAAGTGACCATCTTCTGCGTCAGCTTGAGGATATAGTCGATCAACCGGTCAGCCGCCTGACCTACGGTTCCCATATCGTGGCTGTCGAGAGCCGGACGATGGGACTGGCAACCTGGGCTTCGGCCAAACATCCACTGCCGCTTAAGGATCTTCCTGAGCCCGGAACCGCGGTTTCGGCCAAGGCGCTGGCCCAGCTCCTCAAGGATGATAACCCGCTGAAAAGCTCTTTAGGGCTGGCCGCCTTAAACTCCCTGCTGCCCGATCCTGAAACAGATAATCAGGTCGATATTAATGCCGGCGATCTGTTGATGGAGCTGGGTCAGGGCAAGGTTGTGGCCGTGATCGGCCATTTTCCATTTGTCGAGAAGATGCAGGGCTGTTTTAAAAAGTTTATGGTTTTTGAGAAAAAACCGCAAGCGGGTGATCTTGAGGCAGATTTGATGCCGCAACATCTGCCCGCGGCCGAGATTGTCGCGATCACCGCCACCACCCTGGCCAATAAAACCCTGGCCGGCATTCTCGCCTGTTGTTCGGCTTCAGCCGTCAAACTGATTATCGGCCCGAGTACGCCTCTCTCCCCGGTAATGTTCGATTTCGGTTTTACTTATGTAGCCGGCACCATCGTCAAAGATAAAGAGGTGGTCCGGCAGGGGATTGAGAACGGTCTGGCTTTCAAACAGATTCGGGGGGTCAGGCATGTGATTCTGCGGGGCGATGACTGATTTTTTCAGTGGCCGCTTACGCCATCGTTTGACTGCAGGTTGTGGCGGACTCTGTTTCTGAAGATAATCGGGCTTAATCTTTTTGCGAATTCGCCGCTGGCGCTGAGGGTGGTGGCGCCGGTTGCGAGCTGGAGCGGCGGCAGTCTGCGCAGAGCCTGGGCGAGGCCTGCGGCCTGACCGCAACTGATTATTGCCCGGGCCTGATTAAGGATGGTGATGGTGTCGTAAGCGTAGGCGTCGTAGATTGAGGGTTCTTCTCCGTAGGTTTTCAGATAAAGCACGCGATAGTTGTCGGCCTCTGGTGGGGGCTTTGGCAGATTGAGGTCGAGGTCGAAAAAAATCGCGCCTTCGAGGCTGCTCCCGGCCTCAGACTCAAGCCGGCTGTCATTGCCGCCGCGGGTGCCGTAGAGCTGGCATTGATCGAGGTTGTGAAAACTGAGTTGAGGGGCGAGGAGGCGCAGGCGCGGGTAGAAATCGGCGATGACCAGGGTTGTAAAAATGTATTCAGGCACCTCCGGGTCGGCGGGGTTGGGCGCCTGCAGGGCGGTCAGGGCCAGGCTGAAGTCGGTTGCCGCCGGATCGTAGGTGCTGATTTTGGTTGGCGTCGAGGTTCCTTCAGGCCAGGCCTTGAGAAAAGCTTTCGCAAAATCAAGGCCGAAGTCATTGTCAGGGTGAAGCAGGGCCACCTTTTTTTCTTCTTTTTCCTCTCTTTGCTCGATGAAACGAGCTATCTCCCGGGCCTGGTTGGCGGCGCTTAAGAAATGTTGAAAGATCATCTCTCCGAGCTCGGCAAGTTCTGGTTGCGGGGCCAGCAGGATCAGGGGCAGGTCATTTTGGAGCGCCGCCAGGGCTGTCGGCTGGGCCAGTTTACTCTGAATCGGGCCCAAAATAATGGTTGCGTGATCATCTTTAAAATGTTTAAGGGCAATCTCGGGTGAGATTTCGGCCGAATCGGTCAGAAGGAGATGCCATTTAAAACTCCGGCCGGCAGCCGCTCGGCTTATGCCCAGGGCAAAGCCCTGTTGCCATCGCTGGGCGATGGCGACATACTCGCCGCTCAGCGGCATAAATATGCCTAGAGCCCAGCTCTGGTCGTTGTCCGGCAGAGGAAGGAGGGGCGGCAGAGGCTCTTTTTTGGTTTGCAGGCCGGTCTCCCGAACGCGCACCATTTCGCACCCGGCGTTAAGAGCCTCGGCCCGGTAGGCGAATGTGATCAGGAATAAAAGAATGAAACCCAAGGCGGTAAGGCGCCGGATGGTTCCGGCCATAAAATTTTTCACATCTCTGCCTTATCGGGGAATGCGGCTGCTTGGCGGTTGCGGGTTGGTTTTATCTGTGACTTGTAGTGATTTTTCAACGCCGCTGTCAACCGTTTTTACGAGATTGAACTTTGTCCGGCGAGGGATTTGTGAATATTATTCTGCTTGAAGAGGCCGATTTCGTTACTCCCCGGCGGGTGGCGATCGGGGGCCGGCGCGCCAGTCATATCAAAAATGTCTTAAAGTCGCAGCTTAAAGATAGTTTGCGGGTCGGGCTTCTCAATGGTGATCTGGGGTCCGGTATGATTGTGGAGCTCGCAAAGGACCGGGTCGGGCTTGAGGTTGATTTTGATCGTGCTCCGCCGGAACCGCTGCCGCTGCGTTTATTGCTGGCGCTGCCCCGGCCCAAGGTCCTGCGCAGGGTGCTGGCGGCTGCAGTAACCATGGGGGTCAAAGAGATCTTTATTTTTAATTCTTGGCGAGTTGAGAAAAGTTATTGGCAGAGTCCCTGGCTGGAGGCGCGGAGCCTGCGCGAGGTTGCCCTTCTGGCCCTGGAGCAGGCCGGGGATACCGTGATGCCGGAAATTTTTCTAAGGCCCCGATTCCGTCCCTTCGTTGAAGATGAAGTGCCGCAGATGGCGCTGCAGGGCCGCGCCTGGCTCCTGCATCCAGCGGCGGAAACCCCGCTCAGGGAAGTGCGCGGGCCGGAAGTTTCCGGCCCGCAAAGCTGCAGTCAGCGGCCGGTTCTGGTCGCGGTTGGCCCTGAGGGCGGGTTTATTCCCTTTGAGGTTGAAATATTTTTGGCCGCCGGGCTTAAGCCCGTTTCCCTGGGGCCGCGCATCCTTCGGGTTGAACAGGCGCTGCCGGCAATCATAGGAAATTTTTTGCGTTAACATTTTTCTGCGCAATCGCAGGGTAATATCTGGCCCCCGCGCTTATCTGCCTGTATGCAGATCGGCGCGGGGGCCTTTTTTTGTCGGGCAAAGTTTTTGCGTAAGATATTAAATAAATCAGCATCTTGCATGATTTTACGGTTTTAAGAAAGAAGAAAATATCGCGCTTGAAGTATTTGCTGGCGGGCAGGGGCCGCGTTAGAAAAATTTTATTTTTATCCTTGACAAAGGTGGCGGACGCAGGTATCAAAGGTGGGATAAAGTGGTAAATTGTGGGTCAAAACATCCTGTTTGTGGGGCCTGGTGGTAGAAATGTTTTTTCGCGGTCGTTATGAATATTCCCTTGATACTAAAGGGAGGCTCAATATCCCGGCCAAATTTCGGGAGATTATCGTCGGAGAGTACAACTCTGAACTGGTGATCACGACCGCTCTGGAGGGTTGTCTTGACTGTTTTCCGCTGAAAATCTGGACTCAGGTGGAAGATAAGCTTAACAGTCTGCCTTCAAGCCGGATTGAGGTTAAGCGCTTTAAGCGGTTTTATATATCGGGCGCGGTTGAATGCTCACTCGACAAGCAGGGGCGGGTGCTGCTGCCGCCGACTTTACGCAACTGGGCCGGGCTTGATCAGAAAGAAAATAATGTGGTGATCGCCGGTCAGATAGATAAGCTGGAATTCTGGAGTCAGGAGCGTTGGGGTGTTGAAGCCCTGGCGACTACCGGGTCGGCCGCTGATATTAAAGGCATTGTCGAAGCTCTGGAAGAGTTGGGGGTTTCGATTTAATTGCCCGGTCAGGCGTTAGTGGCTCAGAACAGACCTGCAGGCCGGGTATCTTTTCTGACTAAGAGTCAGCGTTTTGGATTTCAGCATGGGCCATGTTCCGGTTCTTCTTCAGGAAAGTGTTGATCTTCTGGTCTCCGGGAGAAGGGTTGCCGGCGGTGCCGGGGTTCTGGTTGATGCCACCTTCGGGGGTGGCGGTCACAGTCGCGCTCTTCTTGAGAGCAGCGGTGATCGGGTTTTGGTGGTGGCGATTGATCGCGACCCTGATGCCGGTGCCAGAGCACAGCCCCTTTTTCAGAGGTTTGCTCCACGCTTTAAACTTCTCCGCGGAAACTTTGCCGATCTGTCCCGGCTGCTTGATGCGGCCGGTATTGATAAAATAGATGGTCTGCTGCTCGATATCGGTCTTTCCAGTTTTCAGCTGGAGGATGGTGAGCGCGGCTTCAGCTTTCAGACCGACGGGCCGCTTGATATGCGTATGGACCCGAGCTGCGGTGAGCCCGCAGCAGCTGTTGTCAATCGTGCCGACGATAAAACTCTGAGCCGGATTTTCCGTGATTTCGGCGAAGAGCCCTATGCTGTTGCCATCGCAAAAAAAATTGTAGAAAAGCGCAGTGGGAAACCATTTTTGACGACGCGCTCTCTGGCGCTTCTGGTCGAAGAGATGGTGCCGCCGTACAAACGTTCTCACCGCCATCCCGCGACGCGTATTTTTCAGGCTCTGCGAATTTATGTCAATGATGAGCTCGGTGCTCTGCGAGAGGTGCTTGAAACAGGTCTGGCCCGATTGGATCACGGAGCGCGGCTGGTGGTTATCTCTTACCATTCGCTCGAAGATCGTCTGGTTAAACAGGTTTTTCGGCAGGCCGGTAAAGGCTGCATCTGTCCTCCACGGGTTCCGGTCTGCACCTGCGGCCGGCAGCCTCAGGTTAGAATTCTCCATCCGGGCGGGATTCGTCCTCAGGCCGGAGAAATTGCGCTTAATCCGCGCAGCCGCAGTGCCTGTCTGCGGGTGGTTGAATGTTTATAGGTGGGTGATCTGACTCATTTTTTGAGGTGTTTTGTGGCCCTGGAAAAAGAGCAGCAGCAGTGGGGCCGGCTTAACGGCTGCCTTCTGGTGGTGATGGTGGGAATGATATTTTATTGTTCCTGGCTTAATAATAAGATCGTGACCCGAAGCTATCGGCTTAATGAGTTACGCCAGGATGAAAAAAAACTGGTTGAGGAGCGGGATAAGTTACAGGCAGAGTTGGCAACCTTGAAGAGACCGCAAAATCTGGCCCGGCTGGCCCGGGCATTAGGCCTGCAAGAGCCGCTCCCCGGGCATAAGGTGGTTCTACCATGAAGCGGACCCTGAAGCGGACCTTGAAACGGACCGGGCACGAGGCCAGAGAAGAACGACGTCGTCTGCAGCTACGGATAGGACTTGTAGCCGGCGTCGTCGTTTTCAGTTTGGTCGCCGTGGTCGCCCGGGCCTATTTTCTTCAGGTTGTCAGACACGACTACTATCTGGCCTGTCAGCAGCAGCAGCGCAGCTCCAATATCCTGGTGCATTGTGACCGGGGCGAGATTCGCGCGGCTGACGGAGGGCAGTTGGCTATCAATGTTAAAGGCCGGGCGCTCTATGCCGAACCCCGACGGATTAAGGATGGCCGGAGTCTGGCTCGTGAGATTGCGCCGATTTTAGAGCTTGAAGCCTCTGCTCTGGAGCAGCGGCTGAGTGGCGAACGGGGCTTTGTCTGGCTCAAGCGCTCTCTGGCTCCCGCTCAGGTCAAGGCGCTGCAGCCCTGGTGTGAGAAAGAGCCGGGACTGGCTTTTCTGGAAGAGAGTCAGCGGGTTTATCCTAATCGCGAACTCGCGGGTCAGGTTCTGGGGTTTACGAATATCGACTGCCAGGGTCAGGAGGGGCTGGAAGTTTATTATGAAAAGTTTCTCAAGGGTCAGCAGCTCTATCTGGAGCTTGAGCATGATGCCCGGCGGCAGGTGGTTGACAGTTCCGAGTATCCCGAGTTTGAACACTATAAGGGCAAAAATATCTATCTGACGATAGATCGCCAGCTGCAGGCCTGGGCCGAGGCGGAGCTGGAACGGGCGGTCAGCGAGAGCCGGGGGCGGGGCGGGGTTGCTCTGATCATGAATGCCGCTGACGGCGCCATTCTGGCAATGGCCCAGAATCCCCGTTTCAACCCCAACAGCAAACTGAAAAATAATCCTTCTCTGTGGCGTAATCGGGCGGTGGTTGACTTGATGGAGCCCGGCTCGACCTTTAAGGTTTTCACCCTGGTGGCGGCTCTTGAGTCGGGTCTTTTCAAGATCGACGATCTGATCGATTGCGAAGAGGGCAAATATAAAGTCGGCCGCCGTACGATTCACGATACTCACGAATACGGCAAGTTGCGTCTCGACGAGGTGCTCAAGTATTCCAGTAATATCGGCTGTTCAAAGATCGTCAGCCGGGTTGGGGCCGAGGGCTTTGCCGAGGTTTTACACAATTTTGGTTTCGGTTCACGCAGCGGCATTGACTATCCGCATGAACCTTCAAGCCGTTTACGTCCCTGGCGCCGCTGGCGGGCGATTGATCTGTGTAATCTGGCTTTCGGTCAGGGGGTCTCCGTTACCCCGATTCAGCTGGTCGCAGCGTATGCGGCTCTGGCCAATGGCGGCTGTCGGGTGCAGCCGCACCTGGTTTCAAGAATTGTCAGCAGTGCCGGCTGGACAGTCTACGAACATCCCTGTCCGTCGGCTCCACAGCGGGCCTGCAGTTCTGCGGTGGCCCGGCAGGTTGATCAGGCCCTGGCCCTGGTGGTCGAAGATGACGGTACCGCTCCCCAGGCTCGGATTCCGGGTTTTCGGGTGGCCGGTAAAACCGGCACCGCCCAGAAATATGACTTTGTTGAGAAAAGCTATTCGCATAGTGATTACTGGGCATCGTTCGTCGGCTATGTCGACCCTCCGGAAGGCCAGTCGCGCAAGGTTGTTTATGTGCTGGTCGATGAACCCCGCAGTTCAATTTATGGGGGGATGGTTGCGGCCCCGGCCTTTCAGCGGCTCAACCGGCGTCTGGTCAGTTATCTGAATTATGCCTCCAAAGCGGAGTTCGCCAAACTTGAAATGCCCGAGACGGAAGAGCCGGCGGTCAAGGACGCGGCGGCCCAGCCGAGTGAAGCGCTGCAGCAGACGGCAAATCTGATGCCCGATTTTACGGGGCAGACGATTCGTGATGCTCTGGCTTTGGTCGGCGGCTATCGCCGGAGTCTGAAGATTTCCGGTCAGGGGCGGATCGTGGCCCAGAAACCGGCGGCGGGAACCTTGTTGGCTCCCGGGCTTGATTTTGTCTTTCAGCTCAGCAGCGAGATCTGACCGCAGGAAATTGAAGAGAGTTAAGGTTAATCAGGTGAAGATTGTAACCCTGTAAAGGTTTTTCGGGCCGGCAATGAGCCAGACACGACATCATTACTGGAATCTTGGTCAGCTGGCGGCGCTGCTGTCGGAGCCGGGGTCACCTGCGGCGCAGGTTGCGGATGCGACCACTACTCTGCAGACGATTACCACCGATAGCCGGCGGGATTGTCCGGGGTCCCTCTTTATCGCTCTGCCGGGTGTCCGTTTTGACGGGCGCGATTTTATCGAGCAGGCGATTGTCAACGGGGCCGTGGCCGTGGTGTTGGAAGAGGGGTTTGCCCGACTTGAAGCCTTGCGGCAACGCTATCCTGACGTTTTCTTTCTGCCGGTAAAAGATGCCCTGACAGCTTTGGCAGTTTTAGCCCGGGCGCGTTTGCAGCAGGTTGCGCCGCTGGTCATCGCCGTGACCGGCTCCAACGGTAAAACGACGACCAAAGAGATGCTGGCCCAGCTTCTTCAAGATCGTTTCCGGGTGCATAAAACGGCCGGCAATTTTAATAATCGCATCGGCCTGCCGCTGACTGTTTTCGCGATGCCTGACGATTGTCAGGTGGTAGTACTGGAAATGGGCATGAATGAACCCGGCGAAATCGCGGCTCTGGGTGCTGTCGCTCAGCCTGATTATGCAGTTTTAACCAATGTGGCCGCAGCTCATCTTCAGGGGCTGGGTTCGCTCGAAGCCGTCGCCCGGGCCAAGTGCGAGTTGATTGGTCAGATTAAAAGCGGCGGCGCGGTGATCTATAATGCCGACGATCCTTACTTGGCCCGGATGGTGCCGCTTGCGGTCAGTCAGCGCCTGCCGGATAAGATTACCCTGGTGCCGGTGAGCGCGCATGGGGCCTATGCCGCCGCGAACGCGGCGGCCGATCTGGTTGGTGTCGCCGAAATCTGGCTGACCGGTGCGGGTTTAAGTTTTGTTCTGCTTGCCGATGCGCAGAAGGTCACGATTAAACTGCCCTGCTGGGGCCGGCATAATGTGATGAACGCGGCCCTGGCCGCCGCCGCGGCCCTGCAGCTGCCTGAGGTTTCGCTGCTGTCGGTGGCGCAGTCCCTGGAAAATTTCAAAAATCTGGACGGCCGCCTGCAGTGCCATCAGCTCGGGAACGGGCCCGGGGTGCTTGTGCATGACGCCTACAATGCCAATCCTGCTTCAATGCAGGCGGCGTTGACGGCGGTTTCCGAGCGGCGCGAAAAACGTTTTTTAGCCCTGGTTCTGGGTGATATGCTGGAAATCGGCTCAGAAAGTGCTCTCTGGCATCAGCGCATCGGTAGACGCGTGGCTGAAATCCGGCCCGATCTGCTGCTGCTGCTGGGTCGTGCCGTCGAAGAACTGGCGGCCGGGGCCCGTGCTGCCGGTCTGCCGGCACAGCGTATTATTCTTTTTCCGGCCGGGGCTCAGGCGCAGGCGGCGGCGTTGCTGCAGGAGCGTCTGCCGGCTGATGCCCTGGTGCTGCTCAAAGGTTCGCACGCTTTGGCCCTGGAAAAACTGGTTGAACCCCTGTTGAACTATTTTAAGGCGGTTTGATGCTCTACCATATTCTTTATCCTCTGCATCATCTCTGGTCCGGGTTTAATGTTTTTCGCTACATTACCTTTCGGGCCATTTACGCGGCACTGACCGCGTTGTTTATCGCTTTCTATCTGGGGCCCAAGGTTATTGCCTGGCTTAAGGCTTTACAGATTGGTCAGGTGGTCCGCGCCGATGGGCCGCAGAGCCATCAGGTTAAAACCGGCACCCCGACTATGGGCGGACTCCTGATTATTTTTTCAGTCACGGTGGCCACCCTCTTGTGGGCTGATCTGACCGAAATCTATGTCTGGCTGGTACTGGCTGTGGTCTTGGGTTTCGGGGCGATTGGTTTTGTCGATGATTATCGCAAACTGGTCAAGGGCAATGCCACCGGTCTCTCCGCCCGGCAGAAACTGGGGGCCCAGTTTGTTGTGGCCCTGATCTTTGCGCTGCTGGTCTATCTCCTGCCGGGCTATTCGACGACCTTGACCGTACCCTTTTTTAAACGGTTTCTGCCCGATTTCGGTCTGTACTATATCCCCTTTATGGCGATTGTCGTGGTCGGCACCTCCAACGCCGTCAATCTGACCGATGGTCTGGACGGACTCGCTACCGGACCTTCGCTGGTTGCTTTTGCCGTCTATATGATCTTCAGTTATGTCGCCGGGCATCGCCTGCTGGCCGGTTATCTGCAGATTCAGTATGTCACCGGGGTTGGTGAAAACGCGATTTTCTGTGCCGCGATGATTGGTGCGGCCTTAGGTTTTCTCTGGTTCAATACCTATCCGGCGGCGATCTTTATGGGGGATGTCGGCTCTCTGGCCTTAGGGGCCGGACTCGGGGCGGTGGCGGTAGTTACCAAACAGGAGATTCTGCTTTTTCTGGTGGGCGGCATCTTTGTTCTGGAAACCCTGTCGGTGATTATTCAGGTGGCATCGTTTAAACTGACCGGGAAACGGGTGTTCCGGATGGCCCCTCTGCACCACCATTTTGAACTTAAGGGCTGGGCCGAACCCAAGGTTATTGTCAGATTCTGGATTATTGCTCTGATACTTGCCCTTTTTGCCTTAAGTACGTTGAAACTGAGATGATTGAGATGTCGGATCATAGCTTGAGGAGTGAAACTCTGATTGTGGGCCTTGGCGTCAGCGGTCTGGCCGCGGCTCGCCTGCTGAAACTTAAGGGCTGGAGCGTGGCCGGCAGCGACCAGCGTTCGGCCGCCGACCTGAGTCAAGTGCTGGCGACCCTTGCGGCTCTGGGAATTAGCGAAGTTGAGAGCGGCGGTCATAGTGAAAGTTTTTTTCTGGGGCG
>JAFGVI010000124.1 GCA_016938065.1 Deltaproteobacteria bacterium | reverse complement strand
GATTTCAACGCTCTCGTCACCCAGGGTCAGGTGGTCGCCCTGATCGATCCCGCTCTCTACGAAGCTCAGCTTGAGCAGGCCCGGGCCCTTCTGGCCGGCGCTCAGGCCCAGGCCCTGGAGCAGCGCATGGCTCTGCTGGCGGCCGATGCGGCCCTTAACAGTGCCAGGGCACAGCAGCGGGCGGCGGCGGCGACCAGTGTGGAAGCGGAACTTAACTATCAGCGTTTTTCCGGTTTGAAAAATCAGGAGGCGGTGGCCAAAGCCAACCTCGATACGGCTCTGGTCAAGCGCGAGAATGCTCTTGCCGGTTTGGATATGGCGGCGGCTCAGGTCGAAACCGCTAAGGCCAACCGCAAAAAAGTTGCGGCGCAGCAGGAGGGGGCGCAGGCTCTCATCGCTCAGCGCCTGGCCGCGCTTAATCTGGCCGAGATTCAGCTGCGTTATTGTACAATCAGATCACCTTTTGCCGGGACTGTGATTTCCCGTCATGTCGATGTCGGCCAGACCGTGGCCGCCAGCCTGCAATCCCCCATTCTTTTTACGATTGCCGAAGATCTCTCGAAAATGCAGGTCGAAGCCGATGTCAGCGAGGCCGATGTCGGACAGATTCAGCCGCAACAGGAGGTTGAATTTACGGTTGATGCTTTTCCTGAGAAAAAATTCAAGGCGCAGGTGCGGCAGGTGCGTAACGCGGCCAGCAATGTGCAGAATGTCGTGACCTACACAATTGTTGCCGATGTGGAAAATCAGGCTCTGCTGCTGCGCCCGGGCATGACCGCCAATGTGACGATTATCGTCGCCGAGGTCAGTGATATTCTGCTGGTGCCCAATGCGGCTCTGCGTTTCAAACCGGCGACGCCGGCCGCGTCCGCAGGTCGCCGGGAGAGCGTGCCGATCAGCGAACGGCCGTTCTATAAGAGTGCGGTCGCCGAAGTCGGGCTGGATCCCGGCCAGGCCGAGCAGTACGCCGGTTTTATCAAAGATGCCGGGGTCAAACTGAAAGAAGTTTATACCCTGCCCGAGGATCAGCGGGATATTATTCAGGCGTGGCGGAATTTTTATGTCGAGATCAACCGCAAGCTCTACACCATTCTGCGCGATGACCAATATGAGAAGTTCAAGGTCTATATCGAAAACTTCAAAGCTCAGCATGGCAAAAATAAGAGCAGCCGGAAGCTCAAATCGGCCACGCTCTATGTCTTGAATGAAGCGGGTCAGCCCGAGAGCCGCAGTGTTCTGGCCGGGGTCACGGATGAGACCCAGACCCAGATCTTGAGCGAAGATCTGAAAGAGGGCGATAAAGTTATCGTCGGCCTCTCTTTTACTGCGGGCGGAGCCCGAAAAGATCGCTCCAGCCTCTTTTCCGCGCTCTGGAAACGTTAGGGGCCGTACTGAACATGCAGCCTCCCATTATTCAATTTCGTGATCTCTGGAAGGGTTATCCGATGGCCGGCGGCCGGGTCGATGCCCTGAAAGGGGTGAGTGTCAGGATCGAGGCCGGGGAATTTGTCGCGATTATGGGGCCTTCGGGCTCCGGGAAATCGACGATGATGCATATCGCCGGCCTTCTCGACAGCCCCAGTCAAGGGGTCTACGAGCTTGGCGGTGAGAATGTCTCGGCCCTCTCGCGGGATCAGCGGGCCGATATCCGCAATCGCAAAATCGGTTTTGTTTTTCAGAGTTTTAATCTGCTCTCGCGCTGTACGGCCCTGGAAAATGTGGAGCTGCCGATGCTCTATCATCGGCCGGCTTTTCCCGATCGTCGGCAACGGGCGCTGGCGGCTTTGCGGCTGGTAGGCATGGAGGCTCGGGCCGCCCATCTCCCCACCAAGCTTTCCGGGGGCCAGCAGCAGCGCGCGGCGATCGCCCGGGCCCTGGTCAATCAGCCGGCTCTGATTCTGGCGGATGAACCGACCGGCAATCTCGATACCCGGACCGGCCAGGAGATCATGGAGCTGCTCGCCGGGCTTAATGCGCAAGGGATTACGATTATTATCGTGACCCACGATCCCGAGGTGGGTCAAGCGGTGCGGCGGCGCATCAAGCTGCGTGACGGTTTGATTGAAGTGGATGAGGTGGCCTGAGATGGGAATCTGGCTGACCATGCAGATGGCGTTGCGCGCCCTTTTGGCCTACAAGGTCAGAACTCTTTTGACCATGCTGGGGATTATTATCGGTATCGGCTCGGTGATTGTCATGATCAGCATCGGGCGCGGGGCTAATGCCAGTATTCAGGAGCAGATTCACAGTTTGGGTTCCAATATGCTGATGATCTTTTCCGGTACTTCCAAGAGTGGCGGGGTGCGCTCCGGCTATGGCACTAAACCGACTCTCTATGTCAGTGATGTCGCAGCCATTGCCCGGGATTGCCCGGCGGCGCTCAATGTGGCCCATGCGACCATTCAGAATGAACAGATTGTCGCCGGCAAGCGCAACTGGGGGGCCCGGGTTTACGGCACGACCGAGAGTTATGTCGTGGTGTGGGACTGGCCTTTGCAGGAAGGTGAATTTTTAAGTGAGTCGCAGGTTCGGGCCGCGGCCAACGTCGTGATTCTGGGCGCGGCTGTTTATGAAAATCTTTTTGAACCGGGCGCCGAGGTTATCGGTCAGCGGCTGCGCATTAAAAATGTGCCGTTCCGCATTATCGGCATTCTCTCCCCAAAGGGGCGAACCCCCAGCGGTCAGGATCAGGATGACACGGTGTTCATTCCCTATACGACGATGGAGCGCAAACTCGCCGGCCAGCGCCTGCCGGGCCTGGTCAATTTCATTCTGGTCTCGGCTCAGTCCGGGGAGCTGGTGGAAGAGGCCAAGCGCGAGGTCGAGGAGCTGCTCCGGCAGCGACATCGCCTGCAGCCGGGGGTTGATGATGACTTTACGGTGCGCACCCTTGATGAGTTTGCGGCGATGGCGGGTAAGACGACCAACACCATGACCTGGCTGCTGGCGGCGGTCGCGGCCATCAGTCTGCTGGTCGGCGGCATTGGCATTATGAATATCATGCTCGTTTCCGTGACCGAGAGAACCCGCGAGATCGGCATTCGCATGGCCGTCGGCGCCCGCAAGAGCGACGTTCTTTTTCAGTTTCTGGTCGAGGCCATGGTCATCAGTCTCGCCGGCGGCATTATGGGCACGATTCTCGGGGTCAGCTCCGCCCAGCTTATTGCTCGTCTCGCCGGCTGGATGACGATTATCTCGCTTGATTCGATCCTGCTGGCCACCATCTTTTCGGCCGTGGTCGGCATTTTCTTTGGTTTCTACCCGGCCCGCAAAGCCTCCAATCTCGACCCCATCGAGGCCTTAAGGCATAATTAGTGCCTTACAGGTTGTTTTCTTGTTTTTTTCAACAACAAAAACAAGAGAATGTTCTGATAGGAGCATTTGCTTGCGGGCAACGCCCGCGTTGAAATTGAACATTTTCTGTAATCTTTTCAATGGTTTTACCATATGTTTCATATTTTTGTCGATGCCGATGCCTGTCCGGTCAAAGCCGAGGTCTATCGCGTGGCTCAACGCTACAATCTGGCGGTCACTCTGGTGGCTAATGCCTGGATGCGGGTGCCGTCGGAACCCGGCATCACCCTGAAGGTTGTCGGGGGCGGACTGGATGCGGCCGATGACTGGATTGTCGAACAGGTTAAGGCTTTCGATATTGTCGTGACCGCCGACATTCTGCTCGCGGATCGCTGTCTCAAAAAAGGGGCCATGGTCATCGGCTCAAGCGGCAAGCTCTTTACGGAAAACAATATCGGCGACGCCGTAGCGACGCGGGCTCTGCTCGCCGATCTGCGCGATGCCGGCGAAATAACCGGCGGCCCCCCTCCGCTGCTCCAGCGCGACCGCTCCCGCTTTCTGCATCAGCTTGACGAGATCATTCAACGGCTGCGCCGGGAGGGCAATAAAAAGGGGCAAGGCTGCTTTTATGAATAAAAGCGGTCTTGCCCCTTTTTTTTATTAAATGTGGTCAGCGCAGGGCCAGTTGCGCCTCGTTGACAAATGAAACCCCTTCCAGAGTCATTTTGCCGTGGATTGTTTGGAGCTGGCCGTTGACCTGGCTTGCGCTTTCGCGGGCGGAAAAATTATGATTCCAGCCTCCGGAAATTTTTACGGCGATATCCCGGTTGAAAATAACATCGTCTATATAATAGCCGGCCGCCAGACGGATTTCGGTGCCGGCGCTGGCGGCGGCGAGGGCCGCGGACAAACTGCTGTAACAGGGTGCAGTGCCGTCACCGATGCCGTCGGGCGCAACGTAAAGAGTGTCATATGTAATTCCCGGGGCCGGGTCATTGATGGTCAGATAATCCTCACCGACAAATGTAACCCCTTCGAGAGCCACTTCGCCGCTGAGCACCTGGAGGCGGCCATTGATCTGGCTTACGCCTTCACGGGCGGAAAAATTCTGATTCCAGCCGCCGGAAATTTTTACTTTGACATCTTGGTTGAAAATAATCTCGCCGCTGTAATAACCGGCGGTCAGACGGATTTCAGCCCCGGCGCTGGCGGCAGCGAGGGCCGCTGCCAGCGTGCTGTAACAGGGCTCAACTCCGTTGCCGTTGCCATCGGGGGCAATATAGATGATTTCTCCGCTAAAGGCATCGGCAATCTCCTCTTCCGCCAAAGCCGCCGGGTAGATACCCATCGTTACGCTTCGAACCGGAACCGCAGTATAAACCGCTGTGAGATTTACCGTCGGCGTGCGAATCCAATAAAGGGTGGAGGGTTTGTTGACGTAAAAAAGCCCGACCGTGCTGCCGCTCCAGTGGGAAAAGACCATTCCCGGCGGCGGCGGATCGGCGGTGATCCGGAAAAAACTTCCGATCTGGTAGTTGCCGGAACCGCTGCCGCCGACCACCGTGACCTGAGCCGAAGGCGGGGATGGCGGCGGACCCTCAAAAATCCAGTTGCTGTTATCGCCGGAATCAACGCAGCCCTGATCAGCAACATAGATGACCTGGGCGTTCGTATTATTAGAATCCTGAACATCCACAAAAGCGATTGTTCTTGTGCTCTGAGGATCAATATTCCACTGGGTTTCGGGGGTGCTGCTTCGCAGAGACAGAAGCTGTCCTGAGGCTCCTTCCAGCCGCAGTGTACCGGTTACCGTGGTGGTGCTCTCAGCCTGAAAAGTTAGGGTGCCAACTGTGGCAGCCGTCTTGGTCAGATTGTAATAGGTGACGCTGCCCGGCACCGTCTGATTCGTGCCAGCATAAGTTACCGTGCTGCTGCCCGCCGTAAATGCTCCCAGACTGGTCACGCTGCCGCCGAGATTGAGACTGCCGGCGCCGGTAAAAGTCACCGCGCCGCCGGTAGCGTTAAAAGTCCCGTCAATATTAACGCTTGAGGTTCCGTTTACCAGAAGCTGTCCGGGCACCGTGAGATTGCCGGCACCGGCCAGGGTTCCATTGACAGTCAGATCGGTGCCGTCGCCGTCGGCGATGGTCAGGGTTTTAGCGCCGGCCACTGTCAGGGTTTTAGCGCTTGCCACACTTGTCTGGTCTATGCTTAAATCAGCATTAACGGTCATGTCGTGGTTTACGGTGATGGAGGTAGAATTGGCTGCGGTCGGGGCTACGGTAGCAAGCTCTTCACCGATACCGTTAACAATGTTCCAGTTGCCGGCGGTACTCCAGTCGCTGCCGATACCGTTGGTAATGTAGCCTCTGTAGATTTCGTAGGCGCCGACGCTTGGTGTCGCATGACGGTTGGCACCTCTCTGGTCGGTGGTGATTTCCGTCATGTTTTCTGACGACACAGGCGTGCTCCCATCCTCCACTTTGACCCATTCAGAACCGTTATAAAAGGCATATCTGGTCACACCCTCATCGTCGTAAAATCCGACTTTCACACCTGTTTCAGACGCGATGGCATCTCCGGAAAGAGCCACAGTTTCAGTCGGTCCGCCGTTGTCGGCCATCACCGGTGCATAAATGGTATCGGCGACAATCGTATCGTACGCGGCAAAGAGTGGAGCTCCTTTGCCCGCCGTATAAGTATAGGCTATGTTACCAGAGCCGCCCCATTCAGTGTTCCAGTCGCCGGCAATGTTGTAATTGCCGTAAATCGTGCCGTTTGTTTTTGAAATATCCTTGTAGCCGCTGTTATCATTCTCATGATTATAAGCAACAATACAATCAGTGATGATTGTATTGTTGTTTATGAGCATAAGGCCATAGCCGCCATCCAATGGCTCGTTGTCGATGGTGGATCCCATGTTTCCGGAAATAGTGGATCCCACTAGAATCAAATTGCCGCCGAAACTGACAATGGCGCCGAACCTGCCGGCACTGTTACCCGTAACCGTCGAATTAATGAACCGCACTGTCGCTAAGGTGTTCAATACGGCACCTCCCCCTCCACTCCCATCGATGTTACCAGTTGCCGTATTGGCGCTGATGGTGGAAGCGAAAACAGTTAGATCTCCATAATTATTATGCACAAAACCGCCCGTAATAGCGGTGTTGTTAAAAAAGCTGCAGCGGTTGATAGTTGCTGTCCCCCAATTATGAAGAAAGCCGCCGCTGGAGGTTGCAATGTTGTCTTTGCCGATTGAATCCGTCATGGTCAGAGTGGTTCCAGATTCGGTCAAAATGCCTCCACCTAGAAATCCTTTGCCATCCGAAAGGCTAACCCTTTCTAAATTAAGGGAGCCGTCTTCGAGGTAAACAGCGCCGCCGTCCCCTGTTTCATGAATATCCCCACCCTTAATGGAGAGATCGCTGATCGTGACAACATTGCCGGGAGCATTAACATGGAACGTTCGCGACGGCGTGCCGTCTTCGCCGGGCGTGGTCACCTGCACGGTCACCGCTTCCGCCGAGCTGCCGGTAAGGGTGAGGCTGTCGGGCAGCGATATTTCGCTGCCCACTGAGGTAGTACCGTTGGCAAAGGTTTTGGTGGCACCGGAAGTGCTATCTGCAAAAGAGAGTTCGCTGTAGGCCAACGCCGGTACATTCTGATTACCGCCGTTATAGGTGACGGTAGAGCCGGAAGCGCAGGTGATCGTTCCGGTCCCGGACTTGGTCAAAGTGCCGGTCACGGTGAGATCGCTGCCGTCGCCGTCGGCGATGGTCAGGGTCTTGTTTTCAGCCACGGCCAAAGTCGCACCGTTTTCTACCGTGGTCTGATCCGTGGTCACATCCTGGTTAACGGTCACAGTGTGGCCGGTTTGAATGGTGGTACCCAGGCTGGTTGTGTCCGGGATGGTCTCCGTATCTTCCCATTCGGAACCGTTCTCAGACTGCTGCCAGGTGGAGGTCTCAGACCAGTTGCCGGAAGTTCGACTGCGGTAGTAATATGCGGGGGTGGTGCTATAGTTAGCAGAATAGGCTCCGATACTGGTATTCTGCCCGGCGGTTCTGGCAACCCCGCGCTGGTCGCTGTATAATTCATCAATTTCAGGGCTGCTGTTCCAGTTGTCAGCCGGAGGAATGCCGGTCGTGGCACTGGCGGCAGCGAAGCTGGTCGATTCCAGGGCCAGGGTCAGGGTGGGGCCGCCGTTGTCGGCCAGTATGGAAGCTAACCCCAGAGTCCCGGTTACTAAGGGGCCTGCCGGTCCTTGCTGCCAGGACTCTTCGTTGTATAAAATATCTGTCGCAGCGGTGAACGTGTATCCTTCTTCCTGGCCATAAGTAATCCCAAACTGATTTTCAACCACATTGTAGCCGTCGTCGGTCAATGTACCACCAGAATCATTGTAATAATCAGCGCCGTCGCTTCCACCTGCCGTATTGCCCGCCAGAATGGTATTGCGGACGGTAGCGGTGCCATCATTAAAGATTCCGCCGCCACCGTAATATTCTAACGAGTTTCCGCTTATGGTACAGTTTTGGACGGTAGCGGTGCTATGATTACGGATTCCGCCGCCATAAATGTTTGCCGAGTTTCCATATATGGTACAGTTTTGGATAGTAGCTGTACCATCATTACTGATTCCGCCGCCGCCATGAGAGATTGCCGAGTTTCCACTTATGGTACAGTTTTGCATGGAGAGATGGCCATAATTATTAAAGATGCCGCCGCCGTAATTTGCTGCCGAGTTTCCACTTATGGTACAGTTTTGCATGGAGAGATAGCCATAATTATTAAAAATTCCACCGCCTGAGTCAGCGAAACCATCTGAAATCGTGACCGTATCCAAATTGAGAGAACAGTCGTTACTTAAAGCTATGCCGGCACCATTGGCAGGGGTAGTCCTGACATCTCCGCCCTTGATAATCATATTGGCGATGGTTACAGTTGGCTCTTGCCCCGAGATGTTGAAAACGCGAAACGCTGATGAGCCCGGAGTGGTGACCTGCACGGTGATAGGGTTGCCGGTGGCGATATTAGTACCGTTGATGGCGACAGATTTGGAGTTAATTAGCAGTTCCGATGCAATAGTGATGGTATCGGAGCCGGCGATGGTAAAACTGATCGTATCGCTATCCCCGGCATCAGCTATGGCCTGACGCAGAGTTCCAGCTCCGCTATCCGCGTTGTTGGTGACCTCTATATCCACTGCTCGGGCCGGAGAAACCGAAATCAGGCTGAGAACCGCGACCAGAAAAATCAGGCTAAGGGAGCGCAAATGAACGCGGGCCATGGGGCCTCCTTTGTAAAGCAACAGCTAATATGTCTGTTTCTTGCAGGTTGTTTTCGGTTTGTAGAAAAGTTTGTAAATTTGTCAGAAGAAAAAGCCGACACCGGCCCGCTCAGAGCGGAGCCGTTCAGTTTTACTGCCCCGTAGCATATTCCATTTTCTTGGTAAAGATTTTTTAATTGTGGTTTTAATTGGCAAAGCGGACATGTGAGCGGACATTATTTGCATTGCGTATCTTATACGTTGTTGTTATTAAATGGTTATGACTTTAAATAAACAGGACATTTCAAGGGGTGATGCGGTTCCTCAAGATCGGGATGAGTCGGTCGCTTTAATGGAACCGCTGCGGCTTGCAACAGATTTTCATTTTCGTGAGCCCCTCAATGATCTAGCCAACCTTGCCGACCGGCTTATTGTGAGGATTATGATATGATTAAGCGTTGTTTTTTTATGTTTTCGGTGCTGATTTTTGTCTGTCTGCTGCCTGCCGTCATTTATGCCGGAGACTCGGCTGGTCAGGCGCAGGTGGGGGCCGGATTGACTAAGCATCTGGCAATTATTACGACAGCAGATCTCCAGAGTTCTATCTGCGGTAGAGAGATCAGTAAGGATGAAGGTGGAGCGGCAACGGCGCAAACTGTTGGCGGCATGGATCGGATAGCCGCCCTGGCCCTGCAGATTCGTTCGCAAGTCGATGGGGCTTTGCTGGTTTCGACCGGAGACGATCTGATGGGAACTTTTTATTCGATCTTTGCCGGAACCCCGGAAATTATTTCGATGAATATGGCCGGCTATGACGTCGTGGCTCCGGGTAATCATGAATTTGATCAAGGGCTTTCGGTTTACGCTGAGGCTGCTGCGAAAGCCAGATTTGATCTGCTCACGGCAAATGTTGATTATGGTGATTCGCCTCTGGCGAAAATTGTCAAACCTTATGTTTTTAAGAATGTTGCCGGTATCAAAGTCGGACTTTTTGGTCTGATGACCCCGGCTTTGCAGGTCGTCTCGAATGTTGGTGATGAAGTTACGGTTGATCCTGATCTGGAGAGGGTTGCCACGGCAATGGTTAAGCTTTTGCGTGGTCAAGGGGCGCGGCTGGTGATCGCTTTGAGTCATTGCGGTTCAGTTCTGGACCGGCAGCTCGCGGCCCAGGTTGCCGGTATTGATCTGATCGTCGGCGGTCACAGTCATGAATGCCTGTTTGAAAGTGTTGCCAATCCTGAAGGCAAGCCTTGTGTTATAGTGCAGGCCGGGGCCGGAGGGAGCAGGGTCGGAGTGCTTAGATTCTCGTTTTCAGATACTCTGCAAAACCCGCAGTGGGAACTGGTCGCACTTAATGAAAAGGTGGCTTCGGTTGCAGCGGTCAAAAATTATGTTGATGGTTATGCGGAAAAGCTCGATTTACTCCTGGGTGATCCCATTGGTGAAACCCTGGTTGCCCTTGACAGTCGCAAAATTGTCGTCCGTCAATCGGAGAGCAATCTTGGCAATCTCATTGCCGATTCCGTGGTGAACTGGTTTACGCAGAAGAATAGTGATCTTGTTCTTGGGCTCTTTAATGGCGGTTCGATTCGTGGCGATCGGCTCTATCCTGCCGGTAAGCTTTCCCATAAGGATGTCCTGAATATGCTTCCCTTTGGCGATACCATTGTGCGGGTTGCAATGACGGGCAGCCAGTTGCTGGCTGTGCTTGAGGTCAGTGCTTCAGCTTTGTTGTTTGAGGGCGCGGCCTGTCCCGCTAGCGAACAGGCCGATGCCGGTGGTTTTTTACAGCTGAGCCGCGCTCTTAAAGTTGTGATTGATCCTTCTCAGCCTCCTTTTTGCGCCCGTTATAAAGGACGGGAGGTTGAAGAGATAATCAATCCCGGTCATCGAATTGTCAAAGTTGAGACTTTGCACAACGGTCGTTGGCAGGCGCTGGTGCCGGAGGCGGTTTATACTGTTTATGTTAACTCATGGCTGGCGGGCGCAGGTGACGGGCACTATATTTTTAACGGGCTGAAAAAAGAGGACACAACCGTTCTGGCGGCTGATGTTCTGGCGCGGTATATTGAGAAAAAAACACCTGTGAGGCCAGTAGTTGACGGTAGAATAATTATTGAAGGGTTTAAGGGGCAAACTCCGAAAATCGGCGACACTGATTAATCGGTTGCGGTTGTGGAACTTTTCCTCCGGCGTTGGCGCCAGCTCAGCGAAATGCCGGCCACGGCCAATATCCAGGCGGGGATTCTCAGATACCAGTAGGTTCTGATGCCAAAAAGAGAGCTTTCCGGCTGCCAGAGACGCAGACCGATGGCCAGAAAAAGCAGTAAAAAAGCGCCTGCCGCCAGCGCCGAGGCGAGGCGTTTACGTTTTACGGCGAGCCCGGTAAAAACCAGAAAATGAGCGGCAAAAACGTAAAGCATACAGGTCCAGAACCAGTCAGGCATGGGTTTTCCTTTTAATTGTTTTATTAAGGAGGCTTCAATGTCAAATATGCACTATATCATATCGGCTTTGATATCCACAAAAAAACGATAGCATGCTGTGGCAAAGCGGACATATAAGCGGACATTATTTGTATTATTTTTATTGCAGATGAGGTGACATCTTTTATGCTACACCTTCAGAGCGGGCTCGGTATCGTGGTTTTGATTGTGATTGCCTGGGCTTTCAGTGAAAACCGCAGGAAATTTCAGTGGCGAATCGTCGCTGGTGCATTGGCATTGCAGCTCATAATTGCATTTATTCTACTGAAATCACCTCGAGCTCAGGCTTTGTTTCAGGGCTTAAACGCGGTAACCGATTGTGTGCAGAGAGCAACTCAGGCCGGGACTTCAATGGTGTTCGGTTTTGCCGGTGGCGGGGCTGCCCCTTTTGTGGTGGCAAATCCGGAGCATAACTTCATTCTGGCGTTTCAAGCCCTGCCGATTATTCTGGTGGTGAGTGTGCTCTCATCACTTTTGTACCATTGGCGAATTTTACCGCTGACGGTGAAAGGTTTTTCTTTTCTGATCAAAAAAACGACCGGGATCAGTGGCGCTGTGGGCCTGGGGGTGGCGGCAAATATTTTTGTTGGCATGGTGGAGGCGCCCCTGCTTGTCCGTCCCTATGTTGAAAAGTTCTCCCGGCAGGATATGTTTGTAACGATGACAGCGGGGATGGCTACTATAGCCGGAACTGTCCTGATGCTTTATGCTTTTATTTTGAGCAAAACCGTTCCCGAAGCCTTGGGACATATCCTGACGGCATCGATTATCAGTGCCCCGTCCGCAATCCTTTTTGCCGTGGTTATGGTGCCGGGTGAACCCGGCAGCCGGGATGAAAAAGTTGAATTTCTTCAAACTGCCGAAAGTACCATGGATGCTCTGGTTAAGGGGGTCGAGTCCGGCATCAGTTTACTCATCAATGTTGTGGCAATGCTGATCGTTCTGGTTGCCCTGGTCGCGCTTGTCAATATGGTTGTCGGTTTGGTTCCGGGCCCTGGGGGCACGCCTATGAGTCTTGAGCGGTTTCTGGGATGGGGTATGGCTCCGGTTGTCTGGCTTACCGGTATACCCTGGAGAGAGGCAACTGCGGCCGGGCAACTCATGGGAATAAAGACCATTCTGAATGAACTGATTGCCTATCAGAGGCTGGCGGCGCTGGCGCCTGAAGTACTTTCGGAACGAAGTCGAATTATTATGACGTATTGCCTGTGTGGTTTTGCAAATTTCGGGAGCCTGGGCATTATGATTGGTGGCTTGAAAACCATTGCTCCTGAGCGCACTCGGGAAATTTTATCGCTTGGTTTTAAATCAATTTTATCCGGCACTCTGGCAACTTTGCTGACCGGTTGTATTGTCGGGGTTATGATATGAATAAATGTCGTTTTTCTTGTTTCCTGGCGTAAAAAAAGGGGGCAGGCTGCTTTTTCAATTTAAAAACAGTTTGCAGGCGATGATGGCGCCGATGATTCCGGCGAGGTCGGCGAGGAGGGCGGCAGCCAGGGTGTGGCGCACTTTTTTGATCTGGATGGCGCCGAAGTAGACCGCCATGACATAAAAAGTGGTTTCGGTTGAGCCCTGCAGGGTCGAGACCAGATAACCGGTGTAGCTGTCGGGACCGATGGCGGGATTGTTGATGGTCGCCGCGAGAATGCCGTAAGCTCCGGAACCCGACAAAGGTCGTAAAAGCGCCATCGGCAGGGCCTCGGCCGGCAGACCCAGGGCCGCAGTATAGGGGCCGATGCTGTTTGTGACGATCTCCATGACGCCGCTGCCGCGGAGCATGCCGACGGCAACCATGATGGCGACGAGATAGGGGATGATCTTGATCGCCACCTGAAAACCCTCTTTGGCGCCGCTGACAAACGCTTCATAAACCGGTACCCGGCGGATGATGCCGAAGGTCAGCAGGGAGAGCATCAGGCCGGGGACGATCCAGCCGGAGATGTTTTTACCGTAGATCACCATCAGGGCAATTAAAGCCATGAAGATTCCCAGCCCGGCCGCCGGTTTCCACTTGGAGAGTCGGGAAGGGGTGCTTAAGATTGCCGCTGCGGGGGCGCTGTTTGAAGTATGAGAGCAGGGTTTGCCCGGGTCTTTATAGGGCTTTGCGGCTTTCTGCAGGGTTTTCCGGTCGCTCCAGCGGGCCAGCAATTTGGCACAGAAGATTGCGGTCGCCGTCGAAAAAATGGTGGCGCAGAGGGTGGTCGGGAGGATGCCGGCGGCGTTGCTTGAGCCGGCGGCGGCCCTTAAAGCGATGACGCCGGTCGGCAGCAGGGTGACGCTTGAGGTGTTGATCGCCAGAAACAGCGCCATCGCATTGGTGGCGGTGCCCGGGGTTGGATTCAAGGTGTCAAGTTCCTGCATCGCCTTGATGCCGAACGGGGTGGCGGCGTTACCGAGGCCTAAAAGATTGGCCGCCAGGTTCATCACCATCGCTCCCATAGCCGGATGCTCGGCCGGCACTTCGGGGAAAAGGCGAATGAGCAGGGGGCGGATGCCGCGAGCCGCAAGTTTTAACAGTCCCCCCTCTTCGGCTACTTGCATGAGGCCGAGAAAAAGGGCCATAACCCCGATCAGGCCGATAGCCAGCTGCACCGCATCGCCGGCGGTACTGATGATGGTTGCGGTCAGGGCTGCCATCGGCTCCTGTCCGCCGGCTATCGGCAGCCAGGTCAGCTGGCGCCAGCCCGCGACCAGAAATGAGCTGAGGATGAAAAAATAGAAGAGGAAATTCAAAAGAGAGGCTTGGCCTTAAAGCTCATGGTTTTGAAGATGAAGGCCCGGAAAAAAATCGAAGGTAAAAGTCGAAGATGTCAGAAGAAAAGTTGACTTGGAGACTTTCCCGGCCCCGAGCAAAAGTGTTTTTGCACGATTGCATAATGGGCCGGAAAAATCAAGGAAGTTATGGCTTGGTTCCTATTCTTTTTTCCCTGCTTGCGCCTTCTGAAAAAGGGCGCCGAAATGAAAGAAGGGAACCGATTTAAACCGGTTCCCTTCTTTTGCAAGAGACGCCATGACCCGGAGAGGGGTAAAACCAGAGCTGAATAGTTATTCTGGTTTTTACTTTCTGCGGCGGTTCTCCATTCCCGCAATCCCAGTAAACCCGAGATTAAAAGCGCCAGGGCCGCAGGCCGCGGCACCGGGCAACCGGTGTTCGGACAATCAGCTATCTTTTCTTGCGGCGCAGGCCGAAAAGTCCGAGCAGGCCACTGCCGAACAGCCAGACGGCTCCGGGGATGGGGACCGTTGTGGTTTCGTCAAATGCCGCGTATCTGACTTTCTCCTGCGAGTAGTTGTAAAATCCGAACTTGCCGTCACCAAAGCTTCCGCTAATGTCGAAGATTGTACCTCCGTCAATTTTGATGGTTATTCCGGTAGTGCTGTAATCGAGAGTGAAGTCGTAGACTGTGTTGTCGGCCCAGCCCTTATCCGAACCGTAGAGCGTGTCGAGAACGCTGATATCAGCGCCGGCGTGGCCCCAGAGATTAACGTCGCTTCCTGTGATCTGAGAGAGGGTGAAACCTTCAGCCGCTGTTCCGTTGCTGGTTGTTTGTGCAGCTTGTTTCCAGTCAAAGAGGATATAGTCAGTCGGGCCGGTATAGCCGAAGACGAAGCCGATAAAATCATCATCGCTACTGGTTTCGACCCCGAAACTGCCGTCGAAAAGTGTGTTGATGTAGTTTGTGTCGCTGACAAAATAGGTTGGTTCTCCATTTTTGGTTTGCAGAACGCTGGCGGCATCGCCACTTAGAACCCAAGTGCCATCACCCGAGGCCGTCCAGCTACTTAAGTTGATGGCGGCCGCGAAGGTTAATGAATTGAGCCAGAAAAGCATGATGGTTGCGAACACAATTTTTTTCATCTTTTTCTCCTTCTCCCCCCCTCCTCTTGATTGAACATAGAAAAAAGCCGGATTACCCTTGAAACAGGAGGCAACCCGGCTGTCTTTTTGCATTTCCGAAGCAAGACCCGTGGTGTTCCGACCCCGGCTCTCGCCGGGTGTGGCTTTCACATTCTATACATCTTGGACAATAGCCGATATATTCGAGAAAGCAATAAGACAAAAGTATGCAAAAAGGATGAATTTTTCTTGTCTGGAGGGGCTGAGAGTTCTTTCTTGCAGTTGGGCGGGTCAGCTAGAGAGGGCTTTAGCGATGGTCTGTTTGAGCTCCTGCAGCTGAAAGGGTTTGGCCAGAGCGGCACAGAAGCCGTATTCGGCATAATCTGCCATAATCGGGTCGTTGGCATAGCCGCTGGAGACGATGATCTTGGCCTGGGGATTGATCTGCAGAATTTTTTGCGCGGTTTGCTGGCCGCCCATGCCGCCGGGAATAGTCAGATCCATGATGATGAGGGTGACCGGGCTGTCGCTTCGGTTTGCGTTCTCGTAAAGCCTGAGGGCCTCTTGTCCATCTTCAGCCTGGAGAACTTTATAGCCGGCGGCGGAGAGCATGCCCTCGACCACTTCCCGGATGATCTCTTCGTCGTCCATGATGATGACGCTGCCCGGGCTCATTTCCGCTTCCGGCCGCCGGGGGCGCGGGAGTGGTTCGCGGCTGCTTATGGAGGCGGCCGCCGGCAGGTAAATGGAGATGGTGGTGCCTGTGTCTGTGCTCGAGTCAATTGTGATCGCGCCGTAGTGTTTGCGGATGATGGAGTGGGTGATGGCCAGGCCGAGGCCGCTGCCGGTGGCTTTGGTGGTGAAATAGGGGTCGAAAATTCGGTCGATGATGGCCGCAGGGATGCCGCACCCCTGATCCTTGAGTCTGATTCTGAGATAGTCGCCGGCTTCGAGCAGGGAGGTCTGATCATGCTTGTTAATCTGATCCTGGGGTTCCTGGCGGTGGTTGCGGCAGTCGATCTTGATAACGCCTCCGGCGGGCATGGCCTGCTCGGCGTTGATGATGATGTTCTGTATGACCTGGCTGATCTGGCCGGGATCGATGAGGGCGGGTTTGAGCCCGGGCTCGAAGTTGAAGTTGCACCTGACATTCTTGCCCGCCAGAACAAAACCGGCCGAATCTCTGATGATATCTTCAATCGAAGTTATCTCTTTCAACGGTTCTCCGCCTTTGGCGAAGGTCAGAAGCTGCTGGGTCAGATCTTTGGCTCGGAGCGAGGCCTTTTCTGAGGCGGCCAGGATTTTGTGGGTTTTACTATCGGCCTCGGTCAGGCTTAAGGCTAAGGAGATGTTGCCCAGAATTGCCGTCAGAATATTGTTGAAATCATGTGCTATGCCACCGGCGAGAATGCCGACGGATTCAAGTTTACGGACTTTGAGGGCTTCCTGTTCGGCTTTGATTTGATCGGTAATGTCGCGGAGAATAACCAGCATTCCGGCCGGCTGGTCCCGGTGGTCAATATAGCGCGAAGCGCTGATACTGATATCTTTCAGCTCTCCCTGCTTTGTCAGGCGCTTAGTTCTAAAGTTCTGACAAGGGGTGCCGTCATTAATCAGAGCGGAGATGTGCTGCATTGAGATCTCACGTTCGGATTCGGGGAGAAAGGGGATGTGTCGACCCTTAAGTTCTTCCAGGTTCCAGCCGAAGATCTGCGAGAAGGTCGGGTTGAAGTACTGAACCTGACCCACCGTGTCGTAGACGACGATGGCGTCACTGGATGAGTGTAAAATCGAATGGTAGAGCTCCTCCTGAAGTTTGGCTTTTTCATAAAGAAGACGGTGTTTAAACTCGCTCTCTTTGAGTTCGCAGGTGCGTTTGAGGACCAGCTCCTCAAGGTGGTGCTGATGGATTTTGAGCTCGCGTTCGATGTTTTTGAGGTGGGAGATGTCGACAATCGAAATGACAATGCCCCTTAAACTGCCGTCCTCATTTTTCAGAGGGGTTGCCGTATGGTCGATGGTGATGGGTTTCCCGATGGCCGTCACACGGGAGTGTTGCGAACGGCCGCTCGGTTGCCCGTTGAGAACCTTTTGGGCGGGGCAATTCGGGCAGATGTGGTCAAGGCCGGCGGCGGCGTGAAAGCAGAAATCTCCGATGACGTTATCGCCATAGATCTCTTTGGCTTTGCGGTTGTAGCTGAGAATGCGCAAATCCAGGTCAAGTTCCCAGATGGCAATCTCCAGGGTGTCGATGGTGGCGGCCAGGGGGTTGTTCTGCATGGTGGATCTCCACAGTCTGATGTCTGAAGGACGCCGTTGTCGGATTAACCTGATAGCTTTCTGCCGATAGCCGTCTAAAAAACACAATCATGTGTTAGAGTCAACCCCTATTTTTATCAGCAGCCTTCAAGCTTACTGCTTTCATGGCGGCGAATTTTATGCTATAGCAGGCGTATGACTACTTTTCATAAAAGTGATTTTCTAATTCTGGGCAGTGGCATTGCCGGGCTTTTCATCGCTCTGCAGCTGGCGGAGGTGGGTCTCGTTCATCTCATCACCAAGAAAAAAGAGACCGATACCAACACCAATCTGGCCCAGGGCGGGATTGCCGCGGTGCTGGACCAGAGCGACACTTTTGCCGCGCATGTTGAGGATACCATGCGGGCCGGGGCCGGGCTTGGGCATCGTGAGGTCGTTGATCTGGTGGTCAGAAAAGGCCCGGAATGTCTGCAGGAGCTGATTGCTCTCGGGGTCTCTTTCAGCCGTAATCCGGCGTCTGAGACCGGTTATGATCTGGCCCGGGAAGGGGGCCACTCCTGCCGCCGGATTCTTCATGCCGCCGACTGGACCGGGCGTGAGATCGAGGCGGTGCTGGTGGCGAGCTGCCGGGAGCATAAAAATATTGTTATCTGGGAGGATATGGCGGCGATTGATCTGCTGACGGCGCATAAATGGCTCGGCAGCACTCTTCAGGATGATTACTGCTGGGGGACTTACGCGCTGGAGCGGGCCAGCGGTCGGGTGCATGCCTTTGTTGCCGGGGCGACGGTGCTGGCCTCGGGCGGTGCCGGTAAAGTTTACCTTTATACAACCAATCCCGACATTGCGACCGGAGACGGGGTCGCCATGGCCCATCGGGCCGGGGCCCGGGTCGCCAATATGGAGTTTTTCCAGTTTCATCCCACCTGTCTCTATCATCCGGCGGTGAAAAATTTTCTTATCTCCGAAGCGGTGCGCGGGGAAGGCGCGATCCTGAAACTCAAAGACGGCTCCTCTTTCATGGCTGCTTACGATGAACGCCGGGAACTTGCGCCCCGGGATATTGTGGCGCGGGCGATCGATTATGAGATGAAAACCGGCGGCGACGACTGCGTTTTCCTCGATATAAGTTTCAAGCCGGCCGATTTTATCAGGCATCGATTCCCGCTGATCTATTCCACCTGCCTCAAGCTCGGGATTGACATCACCTTGGAGCCGATTCCGGTGGTGCCTGCGGCCCACTATCTCTGCGGCGGGGTGCAGGTGGATAAGCGGGGCCGCACCTCCTTGCCGGGACTTTACGCCTCCGGCGAGGTCGCCTGTACCGGTCTGCATGGGGCCAACCGTCTGGCCAGTAATTCACTGCTCGAAGCGGTGGTCTACAGTTCGCTCGCCGCGGCGGATATCAAAAAAGAGCATGCCCGTAAATCCCTGCATCTGCCGGAGTTTCCGGAGTGGCGCTATACGCATAGTAATGATCCTGATGAAAACGTGGTAATCACTCAGAACTGGGATGAGATCCGTCGTTTTATGTGGAACTATGTCGGCATCGTCCGCTCCCATAAACGTCTCTTGAGAGCCAAACGCCGGATTGATTCCCTGGCCCATGAACTGCACGAGTTCTACTGGGATCAGGCCCTTTCGGTGGATCTTCTGGAACTGCGTAATATCGCCGTGGTCGCCGACCTTATTATTACCTCTGCCCTGTATCGCAAAGAGAGCCGGGGATTGCATTATAACATCGATTATCCCGAACGCGATGATGATCGCTGGCTGGTTGACACGGTCCTCGAAGGCGGTCAATGCTACAGTCGCAAGACCACATTACGGTGAAAAAATCTTTATTCATGAATGATTTGATGAGCGATACTTGTCTGTTGTCCGCAATTGATTTTGCGGATCGGACTTTTCCCTTCTCGTACGGGCTCCTGCCGGATTCTCTGTCAGCTTCCATAGCTAAAGTCGGACTTTTGCAGCCGCCGCTGCTGAAGGCCGGGGAGAACGGTTATAAAATTGTCTGCGGCCGCAGGCGTCTGGAGGTGCTTCGCAACCAGGTGTTGCGTCAGGGTTGCGGCCGCACCTCCGGCCTCGAAGTCTGCCTGGCCTCCGCAAAGATCAGCGCTCAGGAACTTTTCCGGCGGGCGCTCTGGGACAATCTGGCTATCCGCGAGTTCAATCCGGTCGAGGTTGCCGATATCTATACTGCTGCTTTGTCGCTTTTCAGCCGGGCTGAGGTGGAACAGGAGATCATGCCGGCCCTGAAACTGCCGCTGCGCTCGCGTTTTCAGCAGCGCTGTCAGGCGTTGGCCGGCTTCTCCCGGGAGCTGCGTGATCTGGTCGCGGCCGGCATTGTCGACGGAGAGACGGTCGACCTGCTGCGTGAGTGGCCGGAAGCGGCGCAAACAATCCTGCTGGAGATTCTTGCCGATTTCGGCTTGCGCCGCAATAAATTGCGCGAGGTCGTCAGCCGCATGGATGATCTGGCCCGGCGCGATCGCTGTTCACCGCTGGTTTTTCTGCAGGCTGTCCGCAAAGGGGTTGCGGCCGAGGGCGAGTCCGGCGGGGTCGAAGGTTTACGACAATATCTTAAAACGCTGCTCTATCCTCATCTGAGTGCCGCCCAGCTTGAGTTTGCCCGCCGTCAGGCGAAATTTGCCTGGCCCGCCGGCCTGTGCCTGGAGCCGCCGCCCGATTTCGAGGGGGGGCGGTTCCGTTTGAGTTTTACCTTTACGGATGCGCAGGAGTGGGCCAGAGCCTGTGACCGGTTAACTGCGACAGCCCGGGAAGATATCGAGGAACTCTGTCGCCGTGGTTGATTATTCGCGTTCGCTTTTTCGGCCGACGACGGTGCTGGTCGAGGATGAGGCCGCGACTTATCCTCTGACTCAGTCGATTCTGAGCCGTCTGCCTGAGGCGGAAGTAATTGCCGTTACTAGACCGACCAGTGAAAACTTAAGCCTTTTAGGGCGCCGGTTCAGTCCCAGAACCACCCTTTTGCTGGCTCTGCATCGCGGCCGTTTTTTAAAGGCCTGTCCGGGGACGGCCGAGAGTTATCGCTGCTGTCTCTATCAGATTCTCCATCTCGGTTTGGGTTGTAACATCGGCTGCAGCTATTGCGTGCTGCAGGGCTATCTCAACAATCCTTTTATTACCCAGTTTGTCAATCTGGACGATGCTCTGGCCGAGCTTGATCGCGAGTTGGCCCGCCCCGGGGTTTTTTACCGGATCGGCACCGGTGAGTTTACCGACAGCCTTTTCATGGACCCGCTGACCGGTCTGGCAACCCGGCTGCTTGACTATTTCGGGCGGGCTCAGAATGCGATACTCGAATTGAAAACCAAGAGTGTGGCGATTGCCGGCCTGCTTGATTATGCCGGCGAAATCGGTGAAACCGTGGTCTCCTGGAGTATGAATGCTCCTTCAGTCTGTGCCCGGGAGGAGGGCCATGCCGCGACCATAGTTGAGCGTCTGCAGGCAGCAGCCTTATGCCGGCAGCGCGGCTATCGCATCGGTCTCCATTTCGATCCGCTCCTCTATTTCCCCGGTTGGGAGGAGGAGTATCAGCAGACGGTTGCCGCTATTTTTGAATATCTCAAAGGTGACGATATTATCTGGATTTCGATCGGCGCTTTTCGCTTTATGCCGCAGGTTAAAGAGGTCTTGCGCGACAATCACCCCCGCACCAATATTACGGCGGGTGAGTTTATTCGCGGGATTGACGGCAAACAGCGCTATTTCAGCGCTATCCGGCGGCAGCTTTACCGTTTTTTAGTCAATCAGATCAAGCTCTATGCCCCCAACGTTTTTATCTATTTTTGTATGGAAGATCAATATCTGTGGCGCGACACCTTCGGTTTCGCTCCGGTTGACAATCAGGAGTTGAGTCACTGGCTGGATCAGTGCTGTCATCGTTATCATAATCTGCCCCAATAAGAGCTGTGGGAACCTTCCCTGCCAATGGATAAAGAGTCGAAATTTCTTGTGTTTACCCTGGAGGGTCACCGTTTCGGCCTGGCTTTGGCCGAGGTCGTGCGGGTTTATCCGGCGGTGGCCCTGGCCGAGCTCGAGGCCGGGCCGGAAATCCTGCTCGGTCTCTTTAAGGTTGCAGGAAACAATATTCCGGTGCTGGATCTGCGTTTACGGTTGCGTTTGCCGAGCCGGGAAGTGGTGCCGGATGACGCTCTGGTGGTTGCTTCAAGCCCCGAGGGCGAAATCGCTTTTTTTGTCGATGCGGTGGTCGGGGTCTATACTTTTGCCGATGAGGAGCTTCGTGCCAGCGGTTCGATCTATCCCGAAATGGCGGCTTATGTCACCTGGGTAGGTGAACTTGAAGGCCATACCGTCTGGATCTATACCCTGGAGCGCCTTTTTGCGGAGCAGGATTTTGCGGCACTGATTGAGGTTGCGACTTCGCCGAAATGAGCCGCAGCGTAACTTCTCCTGAAATTTTACCGCAGATCGAAGCCTTGAGCCGACTTCTGGGCGAGCGTATCGGGCTCGATTTCCCGCGGCGCAAATGGGAGACGCTGCAGCGGGTTATTGAAGAGCTGGCGGTGGAGCTTAAACTGGACGGGCCCCGGGCCTTGCTCGAGGAACTGCTGAATTCGCCGCTCAGTGCCGCGCACCTGAATCGCTTGATCGCCCGCCTGACGGTCGGGGAAACCTATTTTTTGCGCGACAAACAGGTTTTTACGGCGCTCAGGAACCATATTCTGCCGGCTCTGCTCGAGCAGAACCGGGGCGAGCGGCGTCTGGATCTCTGGTGTGCGGCCTCCTCCAGCGGCGAGGAGCCCTACTCCGTGGCGATGCTGCTCGATGAAAAAAAGAGACTGTTTGATGGCTGGCAGATAAAATTCAGTGCCAGCGATATTAATCCCGAGGTTATTGCAAGGGCGCGACAGGGTGTCTATTCCCGCTGGTCGCTGCGGGCCACGCCGGAGGAGGTACAGCGGCACTATTTTACCGACCTCGGCGGCAATCGTTTTCTTCTGGCCCGGCAGATTCGGGAGATGGTCTCTTTTTATCAGCTTAACCTGGCGGAACACGAGTTTGTCATGCCCGGTCTTACCGGGCGGCTCGCTGATATCATTTTCTGTCGCAATGTTCTGATCTATTTTTCGGCTGAACTTCAGGCCCGGGTGATTAAACGTCTGGTCGCCCTGCTGCAGCCGGGGGGCTGGCTGCTGGTTTCGCCCAGTGAACTCGGAGTGGTGGATCATCCGGAACTGGTTCCGGTGAGCTTTCCCGGGGTTATTGTTCATCGGAAACTGGCCGGGCTGCAGTCTCTTTCCGGCAAGCCGAAATCTGTTTCTCTCGGTTTTGGTTTGCGGAGTGCGCCGTCGAGCGCCGCGGAAAAATGCGCCACTCTTGCCCGCGGTTCTGGGATCCTGGCCGAAAAAAAATCGGGTCGGGCCCCCTTTTACCGGTCGTCCGTCGACCCGGGTGGTAAAAGAGAGCTTGCGGCGGGGCCGGTGGAAAAGGCGGCGGACGATTCCCGGTCGGACAATTATCTGCACGATCTCAGGCTGCAGGCCGAAGCTTTTTTTCGCCGGGAGATGTATCGGGAAGTCGTTGAGCTGATTCCGGAAGAGTTGACCCGCTCCCATCAGACGGGCTCTGAGTTGGCCCGGCTGATGGCTTTCAGAGCCCGCTCCCTGGCCAACCTGGGCGAGCTGGAAGAGGCTGCGGCTTGCGCCGGGCTGGCGGTGGCCGCCGACAAGGTGAATCCTTTTCTTTACTACCTTTCGGCGATTATTGCGCAGGAGCGGGCTGTTTTTGAGGAGGCGCTGACCTTTTATCGTCAGGCGCTTTTTCTGGAGGCTGATTTTGTCATGGCCCATTTTTCTCTGGGGTCACTGCTCCTTCAGTTGCAGCTTAAGGGGGCATCCCGGCATCTGCAGCGGGTGATTGAACTGTTGCAGGGGACAGAGAGCGATGTGCCTGTGCCCTGCGGCGAGGGCTTGAGCGCGGGGCGTTTGCTTGAAATCAGCAGAAGCCTGGCCCTGAAAGCCTGATTATGAAAGTCCGAATCTGAACCATTGATCAAGGGAAAGTTTTGCGGATGGAACCTAAAAAGACCGATGCGGCCGCCACTAAGGTTTTTCCGAAAGCGCCACCGTCCAGATCCCTCTCCGAGCTGCTTGAAGAGCTGGCGCGGCGGCAGGAGCTGGCGGCGGAGAAACCGCCGCTGACGGCGGACGAGGTGCGGGCCGTTCTTACGGCGCGGGCCCGGCAGCTCAGCCCCGCCGCGGCTCCGGTCGTGGCCGGAGAGCTGCTTGAAATTTTAGAGTTTACGCTGGGGCCGGCGCATTACGCTTTCCCTTTGCCCTGGGTGCGTGAGGTCTGCCACGTCGGCGAGATCACGCAGATTCCCGGAACACCGGCTTTTGTCAAGGGGATTGTTAATCTGCGCAGCCGCATCTGTTCGGTTATCGATCTTGGTCAATTTCTGGGCCTGCCGGGCCTCTCGGAAACGGTCGCGGCCGAGTCCCGTTTGCTGGTGCTGGCTTCCCGGGAGATGGAGTTTGCGGTTCTGATTGACCGTCTGGTGGGCGTCCGAAGTCTGCCGGGCGCGGAGCTGCAGGCCCGTCTGCCGACCCTGGCGGGGGTGCAGGCTGAATATTTCAAGGGGGTAACCGCAGATCGTCTGGTGCTGCTTGATGCGGAAAAACTGCTGACGGATAAAAAAATAGCTGTTCAATGATGAGGGTTGATTATGAAGTTTTTTAGCGACAGTCTGTTGAAGAAATTGATGCTGCTTTTTTTGTTTGTCGTGGTCATTCCGGTGGTGGCTCTGGCCTGGCTTTCGTCGCAGAATGCCCGCGATGCTCTGCGCTCGGCCAGTTTTTCCAGCCTGGAGGCGATCAACGAGATCAAAAAGGAGCAGGTCTGGAAATATCTGGAAAGTCTTAGATTGAACTGTCAGCTCCTGGCTTCATCCCGTGATGTCAGGCAGACCTATACTGTTCTTCAGCAGTATCATGATAATGGCGGCGGCCGGGCGGACGGATCGTTTGCGGTCGACACCGAAGCCTATCATGATATTCACGAGCGGATCGGTTCATTTTTCAAGGATTATAAAGCGACTTACGGTTTCAGAGATGTCTATATCATCTGTCGGGAACATGGCCATGTCATGTATTCGGTTAATCAGGGGCCCGATCTTGGTAGTAATCTCGAAAAGGGACCTTATAAAGGGAGCGGACTGGCCCGTTTGTGGGGGGCGATTGCGGAGTCCGGCAAGTTTGTAATGCTCGATTTTTCCGAGTATGCGCCCATCGGGCAGGCCGCGGCCTTCATGGGGACGCCGATTCTGGGAGAAGAGGGTGATATCAAGGCGATTATGGCGATTATGCTGGATGGTTCGCAGCTTGACCATATAGTCTGCTCGGCAACCGGCATGGGGGTCAGCGGCAAGAGCTATCTGGTTGGTTCCGATCAGCTGATGCGCTCTGATTCGCGCTTCAACCCTCAGGCGCTGCTGCGCCAGAAGGTTGATTCTCTGGCGGCCAGAAAGGCCCTCTCCGATCACTCCGGGGTCGAAACAATGTCCGACTATCGCGGGATTGAGGTTCTGTCGGCTTATTCCCATCTGGGATTGAATGAAAGATTCGGGTTTCCCTTTGAATGGGGGATCGTTTCCGAGATTGACGCGGCGGAAGCGTTTAAACCGATAGCCGAGCTTGTCACCAATATTCAGGCGCTGGGGGCGCTGCTGCTGGTTGTGGCCCTCTTTACGGTTTTTCTTGTAGGCAAATCCATCGTTCTGCCGTTGAAGCTGCTGATGGCCAAAGTCCGTCTCATGGCCGACGGCGATCTGACCGCGAAGGTTCCCCGGACCGACCGCTGTGATGAAATCGGTGATCTGGTCAACGCTTTTAACCGGATGGCCGGCATGCTGCATGATCAGACTTCTGAGATTATTGAAGGAGCGGCGACGATTGCGGCGACGATTGCCGAACTTTCGGCCACGACGGCGGAACTGGCTGCTTCATCGACTCAGAGTTCAAGCTCGGTAACCGAAATTGCGGCGACTGTGGAAGAGATTCGCCAGACCTCACATCTTTCGTATGAAAAGGCGGAACAGGTGGCCCATCTCGCGGAACAGGTCATGCTGCGCGCCGAAAGCGGCCGCAATGAAACCGCCACGGCGGTTTCCGGCATGGATCAGATCAAGGAGGATGTGGCCGCCATTGCCGAAGGCATTATTCAGCTCAGTGAGCAGAATCAGAACATCGGCGAGATTATTGAAACCGTCAGCAGTTTTGCTGACCAGTCGAATATGCTGTCGGTCAATGCTTCGATCGAGGCCGCCAAAGCCGGTGAGCACGGCAAGGGTTTTGCCGTGGTCGCGATGGAGGTCAAGGCTCTGGCCGATCAGTCCAAAGCCGCAACCCTGCAGATCCGGCGTTTGCTCGGTGATATTCAGAAAGCTACGAGCAGTGTCGTGATGGCGACCGAAAGGGGTGGTAAAGCGGTGGATAAAGGGGTGGCGCAGACGGAAAAAGCGGGTATCGAGATCGATACCATGGCCGATATGAGTCGCGAGTCAGCTGATGCCTCGGTGCAGATTGTGGCCTCCAGTCAGCAGCAGCTGGTCGGTATGGATCAGGTGGCTCAGGCCATGGAGAGTATCAAGAGCGCCAGCCAGCAGAATGTTGAAGGAGCCCGGCAGCTGGAATCGGCCATTGCCGATCTCGATAAGCTGGGGCAGAGACTGCAGCAGCTGTCCGCCGGTCTGAAGGTGTAGCGTATGCGCGAAGAGGAGCTTTTGCTGAGATTGCGCGAAGCTTTTCAAGTGGAGGCGGGGGAACGTTTAAGCAGCATCTTCGCAAATCTGGACAGTTACGGGAAAACTGCGGCCGGCGCAGCCGAGCGCAAGCCTTTGATTGAAGTGCTGTTTCGCGAAGCCCACAGTCTCAAAGGGGCGGCCCGGGCGGTTAAGCTGACGCCGGTGGAAAGCCTCTGCCAGGTTCTGGAGACGCTTTTTTCACAGCTCAAAGCACATAATCCGCCCCCGCAGCCGGTATTGCTTGACCTGCTTTATGGCGCGGCCGAAATGCTGGAAAAGCTTATTGCCGATCCCGCGCTGGTGACGCAGGAGTCCGGCCGGGGGGAGTTTTCCTCACTGCTGGCGCGGCTGCTCAAAGTTGAAGAGAACGGTCTGGATAATTTTCTGGCGGTGCCAGAGTCGGCGGCCGGTACTGGGCCGTCCGAGCCTCAGCCTGATTCTGAGAACCACGTTTCAAGTTCGCCGTCGCTGCCGGCCGAGGCAGGAACCGGGGCGCTGCCGGCCGAGGCGGCGGAGCCGTCGAGAAGCGTGGTTTCGCCGACCCCGGCCGCCGGGGCTGAAACCCTGCGGGTGGCAACGCGCAAAGTGGATGAACTGATGCTGGTGGCGGAAGAGTTTATCTCTTTAAAACTGGCCTTGAGCCAGCATCTGGCGCTGCTGCGGAAAACGCTGGCCGATTTTCCTGTCTGGGAGAAGCAGTGGGGCATGGTCAGGGGCGATGTTCTGCAGATGAGACGGAGCTTTTCCGGTTCAGAAAAATGGTCGCGGATCATCGGTTTTCTGGAAAACAACCAGCAGCAGGTCAAACAGCTTGAGCGCCGCCTGGGTGAGCTTGAGGGTCGGGTTGAGAGCGATCTGCGGACGCAGTCCGGGCTTGTTGACGAATTACTTGACCGGGTCCGGGATGTGGCGATGTTGCCGATTGAGACCCTGTTTATGCCGATGGCGCGGATGGTGCGGGAACTGGCCCGGGAATTGGGGAAAAAAGTCGACTTTGAGTGGCAGGGCGGAGCGATAGAGGTGGACCGCCGGGTTCTCGACGAAATGAAAGATCCGCTCATGCATCTTCTGCGTAATGCGGTTGATCACGGTCTTGAGGTGCCGCAGATTCGCATCGCCGCGGGTAAGGATCAGAGCGGACGGATTCTGTGCCGGGCCGCGCAGAGTGACGGCTCTTCAATTGATATAACCATCGAGGACGATGGTCACGGGATCGATACAGATAAACTCAAGCAGAAGGCGGTGGCGTTGAGCCTTGTCAGCCGGGCCGCGGCGGATGCAATGTCTGACGAGAGTCTGCTCGATATGATCTTTAATTCCGGATTTTCAACCAGTCCCATAATCACCGAAATCTCCGGGCGCGGATTGGGCATGGCGATTGTCCGGGAAAAGATCGAGAATCTGGGAGGGCGAATTGCCGTCTCCACCTGGGCCGGAGCCGGCACCCGCTTCGCCGTTCATCTGCCGGTTTCGGTCGCCGTCTGCCGGGGGATTCGGGTGGTTGTTGCCGGGCGCGAGTTTGTTTTTCCCAGTCTGAAAGTGGAAAGGGTGCTTAGAGCGGAAAAGAGACGGCTGCTCCTGGTTGAGGGAAGAATGACGGTCGACAATGAAGGCCGGGTGCTGCCCGTAATTGCTCTGACGGCACTGTTAGGGCTCAAGGCTCCGGTCGCAAATCCGAGCCGCAAGCAGAATGAAATCTCGCTGGTCATCGTCGGTGCCGGCAATCGTTCTCTGGCCCTGATGGTCGACGAGGTTCTCGGGGAACAGGAGATCCTTGTAAAAGGTCTGGGCCGCCAGCTGATGCGGGTGCCGCTGATTGCCGGAGCGACAATTCTGGGATCGGGCAAGGTGGTACCGATCATCAATGTCAATGATATTCTGGAAAGTTCCCTTGGTCAGCGGCCGGGCCACCTCTTTTCGGCTCAGGAAACGGGTGCCTCCTTTCCCGACGGGACCGCATCCGAGAACGAAAAAGTTCATCAACTGCTGGTCGTGGATGATTCCATAACCTCAAGGATGCTGTTGCAGAATATTCTGGAAGCGGCCGACTACCGGGTGACTACCGCCGTTGATGGGCTTGCTGCTCTGAGCCTGCTGCAGAAGGAGACGTTTGATCTGGTGGTTTCCGATGTCGAGATGCCGCATATGGATGGTTTTTTGCTGACCGAGAAGATGCGTGCCGATGAGCGTCTGGCGGAAATTCCGGTCGTTCTGGTGACCAGTCTGGGTGATCGTCAGGATCGTGAGCGGGGGGTTGCGGCCGGGGCCAGCGCTTATATTGTCAAGAGTGAATTTGACCAGAATAATCTTTTGGATGTGGTAGGACGCTTGTTGTGATTGCCGACAAATGAAAGAAAAATACGCGATTTTAGTGGTCGAGGACAGCCCGACCCAGGCGTTACAGCTGCAGTTTCTCCTCGAAGCGGAAGGCTATGCGGTGACACTCGCGCGCGATGGTCGCGAAGGGTTGTCTCTGCTCGAAAAACAAGCTTTTTCAATCGTGATTACCGATTGGGTAATGCCCGAGATGGACGGGATTGAACTCTGCCGGGCGATTCGCGCGCAGATGGATAATGATTATATCTATCTTTTTCTGGTTACCGCTAAAAGCTCCAAAGAGGAGATTGTCAGAGGGCTCGAAGGCGGAGCCGATGATTATCTGGTCAAGCCGGTTGAACCGGCCGAACTCGTCGCCCGTCTGGCAACGGCGCGGCGGGTGCTGGCTCTGGAACAGGCCCTGAAAGAGCGCAATCGGGAGATTTCGCGTCTGCTGCATACCGATCATCTGACCAAGGTTTTCAACCGCAATTATCTCGATGAGCATCTGGCTGTGGCCTGTAAGCAGGCGCGGCGCTATGGCCGTGCTCTGACCGTGGTTATCTGTGATATTGATCACTTCAAGAAGGTCAACGACAGTTATGGACACCTGATTGGCGATGAGGTGTTAAAGGAGATCGCCCGGACCTTGAATGAGACAATCCGTTTCGGGGTTGACTGGGTGGCGCGTTACGGTGGTGAGGAGTTTGTTGTGGTTCTGCCGGAAACCGACAGTGACGGAGCCTTTCCGGTCTGTGAACGGATGCGGCGGGTCATTGCGGATCTTCGTTTTGCAGATGGCCGCGGTGGTGATTTTTCGGTAACTGCCAGTTTCGGACTGGCGGTCTTACCGGCCGCCGCCAAGGCGGGAGCGGTTAGCGGCTATGATCTGATCGGGTTGGCGGATACCTGTCTCTACCGCGCTAAAAATGAAGGACGCAACCGGCTTGTCGGTGCCGTTTACGAATGAATCTATACTCTTATGCCAGAAACAGGTGAAGGACGGGTTGTGACGGCGGTTTTTAACGGAGGGAACAGACGATGATTTCCGTTCTGATTGTTGATGATTCCCGGACTACCTTGAAGTATCTGTGCAAACTGGTCGAGGCCGAACCGGACATGACGGTAGTCGGTACCGCAGTTAACGGTCTCGACGCGATTGCCAAGGTCAAACTTCTCAAACCTCAGGTGGTGATCATGGATATCGAGATGCCGGAACTGGACGGTATCTCGGCTACCCGGCAGATCATGGAGGAAAATCCGGTTCCGATTATTATCTGCAGCGCTAACCTTAGTCACAACCTGACTGAAAAGTCCTATCGCGCGATTCAGGCCGGGGCCCTGGCTGCGGTTGTTAAACCGCGCGGAGCGGGTTCGCCCGGAGCCCGGGAGATTGTGGCGACGCTGCTGCACAAGGTTAAAGTCCTGTCTGAGGTCAAGGTCGTGCGGCGCCGGTCAATGGCGGCAGTGCCGTCCGTGCTTCCGGTAACGGAAGCTGCCGTCGCGGGCTTTGATCATGAACTTCTGGGTCTGCTCAAACGGACTCCGCCGTCGCTGATAGCCATCGGGGCTTCGACCGGCGGTCCTCTGGCCTTGCGGGCTCTTCTGGCTAAACTGAAACAGGATTTTCCTTTGCCGATTCTTATCGTCCAGCATATTGCTTCGGGGTTTCTCGAAGGGATGGTAAGCTGGCTGCAAAGTGAAGTGGCCCTGGTGGTGACTATTGCCGCCGAGGCCCGGAAACCGCTGCCCGGTCATGCCTATTTTGCTCCCGACGGCTATCATCTGGAGCTTGCGGATACGGGTCTGATGCGGCTTCTGTCAACCCCGCGGGAGTATAATGTGCAGCCGGCGGTTGCGCCGCTCTTTCGTTCCCTGGCCCGGCCTCAGGCGCCGCCGACACTGGCGATTCTGCTGACCGGCATGGGCCGGGACGGAGCCTTGGAACTCCTGGCCATGCGGCAGCGGGGCCAGGTGACGATCGCGCAGGATGAGGCCAGCGCCGTGGTCAACGGAATGCCGGGTGAAGCCTGGCGTCTGGGTGCTGTGCAGGCGCGCATGAGTCCTGAGGCGATAGGCGAATTGCTTGATCATCTTGCTCTGTTCTTGAAATAGGAAGGTTAAATGTTTGTCAGGATTGCTCTGATTACCGCCTTGCGGCATGAGCTGCAGCCTCTGCTGGCCCGGGGCAGCTGGCGGCTGGAAAAAATTTCCGGGCGTAATTTTTACCACCGTTGCTTTGCCGGCAAGGAGGTGGTCGCTACGACCTCCGGGCTGGGCAAGGTGATGGCGGCGGCTACGACCCAGATGCTGATCGACTGTTTTCAGGCCGATCTGATTCTGAATTTCGGTTCCTGCGGGGGGCTTGATCCCGGCCTTAAAATCGGCGATCAGGTGCTGGCTTCACAGGTGATTGAGTATGATTTTGCCAGTGCTCATAAGGCGGTGCCGACGACGGCCTGTGATGATTTTCTGTTGTCCAGGTTGACCGTCGGTTTTCCCCATCTCAAGCTTGGCCCTTTAGCCTCGGCTGATCGCAATGCCGATACGGTGGCGATCAGAGAGGCTCTGTTTTCTCAGTATCAGGCCCTGGCGGCGGACTGGGAGGGGGCCTCAATCGTGCGGGTCGCCCGGAGAATGGGGGTTCCGGCTCTGGTTTTACGCGGGGTTACCGATGTCGGGGCGGCCGAACTTACATCGGAATATGAAAGTAACTATCAGGCCGTGCTCCCGGAAGTTGCCAGAGTAGCGGAACAGATGACGACTTTTCTGGCAGAACTGCCTGAATAATTGCTGAAAATTTTCAATAATAAGGATAAAATTAATGCAGTTTGTAGATCTCAAGGCGCAGTATCTGGCCTATCAGGCGGAGATTGATGTCGCGGTCAAGGCGGTGCTCAACTCAACCCAGTTTATCAATGGTCCTCAGGTCGAGGCTCTGGAAGAGGGCCTGGCTGATTTTGTTGGGGTCAAACATGCAGTGGCCTGCGCCTCAGGCACTGATGCTCTGCAGATGGCTCTGATGGTGTTGGGGATCGGTCCCGGTGATGAGGTGATCACCACCCCTTTTACCTTTATTGCGACCGCGGAAACGATTGTCCTGACCGGGGCGCGGCCGGTCTTTGTCGATATCGAGGAGCAGACTTACAATCTTGATCCCGCCGCTCTGGAAGCGGCTGTCAGCCCGGCGACCAGAGCCATTATCGCGGTTGATCTCTATGGTCATCCGGCGGCTTATCCCGAGATCGAAAAAGTGGCCGCCCGGCATGGCTTGAAACTGATTGAAGATGCGGCCCAAGCTTTAGGCGGGGCGCGTCTGGGGCGCAACTGCGGCAGTTTCGGCGATCTGGCCGCAACCTCGTTTTTCCCTTCCAAACCGCTGGGCTGTTACGGTGACGGCGGCATGCTTTTTACGGCTGAGGCGGAGTTTGCCGAAAAGCTGCGCTCTTTGCGCAACCACGGTCAGAAGCAGCGCTACTATCATGAGATGATCGGCTGCAACAGTCGTCTCGACACCTTGCAGGCGGCCATTCTGCTGGCGAAATTGCCCTATTTCCCGGAAGAGATCAGTCGACGTATAAATATCGCTTCCCGCTACAGTCAGGCTTTGTCGGAGCATTTCATCACGCCGACGGTGGCAGACGGCTGTGTCTCGGTTTTTGCTCAATATTCGTTGCGCTCAGCCCGGCGCGATGAGGTTGTGGCCGCGCTGGCGGCGGCCGGAATTCCGTCGGCTGTGCACTATCCCATCCCTTTACATCTGCAGCCGGCGTTTGCTGATCTCGGCTATCGTGCCGGTGACTTTCCCGTAGCCGAAAAGATTGCGACCGAGATTTTTTCGCTGCCGATGCACCCTTTTCTGACGGTTGCGGAGCAGGATCGGATCATTGCCGTCCTGCTCAAGGCTCTCTGATGTATAAACTTAATTTTGCCGACGCCGCGGTGCTGCAGGTGCTGTTCGGTGAGGGCGGGGAGCATCTGCAGCAGCTCAGCGAGAGTGCCGGGGTAACGATCAATACCAGAGGCACCACGGTAATGGTCGAAGGCGATCCCTTGAAAGCCGAGCTTGCTCTGGCGGTGCTGCAGGGGCTCTACGATCTCGTGGTGGCCGGTTATCCTCTCTACGCCGCCGATATCGCCTATGCCTGGCGCATTAAATCGGCCGATGCCGGGGCTGATCTGAAAGAGATTTTTCTCGATAAGGTCTATATTCGCGGGAAAGGCGGGGCCCGGCGCTATATCTCTCCCAAGAGCCGGGGGCAGAAGTTCTATATCGATGCCATCCGGCGCCATGATATAGTCTTTGCCATCGGCCCGGCCGGTACCGGCAAAACCTATCTGGCGATGGCCATGGCGGTTGCCGCCCTGCATGAACACAAGGTCGAGCGCATTGTGCTGACCCGGCCGGCGGTGGAAGCGGGGGAGCGTTTGGGTTTTCTTCCCGGTGATCTGCAGGAGAAGGTCGATCCCTACCTGCGCCCTCTCTACGATGCCCTGCATGACATTATCTCGTTTGACAAGACCCGGGAAATGTTGGATAAAGGGATCATTGAGGTGGCGCCGCTGGCATTCATGCGCGGCCGGACCTTAAATGATGCCTTTGTGATTCTTGACGAGGCCCAGAACACGACCAACGAGCAAATGAAGATGTTTCTGACCCGCCTCGGTTTCGGCTCCAAGGCGGTGATTACCGGCGATGTGACCCAGACCGATCTTCCGGGGGAACGCGAATCCGGTCTCGTTACCGTACAGAAAATTCTTAAAGGGGTCAAAGGCATCGATTTCAGTCATTTGACTTCAGTTGACGTGGTGCGTCATCCCCTGGTCCAGAAAATAATCACGGCTTATGAAAAATATGAGGTTAGGGTGTAAGTCATGGCACTTTATATAACCGATCGCCAGACGCGTGCGAAGGTCGAACTCAAAACCCTGCACCGGTTATTGGCGCCGGTTCTCGACGCTCTTGACGTGGTCGATCTTGATCTTGAGATTGAACTGCTTGATGACCGGCAGATTGCCGAACTTAATGAAAAATTTTTTAGTCGTCCCTGGCCGACCAATGTGATATCTTTTCCTCAGGAAAAAGAGGCCGGGCATCTGGGCGATATTGTGGTCTCGGTCGAGACCGCCGGGCGCGAGACGGCGCCGCTCGGCTATAATATTGCCGAGGGGATTGTCTACTACCTGATTCATGGGATCCTGCATCTTCTCGGCTTTGAGCATGTCGGGGTGGCGGCCGCGGAGGCCGCCGCCATGGAGCAACGTCAGGATGAACTTTTCGAGTTGGCGCTATCCGTTGCGCCTGGACTTTTATAGCAGGAGATTGATCAGATAATGGCTTATAAAGTACAGAAATCGATTCAGGAAATTAATGCGCGCATTAAAAGCGGCAAAGTAGTGGTTGTCAATGCCGAAGAGATGATCGGGGTGGTCGAGAAGCTGGGGCCGGTGGAAGCCGCCCGCAAGGTTGATGTGGTGACCACCGGCACCTTTGCTCCGATGTGCTCTTCCGGGGTTTTTCTCAACGTCGGTCATACCTCGCCCAAGATTAAAGCGAGTCGGGCCTGGATCAATAATGTTCCGGCTTATGGCGGGATCGCCGCGGTCGATTTTTTTCTCGGCGCGACCGAGCCCAGTGATGACGATCCCCTGAATAAAGTGCATCCGGGTCAGTTTCGTTATGGTGGGGGCCATGTCATTCAGGATCTGGTTTATGGCAAGAAGGTGCATCTCTATATGGAGGGCTACGGCACTGATTGCTATCCGAGCAAGGTTGTGGAAAAGGATATTGACCTTGCCGCGATGCCCAATGCCATTCTCTGCAATCCCCGCAATGCCTATCAGAACTACAACTGCGCCGTCAATCTGGCCGAAAAAACCATCTACACCTACATGGGGGTCTTACGGCCGAAAGGCGGTAATGCAACCTACTGCAGTGCCGGCCAGCTCAGTCCGCTTTTCAATGATCCCTACTATCTGACGACGGGTCTGGGCACCAAAATTTTCCTGGGCGGCGGGGTCGGTTTTGTCACCTGGAGCGGGACTCAGCACAATCCCTATGTTGCCCGCGGCGAAAATGGCGTGGTCAAAGAGGGGGCCGGCACCTTGATGCTGACCGGCAATCTCAAGGAGATGTCGCCGCGCTGGCTCGTCGGGGTCAGCATGCTCGGCTACGGCTGCAGCCTCGCGGTCGGGGTCGGGATTCCGATTCCGATTATTAATGAGCGGATGGCTCAGTTTACGGCAGTGCGTGATGCCGATCTCTACGCTCAAGTTATCGATTATGGTTATGACTATCCGATGGCGGTCTCGCGCAGCTACGGCGAGGTCAGCTATGCCGATCTCAAAAGCGGGATGATCGAGGTCAATGGTAAAAAAACCCCGGCCACCCCGCTCTCCAGTTACAGCCGGGCCCTGGAAATTGCCGAAACGCTTAAAGAGTGGATTGTTTCCGGCCGCTTCACCTTAGGTGAGGCCCAGATGCTCTTTCCCGGACATGAGCTGGCGGATGCCGGGGAATAAATCATGTTTTGGTTTTGCTTTTTATATGCTGCGTCTTAAAAATATTATAGCCTGGCTCCTGCTGGCCACGTTTCTCTGCTCCTGGCAGCCTCTTTTTTCGAATCAGTCGGGAGAAGGGCTGCAGCTGCCCGAGGTGGTGGTGCTTGGTGAGGATCGGGCCCGGCTTGAGGGCTTTCGCGACTTTGGGCTTTTGCCGGCCCTGGCTCCGGGGATCAAGCTTGAGCCGGTGGCCGACAATCTGACCCTTGATGCGAGAACGGGGCAGTCGGGTCCTGAATGGGAGACGGCGGCCGCGCAGGCGCCCGGCTGTGCTTACCGTAATCCGCTGACGGCTTCTCTGGCCCGTGGTTTTAACGGGGCAGAAGGTTATTATCGCAGTGGCCGCCAGAAATATATCGAGGGCCTGCTGGGTGAGGCTGAGGCCTATTTTACGGCCGGGCTGGAAAAATTCAAGGATTCTGAACTGGTTCCCGATTTCCACTACTGGCTGGCCGAGATAGCTTTCCGGCAGGAGAACTATCAGGTTGCCCGGAATCATTTTGCGGTGGTGGCCGGGGCTGAAACCAATCTTTTTTACCATTACGCCTGTTACTCTCTGGCCTGGCTCGATTATCGGGATAAAGCCTATCCCGCGGCGGTGAAATGGTTTGCGGTTGCGTCCCTGAGCCCGGATCGCCGGCTGGCGGCCGCGGCTCTCTTCTGGCAGGGTGAGGCTTTGCTTGATGCGGGTCAGCTTGATGCCGGCCGTTTGGTCCTGCTGCGTCTGACGGTCGCCTATCCGGCGGCGGCGGAGTATCGTGCGGCCCTCTATCGTCTGGCGACAATCTCTTTTAATGAACGGGATTATCAGACGGCTTTCAACTATCTTGCCGCCCTGCCCGCCGCGGCTGCCGGGGCGGGCGAGGGTGATATGCTGCAGCGCCAGGCTGATCTGGCCCGGGGCTGGTGTCTCTATTTTCTGCGGGCTTCGAGTGAGGCCGAGGCACTTTTTTCGACTTTGCAGCAGGAATCCGCCGGTTTTGATGATGTCATCCCTCTGGCGTTTCTGGGTGAAATCCTCTCGCTGCTCAAACAGCAGAAAATCACTGCAGCCGAGGATCTTTTTGCCGGCCGGCGCTCTGAGCTGAGCCGGGCCGCAGTTGCTGCCGCGGCCCTGCGGGAGTTGGCCGCCGCTTATACCGAGGCTGGGGATTATACTGCGGCGGTCCGTTGCGGGCAACTGCTGCTCAGCTCCTTTCCGGCGGCGCTGGTCGAGGTCGATGATTATCGGCGTCTGGCCCGGCTTCAGGTTAAGCTTGAGCAGAATGATAAAGCTCTGGCTACGCTGGCTCAGGGTATCGAAGGGGCAGCGGGTGTCAGCGGTGCGCCGCTTTTGCAGCTTGAACGGGCCCGGATTCTGCTCTCTGCCGGTGAGGCGAAGGCGGCGGCCGATCTGCTGCAGGGGCTGTTCGCTGAAAAAGATAAATTCAAGGAGGCGGCCGACCGCACGCAGCTCTATCTTCTCCTGGCCCGCTCTCTGAACCGTCAGGGGAAGTTTGCGCAAACTTTAGCGGTTCTGGCTGCCGGGCCGGATGATTGCGCTCCGGCGGAGCGGGCCGATCTGCTTTACGAAAGAGGTTGGGCGGCTTTAAAAAACAGTGCTTACGCAGGAGCCGCCGCCGATTTTTCCGCCTATCTCGAAATTGCCGGGAAGAGCGGCAAGCCCCTGCTCATGATTCAGAATGCGGCAATCAATCGGGCCGAGGCCCTTTTCAACCAGCATCTGGACCAGGAAGCGGCCGAGGCGCTCAGGCAGTTTGTTGAGCGTTATCCGCAGAGCCCTTTTCTCGCCCGGGCCCAGAATTACAGAGGGCTGCTGGCGTTGCGCCAGGGTGAGTTCGAAAAGGCCGCAACCATTCTCGCCCATCTTCTGCCGGCTGCCGCCGGCACTGACCCGGCCCTTGTCGCCGAGATTCTTTTTAACCTCGGGGAGAGCTATTTCAGCCTGGGAAACTATGCGCAAGCGATCAAGACCTATCAGCAGCTGACCGCTCAATATCCCGGGGCCGAGATCAGTGGCCGGGCCCTGATCCGGGTCGGGGAGAGCTATTTCAATCAGGGTGACTACCTGAAAGCTCAGCTTGTCTATCTGCAGGCCAAACAGGCTTTCCCCGGCGGTTCAATTGATGAAAAAGCGAGTTACGGTATGCTGCTGCTGGCCTACAATCAGGACAAGTTTGCCTATCTTGAGATTGAGGTGAAAAATTTTATCGCCCGTTTCCCTGAATCCTCGTATACGGTGCCACTGTTACTGCTGCTTGCCGATCTCTACCAGCGGCAGGGACGGCAGGCCGATTTATTGAGTCTTTTCCGGCAGCTGGAGGAGGGCGACTATGCCGGTGACCTTCAGCTTGAGGCTTACTATCGACACTTTAAACTCGATCTTGATGGCGGTCGGCAGCAGATGGCCCGGGATGATTGTCTGGCTTTGCTGCAGCGTTTTCCCGCGAGCAAGTATGAGTGCGACTGTCGTTTGTTTCTGGCCCGTTACGCTTTCGCCGGGAAAGATTTCAGTGCGGCGGAAACGGCTCTGGCGGGAATGCCCGAGGCCTGTCCCGACCCCGATCTGAGAAGAGAGGTGACCCTGCTGAAGGCGCAGATTTGTCAGCAGCTGGGCGATTCGGGCAAGGCGCGGAGTTACTTTCTGGCGGTTATTGAGGAACAGCGCCGCGACAACTCGGACTTTGCGGCCTGTTCAGGGCTCGGGGCTCTTCTCGCCCAGCGCCGGGAATTCGACGAAGCGCTCTTTTTCTATGACAAGGCAGTCGCTGATCCGCGGCCCGCCGAGGCGGCAGCCGCCTCCCTGCAGCGGGCTGGCGTTCTGGAAAGGGCGGGGCGGCGGCGTGAGGCCCTGCAGGCTTACCTGCGTTTGAGTTACCTCTTCCCCGGGCAGGAAGAACCGGTGGTCGAGGCGTTGCTCGCCGCTGTGCGGCTGGCCCGTAACGAGAAGGATGGAGCGACCGTTAAAAAAATCACTGAAAAGCTAAAGACGATGAAGCTCAGCGGAGCGCAGGAGAAAGAGTTTAAAAAACTCGTTGATTAACCGGGGATAAGAGCACTTGTTTGCGGGCCGTAAAGGCCCCTTGGGTTGCGGGGCGAGCCCCCGCATTAGCATTGCAGTTTATGATAAAGTTTAGCCTGGAGGTTTGTTGATGTATCAGTTTGTTATGAAGGGCGGGTATCTGATGTATCCGATCATGTTCTGTTCGGTTTTGACCCTGGCCATCTTGTTTGAGCGGCTTTTTGCTCTGCGCCGGAGTCGGATTATTCCGGAGAAGTTCATTATCGAGGTCAGTGATCTGGTGCGCCAGCAGCGCATGGAGGATGCCATGACCAAATGTCGCATGAATGACTCCTCGATTGCCCGGGTGCTGATGGCCGGGATTTCGCGTCACGATAAATCGCGGGCTCAGGTCAAGGAGGCCATTGAAGATGTCGGTCGTCTTGAAGCGGCGACCCTGGAACGCTTTCTTGCGGTGCTGGGAACCATTGCCGGGATTGCGCCGCTGCTGGGCCTTCTCGGTACGGTAACCGGAATGATCAAGGCTTTCAATGTTATTTCACAGGCCGGAATCGGCAACCCCCAGATGCTGGCCGGCGGTATCTCCGAGGCCCTGATTACAACGGCAGCGGGTTTGACGGTGGCAATCCCGGCGTTTGTTTTCTATAAACTGCTGCGTTATCGGGTTGATAAACGGGTTCTGCGGATGGAGCGGGTTTCGATGGAGGTTCTTGATCTGCTTGATCAGGACGGGGGGCGAGGATAATATTTATGCGTTTCCAGACTCGCAACCGGGAAGATGTGCAGCTCGATATGACGCCGCTGGTTGACGTCGTTTTTCTGCTGCTGATTTTTTTCATGCTCTCCACCAGTCTTTCGGTTAATCCCGGGATCAAAATTGATCTGCCGAAATCTTCGGCCGAGCAGGTAACCAAGAAGAAAACCACCTTGCGGGTGGCGATTGAAGCCGGCGGCAGTATCTATCTTGAGGGGAAGAAACTGACTTTTAATCAGTTGTACGAGAAATTCCAGGTCGTGGGCAAAGCTCAGGGCGATGAGGCCCTGGTAGTGATTGAAGCCGATAAGAAAGTTTATCACGGGCTCGTGGTCAAGGTTATGGATGCTGCGAAAAGTTCGGGCCTGAATAAACTGGCGATCGCGACGCAACCTAATGATGTCAGCGAGTAGTTAGCCTATTCGGAAAAGAGGTGATCGTTGCTCTTTACATCACGCTATGGAACACTTCGCCTGATTCCTTTTCTACTTCTTTCCATGCTTCTGCATGCGGCCTTGCTTCTGCTTCTTCCTGATCTGACCCGGCTCTTTAATATTCATATCAACCGTCTGGCGCTGCTGGGCAGAACGGAGATTGAGGTTACGCTGGTGGAACCGGAAGTTACTCCTCAACCGCCGGTGGAGGAAAAAACCCCGTTCCTGCCGGCGGAAGGCCGGATTGTCGCTCTGATCGATCAGCGGTTCAAGGAGCTTCCCGCCCTGGGCGAGGCTCTGCAGATGCCGCCGGCCCCGATTGAACTGCCGGAACCGCCGGCTTCGCCTGATGCCGCGACTCTCGCGCTTCTGCCTCTGTCCGAGCCGATTTCCGGGGTCCGGCCGCAGGAACTTCTGGGTCGCCTGGGAAGAAAACCGGCCGGCCAACTGAGCGGTCGTCGTCTTGGCGGCAGCCTGGAAACGCCGCCGGCGAGCCCGGCTCTTCCGGTCGATAAACTGCTGAGTGCGGCGGCCCGAAAAAAACTTCTCGATCTTGAACCCCCACAAAAAGATCCCGCCGACCACGATTTCGGCTTGAGTGGGCCCGTGGCCCGGAGTCGGCAGGTGCTCTTTCGCCCGGCTCTGCCGAAAATCTCTCTGACCCGGGATGTTACGGTGGCTTTACGTTTCTGGGTGCGGCCGGATGGTACTGTCAGCCGGGTCGAGACCACCAGAATCGGCGATCTGGAGCTGGTCAATGTGGCGGAGAGATTTCTGCAGCAGTGGCGTTTTTCGATTCTGCCGGCGGCTTTGCCGCAGACGGAACAGTGGGGGACGGTCAGCATCGTTTTTCGGGTGTCGCGATGAAGCGCCTCTTTTCCGGACTGCTCCTGCTCGTCATTTTTTATTTTGTCTGGCTGACCTGGTTCGGCAGCCGCGGCGACCGGGCCTTAAGGTCGGTTGAGCATGAAATAAAGCGTATCGGCCTGCATAATCAGGAACTTAAGGCTGACAACCAACTCCTTGAACATAAAATCCGCCTTTTGCAGAGCGACGCCCGTTATCAGGAACTGGTCGTCCGCCGTGAACTGCACATGATTCGTGAAAATGAAATCCTTTTTCTCTTTGAAGCGCAGTAATCGGCAAAACGGCACCTTCTCATGGTCGCACAGGTCAATGTTTGCTTGACAATTTTAGTGTGACTGACTACTATCCCCAAGCTTGTCAATTGGTTATGTCCCAAGCTGCGAGCGTGGGTGTTTTGCTATGTAAACAGGGCTTTATCGAGAGTTTAAAGGTCAATGAAAAAAAGCGTTACCAGATATGTAGAGAAGGCAGTTGCGGCGGTGGCGGCCGCGCGGGGCGTTGCGGTTGCGGGTCTGCCGGAGATCGCGATTGAGTTGCCGCGGGAAAAATCATTCGGTGATTTTTCATCCAATATAGCCATGCAGCTGGCCGGTCGCTGGCACGATAATCCCCGGGCCATCGGCGCAGCCCTTAAGGCGGAGCTGGAAAAGGAAGACGACCTGGTCGAGGTTACGGTTGCGGGTCCGGGCTTTATCAATATGACGCTGGATGTTGCCTGCTGGCATCGCTGTCTGCGTGAGATTGCCGCCCAAAAATCCGATTATGCCCGGCTTGATTGCGGAGCGGGGCAGCGGGTTCTGGTTGAGTTCGTCAGTGCCAACCCGACCGGTCCCCTGCATATCGGTCACGGACGCGGCGCGGCCGTCGGTGATGTGCTGGCCCGGATTCTGAGCCGGGCCGGTTATGCCGTGGAGCGCGAGTATTATGTTAATGATGCCGGAAATCAGATGCAGGTTCTCGGACGTTCGCTGCGCTGGCGCTATCTGGAGCTTCTGGGGGCCCGTCACGGAGAAATCCCAGAAGGTTACTATCGGGGTGAATATCTTGCTGCGATGGCGAGAGATTTACTGCGGGAACAGGGTGATGCTCTGGTTGCGGTCAGCGTTGCCGAGGAAGATGAGGTCGGTCTCGATTTTTTTACGCGAACAGCGGCAGATGCCATTCTTCTGGGTATTCGCGATGATCTCAAGCTTTTCGGGGTCGATTTTGAGCGCTGGACCAGTGAAAAGGAGTTTTTTGCCTCGGGTAAAGTCGATCTGGCCCTGGCTGAGCTCAAAGAAAAAGGGGTTCTTTACCAGGATGAAGGGGCGCTCTGGTTTGCTTCGTCCCGTTTCGGGGATGAGAAGGATCGGGTCGTGGTCCGGGCAAATGGTGTAAAAACCTATTTTGCCTCAGATATTGCTTATCATCGGGAAAAATATGAACGCGGTTACGATCTTGTGGTAGATGTCTGGGGCGCGGATCATCATGGTTATGTGCCCCGGCTTAGGGCCGCGATTGAGGCCCTGGGCCATTGCCCGGAGAGCTTTGCCGCAATTTTAGTGCAGCTGGTCAGTCTTTCGCGCCGCGGAACGCCGGTGGCGATGTCGACCCGGGCAGGCGAATTCATTACCCTGGAAGAGGTTGTACGGGAGGTCGGCAGAGATGCGGCCCGCTATTTTTTTCTGACGCGGAGATCCGACAGTCAGCTTGAGTTCGATCTGGAACTGGCGAAAGCGCAAAACAGTGACAATCCGGTCTATTACGCGCAGTATGCGCATGCGCGCATCTGCAGCATCTTTCGGAAAGTTGCAGAGGAAGGGCTTGAGATTGAAGGTGAGACTCCGGCTTTGGGGGCGGGTTTGACGTTGCCGGAAGAGCTTGAGCTGATAAAAAAACTTGATGACTTTACGGTGGTGCTGGAGGCGGCGGCCCGTACCCTGGAACCGCATCGCGTGACCTATTATCTTGATGATCTGGCGGCGCAGCTGCACTCCTACTATAACCGTAACCGGATCATAAACGAAGAGGGCAAGGTTTCCGGCGATCGCCTGCTGCTGATGACGGTGATTCGTCAGGTGCTTAATATCTGTTTGACTCTGTTGGGGGTTTCGGCCCCGGAGAAAATGTGACCGCAGAGGATGTGACGGCAAAATAAAATGCTTGAACAGTTGAAATCCATAATTGTTTTACTGGTTGTTCTTTTCGTCGCTTTCGGGGTCGGTGTGCTGGTGGGTTATAAGCTGCCGGAAAATGAGTCGTTTCAGCGCTGGCAGAAAAAAAGTCTGGCTGCGGTCGAGACGGCCAGGCCGACAGAGGTCGCGGTTATGCAGATGCCGGGTGCCGGCTTCTCCCAGAGCCGGCCGACCTCTGCCCTAGGGACATCGGCCGAGGCCTCCGGTGAGTGCTGCCCCGGTGGCGTCTGCAAACTGCCGCCGCCGGTTGCGGCTTCAGATCCGGTCGTTGCGCCGCAGGAAGAGAAGGTTAACCTGACCTTTTACCATGAACTTGCCGACAAACCGACGGAGAGCGGGGGCTCGGCGCTCAAGGTTAAAACGACTCCTGCTGTCGATAAAAAGAAAAAGAGCACCAGTCTGACTTCGGCGGATAAAGCGGCGTCGCCGGAAACGGGTGAGCTCTGGGAGCTTCGCGTCTGCTCCCTGGCGCAGGAGATCAAGGCCCGCCTGGTGCGCAGTGAGCTGATCAAAACCTATCCCGGCGTGGACGTGGAAGCGGTGCAGGTGGCCGGCAAAGGCACTTGGTACCGGGTTAAGATCTGCAATATAGGTGATCGCGCTCTGGCCGAGCGCTACCAGCGGGAACTGTCCGAAGTTCATAACTATAAACCGCTGCTGATCAGACAGGGTAGTGATAATTAGGTCAGGCAGACCGAGCTCAGGGTTGCCGATTCGTAGTTTATAATTCGTAATTTAAATCATCAGGCGCGTGGCGTCTTTTTTTGTATTTATAAGGCTGTGGCGTAAATATTTATGGCTCTGACTCAGGACAATATTCGTAATTTTTCCATTATTGCTCATATCGACCACGGCAAATCGACGCTGGCGGACCGTCTGCTTGAGGTTACCGGAGCGGTTACTTCCCGGGAGATGAAGGCCCAGCTTCTCGACAGCATGGATATTGAGCGGGAGCGCGGGATTACGATCAAGGCGCAATCGGTCTGTCTCAATTATAAAGCTGATAATGGTCAGCTTTATCAGCTTAATCTGATTGATACCCCCGGCCATGTTGATTTCTCTTACGAAGTCTCGCGCAGTCTGGCCGCAACCGAAGGCGCGGTTCTGGTAGTCGATGCGGCGCAGGGTGTTGAAGCCCAGACTCTGGCCAATGTCTACCATGCTCTCGAAGCTGAGCTTGAGATTATTCCGGTATTGAACAAGATCGACCTGCCGGTGGCTGAACCCGATCGTATCAGACGTCAGATCGAGGATGTTATCGGTCTTGATACCTCGGACGCGCTGCTGATCAGCGCCAAAACCGGAGTCGGCATCAAGGAATTTCTTGAAGCTATCGTCAAGCGCGTACCGGCTCCGAAAGGCCGGCGTGAGGCCCCGCTGAAAGCGATGATTTTTGACTCATGGTTTGACGCCTATCTCGGGGTTATAGCACTGGTCCGGGTCTTTGACGGAGCTGTTCATCCCGGCATGAAGATCAAGATGATGTCGACGAACCGGCCCTTCGAGGTGCAGCGGGTCGGCAAGATGCGTCCGGCGATGGTCGATACTAAAATTCTCGAAGTCGGCGAGGTCGGCTATGTTATTGCCGGGATCAAAACCGTGGCCGACTGTAAAGTCGGTGATACCATAACCGGATTCATCGAGGCGACGGCGACCCCTCTGCCCGGTTTCAAGGAGGTGCAGCCGATGGTTTTCAGCGGCCTCTATCCGACCGATTCGATTCAGTACGAACCCCTGCGGGATGCTCTGGCCAAGCTTCGTCTCAATGATGCCTCCTTTACGTTTCAGCCCGAGACCTCTTTGGCTCTGGGGTTCGGCTTTCGCTGCGGTTTTCTCGGGCTGCTCCATATGGAGATTATTCAGGAGCGGCTGGAGCGCGAATATCTGCTTGATCTGATTACCACCTCGCCTACGGTTGTCTACCGGGTTGAACTCAAGAGCGGCAAAATTGTCGAGATAGATAATCCGAGCAGTATGCCGCCATCAGGTGAGATCACCAGTATCGGTGAGCCGATGGTGCGTTGTTCAATTCATGTTCCCAATGAGTATATCGGCAACATTCTCAAGCTCTGCGAGGATAAACGGGGTGTACAGCAGGAGATCAAATATCTGGATGAGACCCGGGCGATGGTTATCTACGACCTTCCCTTGAATGAGATCGTTCTCGATTTTTATGACCGGCTCAAATCCCTGACCCGGGGCTATGCTTCGCTCGATTACGAGCCCTGCGGCCATCGCCAGGCCAATCTGGTGAAACTTGATATTCTGATCAATGGCGAACTTGTTGACGCCCTTTCAATGATTGTGCACCAGGAACGGGCTTTTGATCGCGGTCGTGATCTCGCGGTCAAGATGAAGGAACTTATTCCCCGGCAGATGTTTGAGGTGGCGATTCAGGCCGCGATCGGCACCAAGGTTGTAGCCCGGACGACGGTTAAAGCCCTGCGGAAAAATGTTACGGCCAAATGTTACGGCGGCGACATTACGCGCAAACGGAAACTGCTGGAAAAACAGAAAGCCGGTAAAAAACGGATGAAACGGGTTGGCAAGATCGACCTGCCCCAAGACGCCTTTCTGGCAATTTTAAACATAGACTCATAAAAAAGGACCGAGAAATATTTTGTTGAAAAAAGAGTTGGGCTTAAATAAAAGCAAGGGTGGAGTGATTCGTGAGTATGCCGAGTCGATTATCGTCGCGATTCTGATTGCTCTTTTTATCCGGGCTTTTGTCGTGCAGGCCTTTAAAATTCCTTCCGGTTCCATGGAGCCGACGCTGCTGATCGGCGACCATCTGCTGGTCAATAAATTTATTTACGGGATCAAACTTCCTTTTGTCGACCACAAGGTGCTGGTCTACAAAGAGCCGCATCGTGGTGATATTGTGGTCTTTATTTTTCCGAAAGACAAAAAGAAGGATTTTATCAAACGGGTTGTCGGGGAACCGGGTGACACGGTTGAAATTCGTCAGAAAAAGATCTATATTAACGGCCGGCTGTGGGATGACCCTTATGGTTTTTATTGCGATGCCGGGGTGACCGGCATGGTGCCGCGGGATAATTTCGGGCCGGTGGTGGTGCCGCCGGAACATGTGCTGGTGATGGGAGATAACCGCGACCGCAGTTATGACAGTCGCTTCTGGGGCTTTGTGCCGTTTGACCAGATTAAAGGGAAGGCGCTGATTCTCTATTGGTCCTGGGATAAACTGACGCATAATCTTGCTGAAAAAATCCGTTTTAAAAGAATCGGACAGTTGATCCGTTAATATATATAGTGTACGGGGGAGAGTGTGATGTCTGAAAAAATCGATCTTCAATTCAGTGAAAGCGGCCGGTGGCTGATTGTACGGTTTAAGGGTATGATTAATCTGCTGGTTCGCGATCAGTTGCGTCAGGCGGTAATGCTGGAACTGGAGAAGCGGCCGACTTGTGATCTTGTTATTGATCTCTCCGGTGTAACCGCGGTTGACTCTTCCGGACTGGGGGCGATTTTCAGCATCTACAAGTATCTGAGTGAGCGTCAGTCGACGCTGGCGCTGGCCGCCCCCAATCGTGATGTCGGGGCGCTGCTGGAGCTGACCCATCTTGATAAAGTCATCAGAATTGAGAAATTGCTGGCGACCATTACCGGGTAGAGGGCCATGCCGAATATGACAGGGAACATTATCTGCGAATCGTCCGAGATGGGCCGCATTCTGGAGCGGATCGCCGCGGCAGTCTTGCGGCGTAATCAGGGTCGTCAGAAACTGGCCCTGGTCGGAATTCTGACCAGAGGGGTCTGTCTGGCCCAGCGCTTACAGCGGATTATCCGGGAACAGAGCGGCCTGGAACTCCCTTTAGGCAGTCTCGATATTACCCTGTATCGCGATGATCTGGCTCAGGCCACACACCATCCGGTTTTGCGGAAAACCGAAATTCCCTTTTCCCTGGACGGGGCCACCGTGGTTTTGATCGACGACGTCCTCTATACCGGGCGGACGGTGCGGGCGGCGATGGATGGCTTGATCGATTTCGGCCGGCCGCAGAGCATTCAATTGGCGGTACTGGTCGATCGCGGCTGTCGCGAACTGCCGATTGCCGCTGATTATATCGGGGTCGAGGTGCCGGCTTCGACCCGGGATCGGGTGATGGTGCGGGTGGCCGAGTGCGATGGCTTCGATTCGGTGACGGTTATGCCGCGCTCAGCTTCTCCGGTCTCTTCGTCGGGGGGAGAGTAGAAAAGATGGGTTTCAGACGTAAAGATCTGCTGGGGACTCGAGACCTCTCGGCCGACGAGATTAGAACCCTTTTGGAAAGTGCCGAGTCATTTAAGGAAATTGCCGAGCGGCCCCTGAAAAAGGTGCCGGCTCTGCGGGGTAAAACCGTCGTCAATCTCTTTTTTGAACCGAGTACCAGAACCCGCACCTCCTTTGAAATTGCGGCTAAACGTTTAAGTGCGGATGCGGTAAACATCAGTGCATCGACGAGCAGTGTGGTCAAGGGTGAGAGCCTGCTGGATACGGTTGACAATCTTCAGGCGATGGCGCCCGATATCATTGTGGTCCGGCATAAATCTGTCGGTGCGGCCCATCTGATTGCCGGGCATATCGGGGCCAGCGTGGTCAATGCCGGGGACGGGGCCAACGAGCATCCGACCCAGGCCCTGCTGGATCTTCTGACCATCTCCGCACATAAAAAACTGGGGCCCGGTTTGCGGGTCGCCATTATCGGCGATATCGCCCACAGTCGGGTGGCGCGCTCCAATATCTGGGCCTTAACGACTTTAGGGATTACGGTCAGGGTCTGCGCCCCGCCGACGATGCTGCCGCGCGGCCTGGAAAATATTAAAGGGGTTGAGGTCTGTCGGCGTCCGGAAGAGGCTTTAGACGGTGTCGATGTGGTTATGATGCTGCGCATTCAGCTTGAACGACAGGATCGACTGCTCTTTCCTTCGCTTAGAGATTATGCCGCGATTTTCGGGCTTAATCGCCGGCGCCTGGCCCTGGCCCGTCCTGATGCCATTGTCATGCATCCCGGGCCGATGAACCGCGGGGTGGAAATCACCTCCGATGTCGCCGACAGTGAGCAGGCGGTGATTCTCAGTCAGGTCAGCAACGGAGTGGCTCTGCGCATGGCGGTGCTTTTTTTACTGGGAGGCCAGGGGCATGAGTGAAACGATTCCCTCTCTTTTACTGAAAAACGGACGCCTGATCGACGCCGCGCAGGCGCTTGACGGCAAGTTTGATATTTTTCTGGTCGACGGTAAAGTCAGTAAAATCGGCATCGGGCTTGAGGTAGCTGCCGATCGGACGCTTGATCTTGAAGGTTTGTGGGTATTGCCGGGGGCGATAGATCTGCATGTTCATCTGCGCGAACCCGGTTATGAATATAAGGAGACTATTTTAAGCGGGGCCCAAGCGGCGGTGGCCGGCGGTTTTACTTCGATTGCCTGCATGGCCAACACCATGCCGATTAACGACAATGCCGCTGTAACCCGTTTTATTCTGGAACAGGCGCGTGCGGCCCCGGCCAAGGTTCTGCCCATAGCGGCCATTACCAGAGCCATGCAGGGTGAAGTGCTGGTCGAGATGGGTGATCTCGTCGCCGCCGGGGCGGTGGCTTTCTCCGATGACGGCAAAACCGTGCCCGATTCCAAACTTCTGCGCCATGCTCTTGAGTATGCCTCACTGTTCGGTAAACCCCTGCTTTGTCACTGTCAGGATAACGCTCTCTTTGCCGATGGGGTTATTCATGAAGGGATGATCGCCGCCCAACATGGTCTGGCCGGTATTCCGGCCCTGGCTGAAGAGATTGATATTGCCCGTACCATCATGCTGGCGGAATATCTCAAGGTTCCGGTTCATATCTGTCATTTGAGTACCCGGGGCGGGATTGCGCTGGTGCGTCAGGGCAAAGCCCGCGGCGTCAGGGTCACGGCGGAAGCGACCCCGCATCATCTTTTTCTCAGCGAGGAGGCGGTTGTCGATCTTGCCTGTGGCGAAACCCTGGATGAAGATTTAAAGCCGGCGATGCTCTGTTACAATACCAACAGCAAAATGAGTCCGCCGCTGCGCACGGCTGCTGATGTGGCAGCTTTGCGGCAGGCTCTGGCTGACGGGACGATTGACGCCATCGCCACCGATCACGCTCCGCATGAGGCGACCGAGAAAGCGGTGGAGTACGACCTGGCCCCCTTTGGTGTGGTCGGGCTGGAAACCGCTCTGGCTCTGGCCTTGCGTCTGGTGCGGGAGGGGGTGTTGACCCCGCTGCAGCTGGTGGCCCGGATGAGTCAGACCCCGGCGGCGATTTTAGGCCTTAATGACCGGGGCTCGCTGGCAACGGGGATGGCGGCTGATCTGACGATTGTCGATCCCGAATGTGAGTGGGTTGTCGATCCGGAAAAATTTTATTCGAAAGCGCGTAATACACCATTTACCGGCTGGCGTCTGCAGGGCCGGGTGGTCAGAACCATCGTTGACGGTCGGGTGGTTTTCAGTCTGTAAAGTTTGTAAGGATATTTAAGATTATGGCAGAGATGATCAGGCGGGGCAGTAAAGCGGTTCTGTTACTCAAGGACGGCACCATCTTTACGGGCCGGGCTTTCGGTGCCGCCGGCGAGGTGATGGGGGAGGTGGTTTTTAACACCAGTTTGAGCGGCTATCAGGAGGTTTTGAGTGACCCCTCCTATTGCGGTCAGATGGTGCTGATGACCTATCCCCATATCGGTAATTACGGTTTTAACGATGAGGATGTTGAGTCCCGACGCTGTTTTCTTTCGGCCCTTCTCGTCAAAGAGTATTGCGACTATCCGAGTAACTGGCGCAGTCGGGGAGAACTGGCTGAATTTATGGCGCGGGACGGGGTGATCGGTCTTGAGGGAATAGACACCCGGGCCCTGACCCGCCATATTCGCGAGGCCGGAGCCCTGCCCGGCATTATCAGCACGGTCGACTTTGATCCGCGTTCACTGGCTGCGAAACTCAGGCAATGGCCCGGCATGGAAGGGGCCAACCTGGTTGACGGGGTGACGGTTGCCAAAGGCTATGAGTGGCGCCAGAAGAGCTGGAGCATCGGGCATGGTTATCCGGAAGATGATCTGGCCGAGCGCCGCGTTGTGGTTTATGATTTCGGCATTAAATACAACATTCTGCGCCTTCTGAAAGAGGTCGGCTGCGGGGTGACGGTGGTGCCGGCCGGGACCTGCGCGCAAGCGGTCTTGGCCCTCAAGCCGGACGGCCTGTTTCTCGCCAACGGCCCCGGTGATCCCGCCGCCCTGGGCGGGATTGTTAATGAAATAAAGGGGTTGGTCGGGCGCCTGCCGATCTGCGGCATCTGTCTCGGGCATCAGATTCTGGGGCAGGCTTTAGGCGGCAAAACTTACAAGCTCAAATTCGGGCATCACGGCAGTAATCATCCGGTCATGGATCTGACGACGAGAAAGGTTGAGATCACCTCGCAGAATCACGGTTTCTGTGTCGATATTGACTCTTTGGGGGATGAAGTTGAAGTGACCCACATCAATCTTAATGATCAGACGGTCGAAGGTCTGCGGCATCGCCGCCATCCGCTTTTCTCTTTTCAGTATCATCCGGAAAGTTCTCCCGGACCGCATGATTCGGCTTATCTCTTTAAACGGTTTCGCCGACTGATTGATGAAAACTGCGAAAACTGAATTGACCATTTTCCAGAACGAGATAGGAGCGCTCATTAATCCAGTCTCCGAGGAGATAGAGGGTTCGGGGTCCGTGAGAGCTGATAAAGGTTTCCTGCCGGGCCTGATGGAAATGACCGATGACCATGGCCGCAGTCGTACCTGCAAGAATTCTGGCACAGCTTTGGAAAACCTGGGCCGGAATGAGCTTTTTCGTGCCGTTATAGGTGCGGCTGCCGTGTGAAAGCCGGCCGGCCAGGTACCAGAGCCAGGCGCTTGGGAGCAGGTTGATTATTCTCAGGCTTAAAGGATGACGGATAAATGCGCTCCAGAGCCGGTAGATGCGGTCATCGGGGTTGAGGCGGTCGCCGTGGGCGAGATAGATTTTGCGGCCGTCAAGTTCAACGATACACTCCTGCGCATAACAGCAGGCGAGATTCTCAAGATAGGGGCCCCAGGAAATTTCGTGGTTGCCGGCAAAGAAGTGGATTTTGACACCCTGTCCGGCAAGCTTTTCCAGGGCGGCCAGTATCGGAAGATAAGCCCTGAAAACCACCGTTTCAAAGCCGTGCCAGAAATCGAAGAAGTCGCCCAGAATAAAGAGATTATCAAGATCCTCAGGAAGCTTTTGCAGAAAACTGAGCAGATCCTGATAGGCCTGAGCATCAGGGTCTCTTAAATGGGCATCGGCCAGAAAAATTGATTTCATGGCTGAGTTTATAATCTTAAACTAATTTTATTGTCAACTGCCAACTTTGTCAGTCGGCAGTCGGTTGTGGGCAGGTTTTCTGCTGCCGCCCGCTGCCGGTTGCCCGCTGCTGTAAGGTTTACACATTGCCGAAACGTACTGATCTAAAAAAAATAATGCTCATAGGTTCAGGTCCGATTGTTATCGGTCAGGCCTGCGAGTTCGACTATTCGGGAACCCAGGCCTGTAAAGCGCTTAAGGAAGAGGGCTATGAGGTGGTTCTGGTCAACAGCAATCCGGCCACCATCATGACCGATCCTGAGTTTGCCGACCGCACCTATATCGAACCGCTGACCCCGGAAACGCTCGGCCGTATTATCGCTCTGGAACGGCCCGATGCCCTGCTGCCGACTTTAGGCGGTCAGACTGCGTTGAATATCGGCATTGCCCTGGCCGAAAACGGAACCCTGGCCAAATATGGTGTCGAGATGATCGGCGCCACCCTTGAGTCGATAAAAAAGGCCGAAGACCGTCAGCTTTTCAAAGATGCGATGGCCAACATCGGACTCGATCAGCCGCGCAGCGGGGTGGCCAAAAGTCTGGCTGATGCCTGGAAAATTCTCGAAGATACCGGTTTTCCGGCGATCCTCAGACCATCCTTTACGATGGGCGGCAGCGGCGGCAACATTGCTTATAATGTCGAGGATTTTGAGAAGTATGTCAAACGGGGTCTGGAGATCAGCCCGGTGCACGAGATTCTCATCGAGGAGTCGATTGTCGGTTGGAAAGAGTATGAACTTGAGGTGATGCGCGATCATAAGGATAATGTCGTGATTGTCTGCTCGATCGAGAACCTCGACGCGATGGGAATTCATACCGGTGACAGCATTACGGTGGCCCCGGCCCAGACCCTGACCGACAAAGAGTATCAGCTCATGCGCGATGCGGCGCTGGCGATTATGCGTGAGATCGGGGTTGATACCGGAGGTTCCAATGTTCAGTTCGGGGTTGATCCCAAAAACGGACGTCTGGTTGTGATTGAGATGAATCCCAGGGTTTCGCGGAGTTCGGCCCTGGCCTCCAAAGCTACCGGTTTTCCGATTGCCAAGATTGCCGCCAAACTGGCAGTGGGCTACACCCTGGATGAAATTCCCAACGATATCACCCGCGAAACCCCGGCCTGTTTTGAGCCTTCGATAGACTATGTCGTGACCAAGGTGCCGCGTTTTACCTTTGAAAAATTTCCTCAGGCGGATGCCACCCTGACGACCCAGATGAAATCGGTGGGTGAAGCGATGGCGATCGGACGGACTTTTAAGGAGTCCCTGCAGAAGGCCCTGCGCTCGATGGAGATCGACGGTTACGGTTTTGAACGGCAGCTGCCGGCCGCGGTCTATCTCAATCCCGCGGCCGCCGATGACGAGATCGTTGATCTGGTCGAGCAGCGTCTGCTGATTCCGGGGCCGGCCCGGCTCTGCTATGTCGGTGATGCCATTCGGCTCGGTTTTGCGATTGAAAAAATTTATGAGATGACCGGCATTGACCCGTGGTTTCTCAATAATATTCGTGAGATCATCGAATTTGAAGAAAAACTTGCCGGTTTTTCCCTGGCGGAGCTCGAGGAAAGCGATTTGCGCCGGGCCAAGGAGATGGGCTTTGCCGATAAATTTCTGGCCAAAATCTTCAACTGCGCCGAGGTTGACATCCGCAATCTGCGGCTTGCGAAAAAAGTTACCCCGGTTTATAAACGGGTTGATACCTGTGCCGCCGAATTTGAGGCGCACACCCCCTATTTCTATTCCACCTATGAAGCTGAAGATGAGACCCGGCCGACGGAGCGGAAGAAGGTTATCATTTTAGGGGGTGGTCCCAACCGTATCGGCCAGGGTATTGAGTTTGACTACTGCTGTGTTCACTGTGCCTTTGCTCTGACTAAAGACGGTTACGAAACGATCATGGTCAACTGCAATCCGGAGACCGTCAGTACCGACTACGATACCTCGGACCGGCTCTATTTTGAACCTCTGACCCATGAAGATGTTCTGCAGATTGTCGAGGTTGAGAAACCCTATGGCGTCATCGTTCAGTTCGGCGGTCAGACCCCGTTGAAACTGGCGGCCGGTCTCGAACAGGCCGGCGTACCGATTCTCGGCACCTCGCCCGACAGTATCGACCGGGCCGAAGATCGGCGCCGTTTCAAGCAGTTTCTTGAAAAGCTGGAGCTCAAGCAGCCGGCTAACGATACAGCCACTTCGGTAGACGAAGCGGTGGCGATTGCCGAGCGTATCGGTTATCCGATTCTGGTGCGGCCCTCCTATGTGCTGGGCGGGCGCGGCATGGAGATTGTCTTCGACAGCGAATCCCTCAAAGGCTATATGCAGAAAGCGGTCGATGTCTCTTTCGATCATCCGGTTCTGATCGATAAATTTCTCAATAATGCGGTTGAGGTTGATGTCGATGCCGTTTGCGACGGAGTAGAGGTTGTTATCGGCGGCATTATGGAGCATATCGAGAAGGCCGGGATTCATTCCGGCGATTCCGCCTGTTCGCTGCCGCCCTATTCACTTTCCGATGAAATTATTACGGAAATCGCCCGGCAGACGCGGGCCATGGCTTTTGAACTTGATGTCAAAGGGCTGATGAACGTGCAGTTTGCCGTGCAGGATGATGAGATCTATATTATCGAAGTCAATCCCCGGGCCTCCCGGACCGTGCCCTTTGTCGGCAAAGCCACGGGCCTGCCCCTGGCCGCGATTGCGGCTCGGGTGATGGCCGGTAAAACGCTGGCCGAGTTGGGGGTTGTAGAGAATTATCGGCCCTCCTGGAGTGCCGTTAAAGAGGCGGTTTTTCCCTTTCTCAAATTCCCCGGGGTTGATACCCTGCTCGGACCGGAGATGAAATCAACCGGCGAGGTTATGGGCATTGATCTTGATTTTCCTTTAGCTTTTGCCAAAGCTCAGGAGGCGGCCGGTAATCCGCTGCCGAAGAGGGGGGCGGTCTTTTTAAGTATGAGCGATAAAACCGGTCTGCAGCAGCTGGTCGAACCTCTGGCTCAGGCCGGTTTCACTTTTGTCGCAACCTCGGGGACGGCGCGAGCCTTAAGCGAGCTAGGTCTTGACAATCGCATGATCAAAAAACAGAAAGAGGGTCGTCCCAACGCTATCGACCTGGTGCTCAATGGCGAGATTGATATGGTCATCAATCTGCCGGGTGATGCCCGCTCGCGTGAAGATTCTCTTTATATTCGAAGGGTTGCCCTGGATAACGGCATTCCCTATTTCACCACTCTGCCGGGGGCTCAGGCCGCAGCTTCGGCGATTGCCGCGTTAAGCTGCCGGCAGGTTACCCTGCAGGCACTGCAGGACTACCTGGCCGGCTAGAGGTAATATTTAACTTTTGACAATTTTTATTGAATTCAAGACGGAGTCATTTTAATGTGCAGTATGGGAAAGGTGCCGTTCACCCCGGACGGCTACAAAAAACTTAAAGCGGAACTGAATCAGTTAAAAACCGTAGAACGGCAGCAGATAATTCGTGATATTTCCGAGGCTCGTGACCATGGCGATTTAAGTGAAAATGCCGAATATGACGCAGCCAAAAATCGCCAGTCTTTTGTCGAAGGGCGCATCAACTATCTCAGTGAGCGGCTCACTAGGGCCGAAATTATCGATCCGACCCAGATGGCCTCTCTCGATCAGGTCCGGTTCGGGGTTTTTGTCACGCTCGTTGATGAGGAGAGCGGCGAAGAGAAGATCTATCAGCTGGTGGGCGAGGATGAGGCTGATGTCGAACAGGGGCGCCTGTCGATTGCCGCTCCTCTGGCCCGGGCCCTGCTCGGCAAGGAGGTCGACGACGATGTCCTGCTGCAGCTGCCGGCCGGTCAGAAGAATTATACTATTCTCGAAATCAGCGCGACGGCGCCCTGATTGTTAAATGGCCTTGCCCTCCCGCACCCTCAAGCTGACGATTGCCTACGATGGTACGGCTTATCACGGCTGGCAGGTGCAGCCCAACGGTCTGACCATTCAGGAAGAGCTGGAGACAACAGCCCGGCGGTTTACCGGGGAGCAGCAGTTGATGGCAGGTTCGGGGCGGACCGACGCCGGGGTGCATGCCTGGGGCCAGGTGGCTTCCTGGTCTTATGGCGGCCGGCTGGCCCCGGAGCGGATTCAGGGTGCTTTCAACAGTCTGCTGCCGGCCGATATCAGGGTGCGCCGGGTTGAAGAGATGGGGCCCGCTTTTCACGCCCGTAAATCAGCTCGCAGCAAAACCTACCTCTACATTATTGACAACGCGCCTCAGGCCAACCCTTTCCTGCGGCGTTATGCCTGGCATATTCATCAGCCTTTAGATCTGAAGGCTCTGAATCAGGCGGCGGCTTTGCTGGTTGGTCGTCATGATTTTCTCTCCTTTAAAGCCGCCGACGGTAAAACCCTCACCAGTGAGCGCACTATTCTGCAGGCGCGCTGGTGTCGGCGGGGTTTCTCTCTCTTCTTTTTTATCAAAGGTAATGGTTTTCTCAAGAACATGGTCCGCATCATCGTCGGTACGCTGGTCGATTTCGGCCGCGGAAAGTCGGCACCGTCCGAGATGAGCGCCATTATCAGCGCCCGCCGCCGCAGCGCCGCCGGCATCACGGCTCCGGCCCATGGTCTGATACTGCGGTCGGTGGCCTATGCAGAAGATGAAATGTGCTAGATCTTAGGCCTTGCAGGCCTGTCTGGATCGGGGCAAACTGAGTTCTCTTTCCCGAGATATCTTGACAGAACTTGAAAAACTATCTACACATCAGATGTCGGTTGCTTTACGGAGTTTAAAATCTCTGCAGAGGGGGGCGTGTCTTTGTATCTTGAATTTATTCATAACGTCGCCCTGCTGGTTGCCCTCTCCACCCTCTACAGCCTGATTGCCCGGCACTGGCGCAATAGCTTGCTCTGGCCGCGGCTGGTCACGGGGCTACTTTTCGGCATCGTGGCCGGGGTCGGTATGAACCTGCCGTTACATTACGCGCCGGGGATTATTTACGACGGACGCTCCATTATTCTGACCCTGGCCGGACTTTTCGCTGGTGCCGGCGGAGCCGGGGTGGCGGCGCTGATCGCGGGGGCATACCGGTTTTTTCTCGGCGGGATCGGGGTCTGGGCCGGACTGGCGACGATTGTCGGCTGTGCCCTGGTCGGGCTCGGTGCGCGCCGGCTCTGTAAAAACCGGCCTGAGAGCATGAACCTCTTCGCGCTTTATGCTTTAGGCCTTGTCTCGCATCTGGTGATGCTGGCCTGCCAGCTCTTTTTACCCTGGCCTGTAGGCGTTGCCGCGATTGCCCGCATCTGGTTGCCGGTGATGCTGATTTTTCCGCTCGCTACCCTGGTACTCGGCCAGCTTATGATTAATGAGCAGCGACGGATTATTACCGAACGGGAGCTTGGCGAAAGTGAGGAAAAGTTTTCCAAGGCTTTCCGTTTAAGCCCTCTGCTCTTTTCGATTACGACTCAGGCAGAGGGCCGCTTTGTTGATGTTAATCAGGTTTTCTCGGAATTTACCGGCTATGCCCGGGATGAGTTGCTGGGGCGGACGACGACCGAGATGCAGTTCTGGGCCGATCCCGATGGTCGTGCGCAGATGCTTGAGCGACTGCGTACGCAAGGCCGGGTCACGGGTCTGGAAATGCCGACCCGTCTTCGCAGCGGGGAGCTGCGTCAGCTGCTCTTTGCGGCCGAAGCCATCACCCTGCAGGGTGAGGCCTGTCTGCTCAGCGTCTCCGTTGATATCAGCCAGAGACTGCAGTCTGAAGCGGCGCTGAAACAGGCCCGTGACTTTGCTGAGAATCTGATTGCGACCGCGAATGTGATTTTTGTTGAACTTGACAGTAGCGGTGCGGTGGTGCGCCTGAATGCTGCGGCCGAGGAGATTACCGGCTATCGTCAGAGTGAATTGCAGGGGCACAACTGGTTTCTGACCCTGGTGCCCAAAAAGAGTTACCCTTATGTCTGGGAGGAGTTTACCAAAATTACCGAGCGTGGCCTTTTCCCAAAGGTTTTTGAAAATCCGATTCTTACCAAAAGCGGCGCAGAGCACTATATCGTCTGGCAGAATAAGCTTTTACATAATGCCGACGGGGAGTTGCACACCATCTCTTTCGGCATCGACATAACCGAGCGCCGTCAGGCGGAAGAGGAGTTGCGGCAGTTGGCCGCGGAACTTGAACTGCGGGTGGCACAGCGCACGGCGGAACTTTTCGAAGCCAATCAGGAGTTGCAGTCTTTTGTCTATTCAGTTTCTCATGATCTGCGGGCACCGCTGCGGGCCATCTCCGGTTTTGCCGAGATTATCGGCCGTCGCCACCGGCAAAATCTTAACCCGGAAGGGCAGCACTATTTTGATAATATTATAGAGGCGAGCCAGCGGATGGGGGAACTGATCACCGATCTCCTGACCTATTCGCGACTCGGCCGCGAGGGGGTGCCCGCCCGGCTCGTAGACCTTTCCGGCCTTATGGCGGAAGTTCTTGCCGGTTTTGAAAGGGAAAGTGATCAGGCTGAAATTATTGTCCAGCCCGTCCTGCCGGTGGTCTGGGGCACCTCCACCCTGCTTTTTCAGATCTTTGTTAATTTGCTGGATAACGCCTTAAAATACCATTGTCGTGAGGGCGTGGTGCGGATTGAAGTCAGGGCTGGGGCGAGTTCTGCCGGCTGGTCCGTGATTGAGGTGGCCGATAATGGTCTTGGTATAGCTCCGGAACTGCAGGATAAGATTTTCAACCTTTTTCAGCGTCTGCATAATCGCGATGATTATCCGGGAACCGGAATCGGTCTGGCGATGGTCAAAAAAGCTGCGGCCTTGCTTGGCGGCAGTGTCGGGGTCAAATCGGAACCGGGCCAGGGCAGTGTTTTCTGGGTGCGCCTGCCGACGAAAAGTCCGGAGGAGAGAATAAAAGGGGGCATGGCATGAAAAAGAAAGCTATGATTCTGCTGGTCGAAGATGAGCGGATGGATATCGAACTGACCCTTGATGCCTTCCGCGAAACCCGGCTTGACAACGAAGTTCATGTGGTGCAGACCGGGGAGGAGGCTCTTGACTACCTCTTTGGCCGCGGTCGTTTTCAGGACAGGGTTTACGCCCCGCTGCCGGATTTTATTCTGCTCGATATCAAACTGCCCGGGATCAGCGGCCTTGATGTCCTGCAAACCATCAAGCAGACTCCGAAACTCAAACGTATTCCGGTAATTATTCTGACATCCTCCAAGGAACAGCAGGATCGGATTACAAGCTACGATAACGGGGTCAACAGCTATCTGGTCAAGCCGATTACGTTTTCCGGTTTTCTTGAGGTCGTTGAAAGTCTGTGCGAATATTGGCTGACGCTTAATATTAATGCTCCCAACGACGACTGATTAAATGCCAATCTCCCACAGATTTATGGCAAAGGAAAAACAGCCGATGGAGATTATTCGGGTTCTTTGTATTGACGACGAAATCCACGACCGCGCTCTTATCCGGCATGCGCTGGAAAAGGAGAGCCGGGGGTTTGTCATGGTCGAGGCCGACAGCCGAGAGAGTTTTGCTCAGTTTCTGATTGAAGCCGACTTTGATGTCGTCCTGAGCGACTTTAATATTCTCGGTTTCGAAGGTCTCGAAGTTATTCGTGAAGTTAAGAAAAGGCGGCCCGAAGTCCCGGTCATTGTGGTTACCGGCACCGGTTCGGAAGAGATTGCGGTCAAGGCGTTAAAACAGGGTGCCGATGACTATGTCATCAAGTCACCCCAGCATATTGCCCAGTTGCCGCATACGATCAGACAGGTGCTGGAAGCGCGGAAAACCCGGGAGCGTCTGCGTGAAAGTGAAGAGAAATATCGCTCCATGATGGAGGCCATGCGCGAGCCGACCTATATCTGCAGTCCCGATTTTCGGGTGGGCTATATGAATCCGGCGATGATAGAACGTGTGGGCCGGGATGCGACCGGCGAACTCTGTTATCAGGCGATCAACGCTCTGCCGGAGCGCTGTCCCTGGTGCTCTTACGAACAGGTCAAACAAGGACTGCCGTCTATAGATGAAGTTCTCAGCCCGCTGGATAACCGTAATTTTCTGGTCAGCAGTTCGCCGATCTTTCATCCCGACGGTACCATCTCCAAGATGACGATCTATCGTGACATTACGGAGTATAAAAAGGTCGAGGAGGAACGGAAAAATTTACAGACTCAGCTTCTGCAGGCCCAGAAAATGGATGCCATCGGTCGTCTGGCCGGCGGGGTGGCACATGATTTCAACAATATGCTGACCATCATTCTCGGGCATGGCGAGGCTCTGCTGGATGAGCTGCAACCCGAAGATCCCTTGCGTGAGGATGTTGTGCAGATTCTGGAGGCGGGTCGACGTTCTGCGGCTCTGACCCGTCAGCTGCTGGTGTTCAGCCGTAAACAGACCCAGCAGCTCAAGGTTCTCTCGCTCAATGATCTGATCAGCAACCTCAACAAAATGCTGCAGCGACTGATCGGTGAAAATATTGCGGTTGAACTGCTCCTTGAGGAGGGACTGGCCCCGGTTAAGGCCGATCCCGGTCAGCTTGAACAGGTGATTGTCAATCTGGCCGTCAACGCCCGGGATGCGATGCCTGAGGGTGGACGCCTGATTATTGAAACCGCCAATGTTGAGCTCGACGACCTCTACTGTAAGAGACACGCAAAGATGATTCCGGCCGGCTGCTATGTCAGACTGTCGTTGACCGATACCGGCTGCGGCATGGATCAGGATACTCAGGCAAAAATTTTCGAGCCTTTCTTTACCTTGAAAAAACAGGGCGAAGGCACCGGTCTCGGGCTGGCGACGGTTTATGGTATTGTCAAACAGTCCGGCGGTTATATCTGGGTCTATTCTGAGCCTGAACACGGTTCTACCTTTAAGATATACTTTCCCCGGGTAGAGAGTGAGCTTGAAAACGGCTCTCAGCCCGTGGCGAGTGTCACGGTGCAGAATGGTTCCGGAGAGCATATTCTGGTAGTTGAGGATGAAAAGGAACTGCGTCGGATGGCGGAAAAGGTACTGTCGCGGCTGGGTTACCGGGTCAGTGTCGCGGCGGATGGCAGTGCCGCCATTGGTCTGGTGGAGGAGGGGCTGCAACCGGATCTGCTGCTTACCGATGTCATCATGCCGGGGCTGGCCGGGCCGGAGGTTGCAAACACTATTCGCCGGCGGCTGCCGCAGCTTAAAGTGCTTTACATGTCGGGTTATACAGGTAATGCGGTCGCTCATTACGGGGTGCTTGACCAAAATCGGACGTTCCTGCAGAAACCGTTTTCAGCCCATGAACTTGCCGCCAAAGTCCAGCAGGTTCTGGGCGGCAGGCTCCTGGTCAATTAAATGATCCATTAAACATTTCAGCAAGGAGTAGTAAATTATGGCAAAAATACCGGAAATTGTAAACCAGGCTTGGGCAAATCGAGAGGATAGAATCATTTTGACGACGGTTGACAAGGATGGTGTACCCAATGCCGTCTATATCACCTGTGTTGCCAGGTACGGTGAGGATCTGATCGTCATTGCCGATAATTATTTCGATAAAACCAGAAAAAATATTCTCTCCGGCAGCAAAGGCTCAGTCCTTTTTATCACCAAAGAAGGCAAGTCCTATCAGGCTAAGGGAACCATTGAATATTCTCGGGAAGGTGAAATCTTTGACGATATGAAAAACTGGAATCCGGCAAAACATCCCGGGCATGCGGCGGCAGCGTTAAAAGTCGAAGAGGTCTATGCCGGAGCGGAAAAACTTTTCGGTTAGACTGCTGCAGAAGAGTTGAGGTTGTTTTAAACCGCAGCCAAGGACAACCCCAGCGGGATCCGTGGCTGCGGTTTTTTATGTCACTCTTCTGACCGGCAGAGCCAATCTGAAGGTGGTACCGGTGTCGGCGGCGGTACTGAACGTTACTTTGCCTTTGAGAATTTTTTCGCCGAACAGTTTCATTGAAAAAGTCCCCACACCCCGGCCCTCTTCCCCCTTGGTGCTGAAATTTCTTTGAAATATTCTTAAAGCCACATTCTCGGGGATCACCTGCTGGTTATGGACGCAGAAAACAGCGGTCGAAGCCTTATCTTCTGCCCAGATATCGACCACACCATTTTTCGGACTGGCTTCGAGAGCATTGGTGACCATGTTGCAGAGCACTCGCATAACCAGTGAGTGGTCACTGTCAATGAGAAAGTCGGTATCGTCAAAGTGCAGATTTAACTCTTTATTATGGGCCGCAGCATGCTGTTTGAAGAAAGATTCTACATTATGCAGAATCTTGCCAACATTCAATTCCTGCCAGAACGGTTCATAGATAGCACACTCGTTTTTCACAAGACACTGCTGGATGGCGATCTCTCTCTGTAAACACAGGGCCGACTGATAGACTATGTTAACCAGTTCGGATTGCTGATACTCTTCTCGCAGGAGTTCCGTGGCTCCCAGCAGGGAACTGAGCACATTATTGATGTCATGGAAAAAGGTTCTTTCCAGAGCGGCGCGCTGTTCCTGTTTTGTAACATCCTGGAGAAAAAGCAGGAGAAAGCGGCGGTTTTCAATGATAATCGGATGTGAACGAACTAAAAGGGCGAGGTCGACATTTTCATTCCCTCTTTCGGCGCTCAGCGCGCAAATTCGTTCAGTTGCCTGATTATCTTTTAGGCTGGTGACAATGGCGATTGCGGCGCCGCAGGTTGAGCAGTACTTGGTGGTGCCGCAGCCATGCGGCTCTTCTTCAGCATGAATACAGCGCAGGGCTTCTCCGGGCCGCAGTCCCAAAACCTTGTCGGCATCGGAAATGCCGAGTTTCTGCAGGAATGAATCATTGACTGCCAGAATCTGACGCCGCTCGTCAAGAATCGCCAGCAATCCGCCGACTGAATGAAGTAACCCGGAGATGATTGAACTCTCCCGCACCGTTTCAATTTCAAAGGTGAGTTCTTTCTCCTTGGTTCTTTCGGCTGGGGCAAAAAAAGTCTGCATTGAAAATACTCCGTTTTAAAGAGTTCTTCTTGATTCTGGCGGTGCCTTTGCCGGTTTTTTCGCTCAGGAGTCCGGCGGATAGAGAGGGGGGAGCTCTTTCCGGGGGCGGCGTGAGGGCTTTCCCGCTTTTTCAGGCTGAAGCACAGGGGAAATTTTCTGCCAGCAATAAGCGCCGTTCCAGTTTTTTTCTTCAGCAGTTCCCTCAGGGCTATAGAGGGTTTCTTCGAGGTTTGTCAAGACCTTATTTATGTCTGGATTGGAGTTTAGATGGTCCAGGCGCAGGGTGAGATTTCTGAGGTTGGTGGGTGGGTTTTGCGGCCAGTTGGCCGCCGCCCAGTTAAGCAGGGCCTGCTGGGTCGCCCGGGGATTATTGTCGAGGCAGGCTTTTTTGATCATCTCCCGAGTGGCGGGGACTTGGTTTCCGGCTTCGTTTTTGCGAAGGGTAGGCTCTTTTACCAGGCGCCGCCGCAGACTCAGGCGCCAAGCCAGCAGAGTGATAAGCCAGGCGCCGAGGAGGAGACCGCAGAGAGCCTGCCAGATTCTAAGGTCGCCGGAGAGTGTCGTCGTGGACGGGGTCGATTCTTCACCTGAAATGTTTGGGGTCGGGGCAGTTTTGTCCGGGGTGGTTACGGCGGGGCTTCCCGCCGCTCCTTTGGGACTGGGCAAAGGTGGGGCCGCGGCACTGTCGTTGGCCCGGGTAACTCTGATCCGGCGGGCCGGAAGCACTGCCTGCCGCGGTTTATTGTTGATCACATCCCACCAGTCGATTGTCACTGCGGGCAGGGTGAACAGGCCCTCGCGCGAGGGAATAAAAGCCATGGCCTGGCGTTTTACGGCATGCAGCAGATTGCCGTCATTTTCGGTCTGATGTTCGGCCTGATCAAGATAGATTTTAGCGCCGTCCGGGGCTTGCGTTTTGATGGCCGGCAGCTGTTCGGCGGTTACCCCGGTAGCTGTGATTTCGATTGTGCGGGTCAGGGGTTCACCGACTTTAAGCTCGTTCTCGCCCTCCAGTTTTTCCGTGATCTTCACATCTCTTGCCGGCAGCCAGATCTTGCCTTTGAACTCCCCGGGGATCGGCATCAGAGCAATTTTAAGCTCCTGACTGCGGGCCCGCAGGCGTTGGCCGCGACCGGAAAAGCGGTCAAAAAAAGGGTCGGCCGGAAAGCGGCGACTGCTGTTGTCCAGGCTGATCGCCTGAAAGAGCAGCGGGGGGATTGTCAGCTCGCTGCCCTCTTCCGCGATAATCGCATATTTACGCTCAATCACCTGGTAGCCGGTATTGTTTTTACGACTCTGATAGCGCCGGTCGTCACCGAGTTTGATGATGTTGGCGTGTTCCAGGGCCGGTTCTTCCAGTGAGGCTTCGGTCAGGCGCAGTTGCCCCTTGATAAAGAGCTTGACACTGATCGTAATCTGACCCTGAATGTAGGCCGGGGTATCCATCTCCGGCGTAACTTCAATGAAAACATCCGGCAGGGTTCCGGCGGAGCCGGTCATCGGCATCGGGGGTGCCGGGGGGGTGACGGCAAGGCTCAAAGCGGCAGTTTTTTCGCCGCCGATGGTGAAGGGAGGAATGGTAAAATTGCCGGTTTTTTTCGGCTCAAGCTCAATCGTCCAGGTTTTGGTGGCTTTACTGGAGCCGTTGATAATCTGAATATTACTGCTCGTGGAGCTGTTGCTAACTGAAAAATCTTTTTCCAGGGCACTGGTATCAATCGAGGCAATAGTATTAAGGGCGCCGTCGGCTTCGATGATGAGATTGACAGTTTCATCCAAACTGATGCTCTGCCGATCCAGCCGAGCTCTGACCTCAGCCTGACCGGTAAGCGGCATGAGGGTGACCAGAGCCAGGGTTAAGAGGGTAAAAAAGAGAAACTTTGTAATCAGGGGTTGTGGTTGCATAGGCTTACCAGAAAAATTATTCAGAAAGTTAAATCTTTTTAAATCGCAATTCGTAATTCGTAATTTTACCAATCTTTATTTCCCTGCGAGCGGTTCTGGCGGTCACGATACTGATAGAGAAACTTTCTTTGCAGAAGGCCTTGCGGATCATCCGGCACCCGGCGCAGCCACTGTTCTAAAACCTGCTCTTTGGCATCGAGCGGTTTTTCGTCATTTTCCACCCCGACGGCCTGGTTTTCCGGCTGCTCCTTTTCCGGCTCTTTTTTTTCTTGGCCGACTGCCTGCCGGGCTTCATCCTTAGCTGTCTCAGGCTTTTGTGCTTTTTCTTCCGGAGATGTGCTGGCTTTGGCACTATCGGCGTTCGCTTGCTCGGCGGGGTTGTCGGTCTCGGCTTTTTCCGGCTCTTTTTCCGGTTGTTTCTGCTGCTGTGTCGGCTCTTGAGAGCTCTGTTCTGGGGAGCTCTGCTTTGGGGAGTTCTGGCTTTTTGTCTCCTGATTTTTCGAGTTCTGGCCCTTGGAGTTCTGGTCGGATTGCTGACCTTGCTGCTCCTGGCTCTCTTGGTCCTGCTGTTGCTGATCCTGCTTTTGTTGATCCTGGTTTTCCTGATTGTTTTCTGCAGAATCGTCGTTCTGGGACTTCTGGGAATCCTGTGAATTCTGCTGTTGCTGCTCCTTTATAACTTTTTCAACCAGATCGCGATTGAAACGGGCATCCTCCAAGTTCGGGTCATTCTGTAGGGCCTGGTCGTAGGCTTTGAGGGCTTCTTCAAGCTTTTCGGCTCGGGCCAGAGCGTTACCCCGGTTATATTGGGCTTGAGCCGAGGCGCGTTTTTCCAGAGCGGCGGCCGCTTCTTTGAATTTACCGGCCCGGTAGTCGGCCGCGGCCTGCCAGTCGGGATCCCGGCTTAATTGTGCGGCCTTGGCGAAATCTTTTTCGTTGAAGGCTTTGGCCGCCTGCTGGCTCGGGCGCTGCCAGAGATTGTGCCAGAGCTGTTCCCAATCCTGAGCCGCGGCGGGGGCGGGATTGATAAAAAGGGTTATCAGGATAAGGAGAAGCCAGCCCTTGCGAAAGCAGAGGGCGGCCAGAAAGAGCAGAGGCAGCAGCAGCCAGGGGCCGCGGTCGAGCCATTGATCGCCGGTGAGCTCACTTTGGCTTTTGTTTTCAGGAAAGAGAGCAGAGTTCTGGTTTAAGGGCTGAAAGGCTTCGGCCGGGTCGTCAATCTTGAGATAGATACCGCCTCCGGCCTTGGCCACGGCCTGTAACTGGTCAAAGGCGGGAACCGGAACCACAATCTGTCCTTCGCCGTTTTTCAGATAGCTGCCGTCGGCTAGAGGAACCGGCGCTCCGTTTTCTGTACCGACAGCGATAACGTCGATGCGCTGCCCGGCTTTTCTCAGTTCTCCGGCGGCGGTAATAGTCCGGGCGTCGGCATCATCAGCCAGGAGGATGATCTGCCCTTGCCTAATAGCGGCCCGTTCAAGCAGTTCCCCGGCTTTTTCCAGTCCCCGGTCGGCCCGACTGCCCTGCACCGGCACCGTGCCGGTGGAAAGGCCGGGCAGAAGGTTGAGCAGGGTCGCCTGGTCATCGGTGAGCGGGGTGACGATGAAACTGTCACCGGCAAAAACCACCAGTCCCTGTTCCCGGCCGACGCCGGCTTTGATCAGGTCGATCGCTTTATAACGGGCCCGGCTCAGGCGTGATGGTGTAATGTCGGGCGTATCCATCGAAAGAGAGAGATCAAGGACAATGACGCGGCCGCTGGCGGCGCGAAAAAGTGGCTGCGGCCGACGTTCCCAGGCGGGGCCCGCCAAAGCCAGAGACGCCAGGGCGAGCATCAGCAGCAGGCCGCAATAGATACGTTTCTGCTCAACCTGAGCTTCACCGACGAGAAGATGTTTGAGCAGGTGGCTGTCGCAGACTTTATGCCACTGGCTTTTGCCGGGGTCGCGCCGTTTGCGGCCGGCCAGCAGCAAAAGGCCGGCCGGCAGAGCCAGCAGCCACCAGGGCCGTAGAAAATGAAAATCATGCAGGTTCATTATGGAAAACGATTCCTGAGTTAAGAGCTATGCCAAAATTAAGTACGCTTTTTCAGGCTTAAGCCGAGCCGGAGAAAAGCCAGCAGCAAGGCTGCTCCTAAGGGCCAGAAAAAGAGTTCGCGAATCGGGCGCAGGTTCTGATCTTCGCTGACCACCGGTTCAAGTTGATCGAGCAGGGCGTAGATCTTTTCGAGATCCTGGCTTTCGCGGGCCCGGAAATAGCGGCCGCCGGTGAGCTCGGCAATTTTCTGCAGGGTTGCTTCATCGAGATCGGCCGAGGGGTTGACGACGCGGTTGCCGAAAAAACTGTTGACCAGCATGCGGTCGGCGCCGACCCCGATGGTGTAGATCGAAAGCTTGATCTCTTTTGCCAGTTCGGCCGCTTTCAGGGGCTCGATGGCGCCGGCTGTATTGGCGCCGTCGGTCAGGAGAATCAGGACTTTTCGCTGGCCCGGTCGCTGGCGCAGGCGTTTGACGGCGAGGCCCAGAGCGTCGCCGATCGCGGTTTTTTCACCGGCAATGCCGATCAGAGCCTCCTGCAGCAACTGGTTTATGGTTTTGCGATCCAAAGAGAGCGGCGCCTGCAGATAGGCCCGGCTGCCGAAGAGAATCAGGCCGATGCGGTCGCCCTGGCGACGTTCGATAAATTTTCCGGCCACATCTTTGATCATGGTTAAACGATCCACCGGCTCCTGGTTGAGCTCCATATCCTTGACCTGCATACTGCCGGAGATATCGACCGCCAGAAGAAGATCGCGCCCGCTGATCGGCGTACTCATAGGTTCGCCGATCCATTGCGGCCGGGCGGCGGCGATAACCAGCAGCAGCCAGGCCGTCAGCGCCAGCAGGCCGAGCCAGCGCGAACCCTGAGCTGAGGTTTTCTGGCGGAAGCCGGCGACTTCGGCAAAAAAAGGGATCTTTAAGGCCAGGCCGGAAGTGGTGCGGGCGCGGGGCAGGAGCAGGTAGATAATTAAAGGCAGCGGCAGGGCATAAAAAAGCCGTATCCAGGCAAATTCGATCATGGCCGCTCCCTGGTTTTTTTCTTCTGGGCTGAGAACCAGTCGGCGACAATGCGACCGAGGGCCTCAAGGTCGGTGTCACTTTGGGGGGCGTAGCTCTCTTCAATCAGGGGGAGAAGGTCTTGATCGCTGAACTGTTTCTTTGTTCCAGCTTGGGCGAACTCCTCTTTAAGAAAATCAAGCCAGGCTTGGCCGCAGAGCCCGGCGACTGCTTTCTGTGGGAAAAATACTATCGAAAAGCGCCGGAGCAGGGCCGAAAGTTCCTGCAGCACCTCGGTTTTGCGGATGGGATCGGTGCTCTTTAAATCGAGCCGGGCGAGCTCTGTGAGGGCGAGTTTAATCGGTCGTTGCCGCAGCCGGCGCCGGTGCCACTTATAGAGGATAAAAAGGGTTAACGTGAGCAGAAAAAGGGCGATCAGCCACCAGCCCGGGGCCGGCGGCCACCAGCCCGGCGCCGGCGGCAGATGAATGTCGCGCAGGCCGGCCAGAGGATCAGGCGAACTTTGCGGGTTGGGCAGGGTTGGGTTCATGCGAGTCCACTACCGCGTCTGAGGCTTAAACCGCGGCGCATGACGCCCGCGATATCATCGCCGGAGACCACTTTGAGGTAAGGGGTTTTGAGGTTAGCGGCAATACGCCCCAGGTTCTCCCGCCGGGCATTAAATTTTTCCCTGTAAGCCTGACGGACGTTCTCGATTTTGGTGTCGAGCCGGGCCTGATCGCGGCCGTTGCTGATGTTATAGAGGCCCGGCGGGGGGGGCTCAAGTTCCAGAGGATCAATAATCTGGCAGAGGATCAGATCATTATGGCGCCGCAGGCGGCTCAAGTTCCGCTCCAGGTTCTGGTCCAGCTGATAAAAATCACTGATCAGAAAGATCCGGCTGCCGGGGCGGATAGTGCGCAGGCCGTGATGGAGAACCTGATCTAAAGCAGCGTTGCCATTTTCTGTGGCCGGGGTTTGGGTCGCTTTAACGAGGGCATGAATCAGGGTCAGCACCCCTTTGCGACCAGCCCGCGGACGTAGTTCAAATCTCTCTTGCGGGGTCAGGAGAATCCCGCCGATACGGTCGCTGTTAAAGGCCGCGGTCCAGGCGATGGTGGCGGCGAGCCGGGCGGCGATGACCGATTTGAACGCCTCTTTCGTGCCGAAATAGAGCGAGGGGCTGAAATCGACCAGGGTCATGATCGGGCGGTCACGCTCTTCGGCATAGAGTTTGGTGTGGGTTTTGCCGCTGCGCGCCGTAACCCGCCAGTCGATGCTGCGAATATCGTCGCCGGGGGTGTAGATGCGCGATTCAACATAGTCCATGCCGCGGCCGCGAAACTTGGAGATGGTACTGCCGGCCATGATCGAGTACGCTTTCTGATTGCTCCTGCCGATTAAAGATCGGGCCGTGTGGCGCAGATCAAGCAGCTCTTCGGTGGTGCAGGTGATGCCGTTGCTCGTAGTCGCCCGCGGTTTGCGGAAAATCCTGGAAAAGCGCATAGTCTGCTCAGGGAACCGGGATCAGGCGCAAGAGTTCGTCGATGGCATCCTGACGGGTGATGCCTTCAGCTTCGGCTTCAAAGGTCAGAATCAGACGGTGGCGCAGGACATCATGAATAACGGCCTGAATGTTTTCCGGGGTGACATAGGTTTTGCCCTGGAGCCAGGCGTGGGCCCGGGCGCAGCGATCCAGAGCGATCGTCGCCCGCGGACTGGCGCCGTATTCGATCCAGCGCCCCATCTTCTCGCCGCAGCTCCGGGGGTTGCGGGTAGCGAGGATGAGCCGGACGATATACTCCTGCAAAGGTTCCGCCATGTGCAGGTCAAGGACCGCGCGCCGGGCTTCAACAATTGCCGCCGGCGTCAGAATGGCGGTCGGGGTACTCTTTTTTTCAAGTCCGCTCAGGGCTTCCCGCCGGGCCAAAGCTAAAATCAGCTTTTCACTCTCATAGTCGGGGTAGTCAACGTTGACCTGCATGAGAAAACGGTCGAGCTGGGCTTCGGGCAGCGGGTAGGTGCCCTCCTGTTCGATCGGGTTCTGGGTGGCCATGACCATGAAGAGGCTGGGCAGATAGTGGGTTTTGCGGCCGACGCTGATCTGTCTTTCCGACATCGCCTCAAGCAGGGCTGATTGAACCTTGGCCGGGGCCCGGTTGATCTCGTCGGCGAGCAAGAGGTGGGTGAACACCGGCCCCTTGCGCACCCGGAACTCCTGCGACTTG